>CAYUGU010000012.1:0-36341 GCA_964444345.1 uncultured Bacteroides sp.
TGCAGACGCGCTGGGCGTTGCGGGGGCGACATTCGTCGGCCGAGCCGGTGACGGTCACTACGCAGGGCAGCGGGGCCTTGACGGTCTCGACGCCATGCTCCAGACGGCGCTTGACGATTACGTGTCCGTCCTTGCACTCAAGGATATCCTCGGCGTAAGTAACCTGCGGAATTCCGAGTTTTTCAGCAATCTGGGGACCAACCTGGGCGGTATCGCCGTCGATTGCCTGGCGTCCGCCGAGAATAATGTCGTAACCCTCCATCTTCTTCACGGCCTGAGCCAGCGAGTAGGAAGTGGCGAGGGTATCGGCGCCGCCCAAAACGCGGTCAGTCAAAACGACGCCGCGGTCGGCTCCGCGATAGATTGCTTCACGAATGATTTCAGAGGCGCGGGGGAGACCCATAGTGAGCATTGTCACGGTCGAGCCGGGATTGGCGTCCTTCAGACGCAGAGCCTGCTCAAGAGCGTTGAGGTCTTCCGGGTTGAAGATAGCCGGCAGCGCAGCGCGGTTGATGGTGCCGTCCTCTTTCATTGCATCTTTGCCCACGTTGCGGGTATCGGGAACCTGCTTGGCGAGCACGATGATATTCAAACTCATGCTTAATAATGTGATAATAAGTTATTAATTGCTAATGGATGTGACGTAGTCAACGCGCAAAGATACATAAATTTGCCCAACTATGCAAATTTAGATAACTTTTTGACCAACTTTTACTCTAAACGGGCGCGTCAACAAGCCTTGAAACTCATATCGAGGCCCTTAACCGAATGGGTCAGGGCGCCGACGCTGATAAAGTCTACGCCGGTTTCGCCATAGGCCCGAAGGGTGTCGAGGGTAATGCCGCCGCTCGATTCAATCTCGGTTGCGCCGTTGATGAGTTTCACGGCCTCGGCAGTGCGCTCGGGGGTGAAGTTATCGAGCATAATGCGGTCAACTCCGGCCTTCAGCGCCTGATTGATTTCGTCGGTATTGCGGACCTCGACTTCGATTTTCAGGTCTTTACCCTTTTCGGCACAGTAGGCCTTGGCGGCAGCAACAGCCTTGTCAATACCTCCGGCAAAGTCCACATGGTTATCCTTAATAAGAATCATATCGAACAGGCCGATGCGATGGTTGCCTCCGCCGCCGATGCGCACGGCCTCTTTGTCGAGCAGGCGCATTCCGGGTTGGGTCTTGCGCGTATCGATAACCTTGGTTTTCAGGCCTTCGAGTTCGCGCTGATAGCGGCGGGTGGTCGTTGCGATGCCGCTCATACGCTGCATGATATTCAACATGATGCGCTCGGTCTGCAGCAGGCTCTGAACCTTGCCCTCCACCTCAAACGCAACGTCGCCCGGCTTCACTTCCGCTCCGTCTTCGATGAACACGGTCATTTTCAGCGACGGGTCAAACTTCTTGAACACCTTCTTGGCCACTTCAACTCCGGCAAGAATTCCGGGCTCCTTTATAATAAGGCGTTGCTTGCCCATCTCGTCGGCGGGAATTGTACTCAGAGTGGTATGATCGCCGTCGCCGACATCTTCGGCAAACGCCAAGGTCAACAAATCGTCGATCAGTTCGTCTTTAGATTTCATCCTTTTAATGATTTTTTCGTAATTTTGCTGCAAATTTAAATAAAAATCAGCAAAACTACAAAAAATGAAACTGATACTTATGGCCGTCGGGAAGACCACGCAGCCCATAATCCGCCAAGGCATAGACATTTACCTGGAGCGTCTGCGCCACTATCTGCCCGTCGAGACCGAAATTATTGCCGACCTGAAAAAGACCGCATCGCTAACGTTCGAGAAGCAAAAGGAACTTGAAGGCGACGCGATGCTCAAGCGCATTGAGCCGTCAGACCGCTTGATTCTGCTCGACGAAAACGGCCGCGAAATGACCTCGCGCGAGTTTGCCGGCTTTATGGAAAAGCAGATGGCCTCAGGCGCCAAAAGGGTCGTCTTCGCAGTCGGAGGCCCCTACGGGTTCTCGCCCGCCGTCTACCGGCGGGCCGACGGCAAACTTTCCCTGAGCCGCATGACCTTCAACCACGAAATGGTTCGCCTCTTCTTCGTCGAGCAACTCTATCGCGCCCAAACAATCCTCCGCAACGAACCCTACCACCACGACTAACCGCGAGTGGATTATTTGAGGAAGGAGAGGGTGGCCGAGGGCATCGGGGCGGGCCAGCGGAAGGAGGCGATGACATCCTTGCCGTCGGTCGACATAATGGTTGAGATTGTCTGCGCCTTGACGTCGGTGAGGGTCATTTTGTAGACTCCGGGGAAGTCAGAATTGGTTTGGCCGCCCGCAAGGAGGATGCCCGAGGCGTGGGTCGGCGTCAAGCAGCAGATACCTTTGGAGGTTCCGAAGGTGTAGGTCACGCCGCCGTCAATCGAGATTGCGCGGTCGGCCTCGATGCCTACAGAGCCGGCGCCACGAGCCGAAACGAAGTTGCCGCCGGCGGTAATCATCAGGTTGCCGTCGGCCTTGATACCCTTAGGCGTAGCCGAGTCTCCCCCACCCTGAATTGCGTCGCCGCTGAGGGCCACAAACATCTGTCCGCCGGCAAGATTTACGGCGCCATTGGCCTTAATGCCCTTGGCTCCGGTGCCGGTGGCGGTCAGGTTCACGAGTCCGCCCGAAACCTTGACGGTAAGGTCCGACTTGATGCAGGCGGCTGAACTGAGGCTCCCGTCTTCGGGGTCGAGAGCGGCGTCGCCTGAGCAGTTGAGGCTCACTTCGCCGCCGCGAATCCAGATGTTAGAGTCTGATTTCATGGCCTTTGCGCGGGGCGAGGAAGCGTAGGCATAGACGTATCCGCCAACAATCTCAATTCCGCGATAGGCGTTGGCCTCGCTGGCCGAGCCCTTCACGTGGATTGCGTTGCGAACGGCGTCGATAACGGCGAGAGTCGCGCCGGGATTGACATAGAGGAAGCCGTCGGTAGCAAATCCGTGGCTATAGTTTCCGGTCACTTCGAGCACACCGTCGCCGCAGAGAACTACGTTGCCCTCGGCGAAGAAACAGCCCTTGCGGTCCTCGCCGAGCGGGGCGCTCACATAGGTCGAACCGTCGGCAATCACGTTGCGGCCAACGAGGTCAAGAAAGAGGCGTTTGCCGTTCTGGTCGTTGATTGCGGGGCGGTCGGCCGACTTAAGTTCGAGGTTGTTGACCTGAAGCATATGGCGGCGATTGCCTTCGAGGCGCAGCGAGCCGTTGTCAGACTTTCCATGGGCCACTACCTTAATATAATCGGTGTCACCCAGGTCGATATTCACGTTTGTTCCGTCGATTGTCACTACGGCCTTACACTCATTAGGCTTCTGGACCTGGGGAGTTTTCTGACCGTCGAACTTCACGTCGACAATATATTTCCATGCGGTCAGCAGCGGGCTGAGGCCGTCGTCGGTCGGATGATATTGGGGAGCGTCGGCCGCAACCTTGCCGTCGTAGGGCAGAATGTCGTAACTATATGAGGGCACGAACTGCGGATTGAACTCGGGGGTGGTTCCCTCGCCGGGAATCTCCGTCACTTCGGGGAGCGGTTTTTCAGGATTCGGGTCGGGCGAAGTGCAGGCGCCAAGCACCAATACCGGCAGCAGGAGGAAAATTTTCTTCATAGATAAAACGTTGTTCAATAGTTGATTATCAAATCGTCGGCATCGGCCAACGCAGTAAGTTTTCGACGCGACGCCTCAAGAGTCGCCCTGTCGGTTGTCATATAGATAATCTCTTCGCCCTCAGATTTTGCAACAACCTTGCCGCGGAAGTCGTCGAGATAACTCTGGCCGTTGTAGGTCCCGTAATCGTCGCTGCCCGAGCGGTTTGCGCAGGCAACATAAGCCTGATTCTCAATTGCACGCGCACGAAGCAGGATGTCGAGGGCATAGCCACGCACTTCGGGCCAGTTGGCAAGAAAGATAAAGAGATCGTAGGCCGGCGAGCCGTGGACAATCCGGTTGCGACACCATGCGGGGAAACGCAGATCGTAGCAGACGCCGAAGCCGATTGACCATCCGCGGAAGCGAACGGTCCGATAGTCGGTCAGGCCGGCCTTCATCAGTTTCGCCTCGGGGCTGAGGCCGAAGAGGTGACGCTTGTTGCAATAGGTCGTGGAGCCGTCGGGCTCGATAAAGAAGGCGCGGTTATAGAACTCGGAGCCGTCGGCATTACGCGCCAGAAAGGAGCCGCAAAGGGCAACCCGAAAGCGGGCGGCAAGTTGGCGCAACCGGCTGAGCGTAAAGCCATTGTCAGCCTCGGCAAGTTGCTCAATCTGCGCCGGGTTGGCAATAAATCCGGTCGAGAAAAGTTCCGGAAGCGCAAGAATGTCGGTTCCGGGGCGCAGCGTCTCCAAAGCGGCGGCAACCGCCTCCAGATTCTCCGCAGGAGAGGCCTGGCGTATATTGAGCGGTAAGGCCGCGATTGTCAGCGGATTATTCGCCATCTGATTCGTCTTCGGTTGAAAATTTATCGGGATATTTGCCCGTGAAGGGTCGGTAATAATCTTTGATTTTGCGCATATCGGCTGCAATATCTCCCGAGGGCATAAAGGTTTCGGTCATCTCGATTGTCTTCGTCGGGAAGTCGATATACGCCAGAGTGACAGGCACATGCGCCTCAAGAGCCACGTGAAGGAAGCCCGTGTGCCATCGGCGCGTAAGCGAGCGCGTTCCCTCGGGGGTGATAGCAATGTTCAGGCGGTCGGCCGACTTGAAACGCTCAATCAGTTGGGCGGTCAGCGATACGCCTGGATTACCCCCTACGGGCACTCCGCCCATACTACGGAAAATCGGCCCCAAAGGCCAGAAAAACCAAAATTTCTTCATGAGGAAACCGGCCTTGCGCCCGACGGAGGCGTAGGCCAGTTTGCCCAAGAAGAAATCCCAGTTGCTCGTATGCGGAGCAACACAGATAATCGACTTCGGATAGTCAGGGACACTGACGGTCACCTTCCACCCGAACAGGCGCAAAATCAGCGAACTGAGGCGTTTCATTCGGCCTTAGCCAGCCCGGCAATCTGATTCATCTGATGAACCAGTTCCGAAAGGCGGGCATTAAACTGTTCGTGGAGAGCGTTGTAGGCCTGACGATAATAGGCGCTCTTGGCCTTCTTATACTCGTGGGTCGAAGCGAAATCGCGCGCTGCCTTGTCGAAACTGAAGTTGCAGTGTTCGAGGGTCTCTTCCTGAAGGGCGGCGAGGTTAACAATCAGTTGAGCAACTTCGTCGTGCTTGTCTTCCGGGCAAATAAGGTCAATCAGCATACACTCGCCGACGAGGTCGCTGCAGATATAGCGAATCTGTTTTTTGAGGTCACGTTTACTTTTCATCGTTTTTCGGTAGTTAAAAAAGTTAGATTTGAATACTTGTTGCTAAAAGCACAACAAATTTACGAAGAAATTTCCTGATTCTTGCAAACTTTTAAGATGTTTTTGCAGAATTAAAGCGTTTTTTGTAACTTTGCGCAATAATTATGAACGTTTTAACTGACGAAGAAACCGAACGCTACGCCGCCAATCTGGCGCTATGCGAAATCGACCTGCCCGGGCAGCAGAAACTCAAGGCTGCCTCGGTGCTTGTCTGCGGGGCCGGCGCGCTGGCCTCGCCCGTTCTGCTCTATCTGGCTGCGGCCGGCGTTGGAACTATCGGGGTTGCCGACGGCGACAACGTTAACCTGAGCAACCTCCAGCGTCAGGTGATTCACTCCACTAAACTTATAGGAGTCCCGAAAACCGAAAGCGCCAAAAGGCGCATTGAGGAACTAAACCCCGGCGTTAAGGTGGTTACCTTCAACGAGATGCTTACTGCGGGCAACATCGAGCGCATCGTGGCCGACTTTGACATCCTCGTTGACTGCACCGACAATTACCCTTCGCGTCTGCGAATCAGCGAGACGGCCAAAGCCCTCGGCAAGCCTTTGGTTTTTGCCGCCGTCAGCCGCTTTGAGGCCCAACTGTTCACTCAGGTCCCCGGCTCAGTCACCTATCGTGAAATCTTCCCCGTAGCCCCCACGGCCGAACAAGTAACGTGTACAGCCTGCGCCAACGCCGGAGTGCTCAACGCCGTTGCCGGAATGGCCGGTTCGATGCAGGCCGCCGAAGTCATCAAACTCATCACGGGCGTAGGCACCCCCCTCATCAACCGTATGCTCCTTATCGATCTCCTCACGTTTAAATTTTCTTCAATTCAACTGAAATGAACATTTTACGGAAAGCCTCACTGCTGCTATTTGCCGCCTCGGCCATTGCCGCAGCCGCATTTAACCTCGACTTGCCAACGGAAACTATCAATGGCAAGACCTTCTATGTCTATCGCGTCGCCTCAAAAGAAACCGTTTACTCCATAACCCGCAAACTCGGAATTACGCGCGACGAACTGATTGCCGCCAATCCCGCAGTTGCCGACGGTCTGCGTGCCGGCGAAACCCTCCTCTTCCCCGCCGATGCCCAAGAAGCGCCCGAAGAAATCGCTGAAGTCGGTGTAGTAGCAGAAAACCCTGAGGGCTCTGAGGACCCTGAGGACTCTGAAAGCGCTGAAATTTCTGAAGTCTCTAATAACTCTAAGGTCTCTGATAACTCTAAGGACTCTGAGGTCTCTGAAAACTCTAAGGACTCTGATAACTCTAAGGACTCTGAGGTCTCTGAAAACTCTGAGGCCGCTGAACCCGCCGACTCCCTTTCGGTTGCCGTAATCCTCCCCTTTATGCTTGAAAGCGAGAATCTTACGAAGAGCGCCGACAACTTCACCAACTTCTATCGCGGATTCCTGCTCGGCATCGACTCGCTGAGCGCCGAAGTCGAAATGCCCGTAAAGATTTTAGTGTTCGACTCCGAAGGCACCGACCAAACGATTGCCTCCTTGCTGAGCCGTCCGGAAGTGGTCAACGCCGACTTCATCATCGCCCCCGACAGCGAATCGGCCATCAACTCAATTGTCTGCGCCACCGACTCCACCGACGCCCTTCTGATTAACCTCTTTGCCGTCAAGAACAACGCCTACAAGACCCATGAGTCCGCCTATCAGGGAAATATCTCCCACGACCTCATGTATGAAACCGCCATTAAAGGTTTCTGCGAGGCCAATCGCGGAAAGAAGGTCATAGTCCTGAACGCCACGGATATTCCCGCCGACAATGCTCCCTTCGTAGCCGCCCTGACCGCCAAACTGATTGGCGCCGGCATCCCCTTCGAGCAAATTGACTATGCGGGCAAACTGACCGAACAGGACCTTGCGCAACTGACTCCCGCCAAGGACTATACGTTCATCCCGACGGCCCACAGCCGCGAGGCCCTGATGCGCATCCTCCCCGCCCTCGAACAGTATCGCCTCCTCAACCAATCGGCCTCACTTTTCGGTTATCCGCAATGGATTACGCTCAACGGCGACATCAAGGAGCGCCTCCATCAGGTAAACACTACCATCTACTCGCGCTTCGCTTCCAACCCTGACTCGCCTGACTATAAGCGTGTTGCCGCCTCGTTTGAAAACGCCTACGGCTCGGGACTTGACAAGTCGACCCCCTGCCAGGCTCTCCTCGGATTCGACACGGCCGCATGGATTCTTCGCGCCGCCGTCAAAGGAACCTCCGAGCCTTACGAAGGAATTCAGAATTCATTCAAATTCATTGAGATAGACGGCGGAGGCAACGAAAACTCCGCACTCTATTTCATAAACTTCAACCCCTCGGGCTCAACCGACGTCAAACTCCTGTGAAGACCCTTCGGACCATACTCCTGCTCATCCTGTCGTTGGCCGCGGCTCTCCCTCTGGCCGCCCAGCGCTACTATTCGCCCGACTTCGCTATCGGCGTGAAGGCCGGCGCCACGGTTTCGGAAATGGCCTGGTCGCCCACCGTGCGCCAGCAGTTCACCCCCGGGGCCACCGCCGGAATCTGTATGCGCTACACCGAGGAGAACCATTTCGGACTCATCGCCGAACTGAACTTCACCCAGCGCGGATGGGCTGAAAAATTCGCCTCCGAAACCGGCCTGAGTTATCATCGCCAATTTTCCTACATCCAACTCCCGGTGCTGACCCAGATTTTCTTCGGCACGGAAAAGTGGCGCTACTTCATCAACCTCGGCCCGGAAATAGGACTGATGGTCGGCGACCATATCACCGCCAACTTCGACTACAAGGATATTGCCCAAGTGCCCTCCTTCCCGGCAAATCATCGCTATAATCAACTCGACATGGCCGTGGCCCGCAAATTTGACTATGGCATTGCCGGCGGCATGGGCGTAGAGATGCGCCTGCAGCGCAAACATTCCGTGATGGTCGAAGGGCGTTTCTACTATGGCCTGGCCAACGTCTTCCCTTCGAGTCGCCGCGACATTTTCGGCGCCTCGCGCGGAATGTCGATTGAGTGTACCGTGGCCTATATGTTCCGCATAATCTAAAAAAAATCTTCAATACATCAATTTCTTAATTTTCGTTCAATGAAAAAGTCAATTATCCTGCCGATTGCCGGCTTGCTGCTTCTCGGAGGAGCCGCCGCTATCGCCTACGACAAACTTCCCGCAATGAAACGAGCCAACCCCCTTCTGACCGAATATCAGACCCCGTTTGAAATCCCCCCCTTCGAACAAATCAAGGCCGAGGACTATATGCCGGCCCTCCGTGAAGCCATCAACGCCCAGCGCGCTGAAGTGGAGGCCATTATCTCCAATTCCGAAGAGCCCACGTTTGAAAATACAATCCTCGCAATCGACCGCTCCGGCAAACTCGCCGAGAAAGTAGTGATGCTTTTCAGCGCCCTCGACGAAGCCAACTCAACCGACGAAATAGCCGCCGTGGCCGAAGAGTTCTATCCCGCCTATCAGCAGTGGGGCGACGAAATGGCCATGAACCCGCAACTCTTTGCCCGCATCAAGAGCGTCTACGACCGTCGCACCGACCTCGGCCTGAACGTGGCTCAGACCCGCCTGGTCGAGCAGCAATATCGCGACGCCGTGCGCAACGGCGCACTCCTCTCCCCCGCCGCTCAGGACTCGCTCAAGGCTCTCAACGCCGAACTGACCGACCTCTACCTGCGCTTTAACAAGAACTTGCTCAACGCAACCAACGACTTCTCAATCGTCGTCACCGAACGGGTCAAACTCGCCGGTCTCCCCGAAGGGGTTGTTGCCGCTGCCGCCGCTACGGCCTCGGAACGCAATCTCCCCGAGGGCAACTGGGTCTTCACCCTCCACGCCCCGAGCCGCCTGCCCGTGCTCCAATATGCCGCTGACCGCGACCTCCGCCGACAGATGTACGAGGGCTACACCAACCTCGCCTCCGCCGGCCAATATGACAACTCCGACGTAATCAACAGCATTGTCCGCGCCCGTACGGCCAAGGCCCGCCTCCTCGGTTATCCCGACTTCGCCGCCTACCAGACCGCAAACGTTATGGCCAAGACCCCCGAAGCCGCCGAAGCCCTTCTGAATCAGGTTTGGTCCGCCGCCCGCAAGAAAGTTCACGAAGAGGTCGAAGAGATGCAGAAACTCACCCCCGAGAAAATCGAGCCGTGGGACTACGCCTACTATGCCGAAAAAGTGCGCCAGCAAAAATATGCCCTCGACGAAGACGAACTCCGCCAATATTTCGCCGTCGACTCCGTGCTTAACGGCGTCTTCAAGATGGCCCAAACCCTCTATGGCGTAACCTTCAAGCCCGTGGCCGACGCCCCCAAGTATCATCCCGAAGTCAACGTCTACGAAATGGTCGACTCCGAAACGGGCGCACACGTCGCTACATTCATGACCGACTATTATCCCCGCTCTACCAAGCGCCAGGGTGCCTGGATGAGTGAATTCAAAGGCTCCTACATTGACGAAGAGGGCAACCGCGTCGCTCCTATTGTATATAATGTAGGCAACTTCTCTCGCCCCACGGCCGATACCCCCGCCCTGCTGAGCCTCGACGAGGTCGAAACCCTCTTCCACGAGTTTGGCCACGGCCTCCACGGAATGTTGACCACGGCTCAATATCGCTCGCAAGCCGGCACGAACGTTGACCGCGACTTCGTTGAACTCCCCAGCCAGATCCACGAACATTGGGCCGTAGCCCCCGATATGCTGAAACTCTATGCCCGTCACTGGAAAACCGGCGAAGTGATTCCCGACGAACTCATTGCCAAACTCCAGGCTTCGCTGACCCACAATCAGGGCTTCACCACCGGCGAACTCTCAACCGCCGCCCTTCTCGACCTCGCCTGGGGCCACCTTAACCTCGGCGCCAACGATTCCGTAAACGTCATGGACTTTGAGCGTCAGGTTGCCGAAAATCTCCAGATGCCCTCCGAACTTCAGTTCCGCTATCGCTCGCCCTACTTCAAACATATCTTTGGCTCCGACCAGTATGCCAGCGGCTACTATACCTACCTCTGGGCCGAAGTGCTTGACTCCGACGGCTTTGAACTCTTCGAAGAGCGCGGAATCTTCGACCCCGCTACCGCCAAGTCATTCAAAGAAAACGTGCTCCAAGCCGGAGGCAGCGAAGACCCGATGGTTCTCTACGAACGCTTCCGCGGCCGCAAGCCGACCCCCGACGCCCTGCTCCGCAACCGTGGCCTCAACTAATCCTTCGGAAATTGTTTTTGTCGGGACGGGGAGTGCCTTCCCCTCCCGAAGTTACCATGCCTGCTTTGCCGTCAGGTCGCCAAAAATGCTTTGGCTGACCGACGGCGGAGGCGGGTATGGCGTTTTTGAGGCCCTTGAGCGCTGCGGGATTCAGCCCCCCGACGTTCACTATCTGTTTGTCACTCACGCCCATACGGACCATATCTTCGGCGCCGTCTGGCTTCTGCGCAAAATTGTCCACCTCCGTATGCAAGGGCTCTATGAGGGCCGAATCAACGTCTACGCCAACGACGCGACGGCGCGGGCTCTCACCGAAATCTGCCGCCTGACCTTTCTCGACTCCTATTTCCGCGTTTTGGGCGAAGTGATGGCCCTTCATCCGGCCAATCCCGGCGATTCATATCAGGTTGAAGACTCGCGGGTAGAGTTCTTCGACGCCGGCTCGGAAAATGTCAGCCAGGCCGGAATGAAAATGTATATTGACGGCAAAACCCTCGTGGCCCTAGGAGACGAAGCGCTGACCGAGGCCAACCAGGCCGAGGCGGCCGACGCCGACATACTCATCTGCGGTGCCTTTTGCCGCTATGCCGACCGCGAACTTTTCAAACCCTACGAAAAACACCATTGGACCGTTAGAGACGTGGCCCGCATAGCAGCCCGAATCCGCGTCCGCACCCTCGTCCTTATCCATAGCGAAGACCGTACGCCCGACAAACCCGAAGCCTATCGGGCCGAAGCCGCCGAATTCTTCCGCGGGCAGGTCCTCATCCCCTCCGACGGCACTCGCCTGCCCATCTGATAAAAAGAATGAGAGGCGGAGCCAAATCTGCTCTCGCCTCTCGGTCTGTGATTTTATGTATGGTTACGGTACTTCTTAGTAGTTTTCGGGACGAAGTTCGAAGAAAGCCTGCGGATGAGCGCATACGGGGCAAACTTCGGGAGCCGTCTTGCCTACGTGGATATGGCCACATTCGCGGCACATCCACATACGGTCGCCCTCGCGAGAGAAAACGATACCCTCCTCAACATTCTTCAGGAGAGTGCGATAGCGCTCCATATGTTCGCGCTCGATAGCGCCAACCTGCTCAAACTTCTTGGCGATATCCTCGAAGCCTTCTTCGCGGGCAACCTTGGCGAACTCCACGTACATATCTTCCCATTCGTATTCTTCGCCGGCAGCAGCGTCGGCAAGGTTCACGGTGGTGGTGGGTACGTCGCCGTCGTGGAGCAACTTGAACCAGATTTTGGCGTGGGTATGCTCGTTCTTGGCGGTCTCGGTGAAGATTGCGCCAATCTGCTGATAACCATCCTTCTGTGCCTTCTTGGCATAGAAAGAATACTTGATACTTGCCTGAGATTCACCGGCAAAAGCCATCTTCAGACACTCCTCTGTGCGGGTTCCTTTAAGTTCCTTCATAAATCAATTATAGTTGAATAAAGTTAGTATTTTCTAATATAACGCACAACTCCCAAAAATAGTTCACCCTCCCCCAAAAAAATCAAACACTAAACACTAAACCTTAAACACTAAACACTAAACCATAAACCATAAACCATAAACCATAAAGCATCAGCGATAGGCGTGGAGGGAGGGGAGGAGGTTTACTCCGGCGTAGGTCATCAGGATGGCGGCGAAACAGCAGAGCAGGTAAAGGCTGAGGGCGCGGCGGCGCAGGCCGAGTCGAGGGTGAAGCGGCAAGGCGTAGAGGAGCATCGTGACCAATGCCCAAGTCTCTTTGGGGTCCCAGGCCCAGTAGCGACCCCAGGAAACGTTGGCCCACAAGGCGCCGAAAATAATCCCGAGGCCGAGGGTGTAGACCCCGACGGGAAGCAGACGCATCGCCAAGGCGAGGGCATCAGTCTTGAAAAGGCCTATGCCGCCAAGCAGGCTGACCATTGCAAGTAGCGCATAGGAGAGCATCACGAGCGAGACGTGGACCGAAAGCCAGGGAGAAGCAAGCACGGGCATCAGCGGCGTCAAAACCGGATTTTTCACCGCAAGCCACGAAACCAGGGCGGCAAACCCGGCCATCAGCATTGCCAGAGCCGATGCTAAGGGCCACCGTCGGACAAAAGCCGCGGAACATAAGCAAAGGCATACGGAAGTGAAAAACATAATCTCACCCGTTCCGGCCACGGGAAAATAGCCGCGAATCCACCATTGCCAGCCGAAAACCCCCACGGCTATCACGGTCAGAAGAAGCGAGCAAGCCCAACGTAATCGCTTGAATATCAGACATAGGAATCCGCCGGCAAGTGCAAGCATAAAAAACCATTTGACGGGCTGAAATTTAACGTAGGCCACTTCGGCCTTCACCTCCGCCCGAGGGCGCAAAGCCGCCTCCGGAGCGGGCTCGAAAAGTTCGCCCCGCCAAAGTTCAGCCAGAAGGGCGACCTTCTCGTCAATGCGGAGCAGTTCGGCGTCGCGCGGTCCGTCGCCCCCTTGAAATTCCGCCTCCGGGAGGTAGTGTCCCCGGTCATCATAGAGCGACGCCGGCGAAACATACCCCTCCTTGGTTTTCAGAAACGGCACGTCGGCCCACTCCCGAGGATGCTCAATCAGCGAAATAACGAACTCGGTAGGATTGCGCCCGGCAACACTCTGCTCGCCCGTCAGTTTATAGGTCAGTTCGGAGGCAACCGTTGCAAACGGAACGATTCGCCCGCGAAACTGGACCTGACGCTCATCAATCGTCTCGGCAGAAACACCGAAGGCACCCACAAGGAGCAAAAGGGCTACCGACCTCCGGCGGCGAAAAAGCATCGGCAAGCCGCCAAGAGCAAAAAGCAGGAAGCCGAGATAGGTCACGGAGGTTCCCCACGGGTCATAGGAAAGGGAGAGAATCGAGCCGCCGGCAGAGTCAAACGATTGCTGATAGATTCGCCACGCGCCCTCGCGGCCTATGCGGTTCATCGAAATTTCCACCTCGCGCGAGTCAATCATAACGGTAGAGCGGAAGTTGCGCGGGAAGTTCATTCCGGGGTAATAGTCGGTCTCGAACTTCTTGAGTGTGAGCCGGAAAGGCAACTTATGTAATTGGCCGGAGGAGTCAACAAAGTCGCAAACCTCCGCCCCCGGGCGCAGATGGACCTGACCGCGAACCGCAGTGAGGGCGGTCAACATTCCGCCGCAAATCATCAGCAGCAACGACCAATGGAGCAAGCGGGCGCGCACCTTACCCCGAAGGAGGCAATAAAGCAAACCAACGGCGACGACCGCCCAAAAGGCAAACCACCACCATTGGCCGTAAACCTCGGGCGACATAAACGACGTAGCGCCCACAAAAAGAATCGCCAAGAGCGCAAGGAAAATCATAGGCGGCGCACGGCGATACACTCGGTTTCAACCAGCCACGCAGGGCGGCAAACGGGCGCAAGGACAATCACGCGGGGCACTCCCGGCATCAGTTCTTCAAAAGTCTGATTGACAACATCATAGTCGGCAATATCGCGCAAATAGACAAGCAGATGCATAATGTCGCCGCGATCACACCCGGCCTCGGCAAGAAGCACCTCGATATTTTCAATCATGCGGGCGGTCTGACGCTCGATGTCGCCGACGGCCACTACCTGACCCTTATTGTCAATGCTGGCAGTTCCGGAGACGTAGACATGGCGCCGGTCGGCGGAGTCAACCGCCGCAGCCCGCTCGAAGGCGACGCCATACTCGATTGTCGGATTCAGATGAGACGCACCTTTAATATAAGTGACCTGTCCGGGGCGGAGACTCAGGTCACCGAGGGCGTTGAAAGCGACAAGACCCGAACGGGGCGTGCCGCCGATTCCGGTTGAGGCTATGAAATGTTCCTTAAGTCCCTCGCGGGCAAACACTTCGTTGCGTCCGCCGACAACGCCGCCATAGTTGCGGTCAACATCGTGGACCATAAACCAGGTGCGCACGCAGTTATCGGCCAAGTTGCCCCCTCGGGCTTTCAATGCCGCCGAGAAGCGCTCAAGATGATTGACGGTCTCCTCGCGCGAAGTCGCCCCTTCGGGCAGTTCGTCGCCCATAATCAGGCGTCCGCGCGAATCCTCCCATACGCCGTCGGCAGCACGGCGGAAATCGGCCCCCTGCTCCATTACGACCCAAAGGGCGAGTTTCGAGCCATTGAGCGGAGGCTGCTGAATAACGGAACGGGCACATCCCTCATCGGCGGGCAGCAAGGAAGCCTGATTTGCAACATCGCTCAAAAAATAGCGCACAAAAACAGTGTTCATTGCGAAATACTCCTCCAGATGACGGCGAGCCGCGAGAGCCGCCTCCAGTTGGTCGACAAATCGCAACCCGGAGGCCGGCGTAATTATGCAGTGCGCCTCGCGACGCTCCGAGCCAAAGAGGGCGGTCTGAGCCTCGGCGTTGCCATAGGCGAATGTTTTATACTTGACTTGATGTTCCATCGAATGATAAAACGATTTTCTTAGTGTCATTATTGCGCTTTTATCCAGTTTTTGATAAGTTCGAGTTTTTCGGGGGCGGTAATCTCCACCGAATGGTCATAGCCCCAGGCGGCTGAACTGCTCCCGGCAAGAATCTGATAGAGCACGCTTGCCTCCGGATTGCCCGGCTCAACCCTCTTCGCGTCAGGGCTCTTTACGGACTGAACGCCAACGAGTTCGCCAAAGGCACGACCCGGGGTCAGGTTGAGCCCAGCGGCAGCGAAGTTGGCCCCGCCATGGCAGTTGACGCAGGTTGTGTTGAAAATCTCGGCTTGAATCGCGGCCTCGGGCGAGAAGTCGGCGCCGTCGCTGTAGATTTCGAGTTGACCTGCGGCGGTCGCGACCGACTCAAAGGAGGCGACCTTGCGACGCAAACGGTCGATTACGCAGAGTTCAACGGTCTGCACCTCGGCGGGTACTCCCTCAAGGGTCAGCCGTCCGTTGCCCTCGTCGTCGACCGTCAGGGCTTTGCTGATAAGAGCATACTCGCTCCCCGGAGCGAAGCCGGCAACTGCAAGTGAATAGCCTGCAAACCAAGCGTTTCCACCCGTAGAGTTACTCACCTCGACCTCGACTGTAAGGCCGTCGCTTTTCCCGGCTACGACTTCGTCATATATGCGCCCTTCGTCGCAAGCCGTCAGCAACATCAACAGGGCGCCAAGCGTCAACTTAAAACGCATATTGAGCCATAATTACGGCCGACCAGGTAGCCAGCCCGAGGTTATCTTCGTCGCGGTCCATTTGGCGCGCATGGCCAGTGCGGCCGGTATATTGCGCCATGCCCTGCAGTTTCAGATTGATTTTCGGGAAGAACCAGTTAGCGCCAAGCGCGGGCATATTGAGCAGGCCCCCTTTTGAGGTTGAGTTGCGCTCGAAAAGGTCATAGCGGCCCACGACCTGGACGCGAGGCGAGACAAAATAGCCCGCCTGAACGTAGCCGCCGAAATAGTTGAACGTACGGTCAATCTTCTGGCGGCGGGTGAAACCTACATGCATCCAGTAGGCCTCGGCGCCGAAGTACCAACGGTTATGGACCCAACTCCATTCAAGCCCGAGGCGGAAATCGTTGGTGCTCTCATTCTCGCTCTCAACGTTCATCGAACTGCTGAGGCCCAGGAGCATCCGGTTCAGCGTGAGGCGCCGGGGGTCGCCCTGAGTAGCGGGCATTTCGCCATAGGGTTGCCAGGTGAGTCGCCCGGCGTAGAGAAGCGAGGGGATATGCCAGTCGTCGCTGAGGGTCTTGTTGGCGAGGTTGACGGATGCACCCGTGCCGTTAAAAATCCCGACCTGATAGCCGAACTTGCCGCCGACGAGGCCGTGGACTTCGACGCCGAGGTCAAAGCCCGTGCCGATATGGGGCGTCACGGCGTTGAGCGAATAAGGCATGATGACCTGCGCGGTCAGCGACGTAGGGAGCGACGGAAAAAGCGTCTCGCCGAGGGTAGTCAGGTAGGCATGGGAGAACGGCGTCTTGAACTTACCGATTTTTACGCCCGCCTCCGGGCGGGGGCAGATGTCGGCCCAGGCTTGCTGGAGAATCGCGCCCCCCGAGGCCGCGGCGTTAATCGAGAGGTTGAAATTGACTATGCCGAAGGCCTTGCCCGTAAATCCGAGCACCGCATAGGGGATAGCGAAGCCGCTGTTGGCCACGTTATCCTGATTGTAGGCGGGGTCGAGTCCGGCGTCGTCATACCAATTGAAGTTGGCCGACGTCTGCACCAGCATATAAGGTTTGAAGACGAAGTCGCCATTTTTCGACCGGAAGATAAAGCCGCGCTCGTCGGCAATGGAGACGACGCCATTGTCGGAGTCATAGCCGGATTCGGAATCATTTTGGGCCGAGGCGCTGAGCGCACATCCGAGGGCTAAAGCAAAAAAGAGTTTTTTCATCATAAGGATTGGAGGAAACGGACAAGGGCCTGCCGCTTGTCGGAGTTCATATTCTTGAATTTATTTTTCGAGGCCTCGCCCTCGCCGCCGTGCCACATTATGGCCTCGACGAAGTTTCGGGCGCGCCCGTCGTGGAGAAAAAACGTATGTCCGTTGACCTTCTCCTGAAGGCCTACGCCCCAGAGCGGGGTTGTACGCCACTCGTTGCCGGCGGCGAGTCCTGAGGGATAGTTATCGTTGAGCCCTTGGCCCATATCGTGAAGGAGGAAGTCGCTGTAGGGGTGAATGGTCTGGTTGCCGAGCCAGGGGAGTTGCGTACCGGCCAGGAGGGTCGAGCCGCGCGGGCGGGTATGGAGCGTCGTGACGTGACAGAGGTGGCATCCGGCCTCGAAGAAGGCGGCTTCACCCCGGCGCACCTGAGGGTCGTCGACGTCGCGGCGGGCGGGGACGCCGAGGCTCTGCATATAGAGGTCGACGTTTTCCATATCTTCAGTCGAGACGTCGAGTTGGTCATAGGTCAGGCCCATCATCGAGCCTTGGGACATCTGGAGTTGCCCCTCGCAGATTTCTTCTGGATAACGGCTATTGGTCACGCCCATATCGCTTGAGAAGCCGAGTTCGACGGTCAGGTCGGAATGTTGCGCCTTGTTGCCCGAGAGCCCGAGTTGACGGACACCCCGCTCGGTGATATAGTTGCATCGGCCGGAGATGCCCCATTCGGGATAGTTGCTCTGCGCAGCCAGTTGTTCGATTTCGTTTGGGTCGAGGGCCATCATCTGCCCCATACCGACATGGCGCAGGGGCACACGGACCGTGCAGAAAAGGTCCTCGGGGGCGATTTCGTCGGCATACCAGTCGGTAATTGTATAATGAGGGGTTGCGAGTTCATAGGGTTCGCCGTCGGGGAAGGTGAATTGCTCGAAGGTCCAGTCAACCTTGAGTTTGCCCTCGGCTTGCACGCCATAGATCGATTGGTCGTGGAGCACACGCCCGTATTGGCGGAATTGGGCGCCGTTTTTGCGGGTGATGTAGACGAGCATCGAGGAGAAACCGTAGTCGCCGGAGCCTTCCAGAGTTCCGGGGCGGGTGCGCCCGGCGTTTCGATGACAACTGCCGCAAGAATAGCCGGCATAGACCGGCCCGAGACCGCCCCCGGAGGAGTTGGCCGAGGTGCGCACGTCGTCATAGAGTCGGTCGCCGCGCACAAAGCGTGTCAGATAATCTCCGCTGACCCAGGGGGCTTCCGAGTCGTAGGCCACCGACGAGTTCAGGAAAATCGTCGAAGTGCCGGCCGAGAGGGCGTAGCCGTCGGGGATCTCAACGGAGAGGGAATCCAGTCCGTTGTCAGTGCATCCCGCGAGGAGGAGCACCGACAACGCAATGAATCCGATTTGCGATTTATTCATCAATTTTTGTTTAGTTTTTATGGTTTATTGTTTATGGTTTATGGTTTAGTGTTTATGGTTTATGGTTTATGGTTTATGGTTTATGGTTTAATGTTGGATGCGGCGGGGTTGGCCGTTTTTGAAGAGAAGGAACTCGAGGGTGTGAAATCCGCGAACGCTCTGAACTGCCTCGATGCGGTCATCGGTGTCGCCGTCGGTCCAGTCGAGGTCGTCGTAGTTGCCCGACGAGAGAATGCGCACAATGGCGTCGCGGTCAAGGGGCCAACTGTCCATATTCGGGTCAAGGCCGAGGGCATCCACCGGGCCGAAAAGAAAGGCCTCAGACTTTTCCCAGGGTTCGCGGGCTTCGAGCCAGGCCGTGCAGGCCGAGGCGAAAGCGACGTCGGAGGGCGAATTGCGGAAGTCGACAACCGACTGATAGAGAGCAGCATTGCGTTTTTTCAGTTCGAGATAGGTCGGCAGGACCACATTGTCGACGAAGTTAGCGGCAACAAGGCTCAGGTCTGACTCGTCGATACGGCGGGCGGCCGCCTTTAGTTCGCCCGAGAGGAGTTCTTCGAGCGCGGCGCAGGCCGTCATTGCGGCGCGGCTCTCGGCGCAGTTGATGTTTGAGCGGAAAGGCTGCGGAATTGCGAGGATGGCCTTCTCGGCATTGTCGATAGCGGCAATTACGCGAATATCGAGCGCGGGGTCAACGAGGGCCGAGAGCGAATGTTCGGCCTTGGAGCCATTGAGCGACCCGAGGTAGGAGTTGCGAATCGAGAGGATATTGTTGGCATAGTCTTCGCGCGAATGCCATGAATACCAGGACTCTACGGCATAGAGGGCGCGCTTGGTGTCGCCGCTGACATAGAGGTTATAGGGGTCGCCGATTTTGGCGGTGCATACCTCGTTGGCAATGTCGGCGCAACCGTCGATTATCTGTTCGACGCAATCCGTCGGCGCCAGGGACTTGAAATAGTCGGCATAGCCCTCGGTGGTCCATGCCTCATAGAGGGTATTGGCGTCATTGCGCAGCAGGGCGCCGACTTGAGTCATATAGTTGCCCCAGGAGGCGGCGTTTTCGGCGGTGTAGTCAATATCGTCGCTTTCGTCAACGGTAGTCTTCGCGGGGTCGTCAGATTCGTTGCAGGCGGTCAGGGCGACGAGTCCGGCAAGAAGTAAGTTTTTGATTTTCATATTATTTATTTTTCTGTCAGTTTGTCATATTGTTATTTTTTTACGAACCAGCCAATGTAGGCAATGACGAGTTGAAATTCGTTTTCGCTATTGTATTTTCCGCCGCCGATTTGGCGGGAAACCCACGCGCCTTTGACCACGAGGTTGGGCAACGCAAACCAGTTGAGGCCCACTTGCCATTGATTCACTTCGAGGCGCGAGTCCATTGTCTGCTTGCCCTCGCCGCGAAACTGCGGGTTATAATATTCATAGCGTGCAAAGGGGGTGAAACACTTGATGTTGACGCCCGCCTCAATTCCTGCACCGAACGCGTTGCGGGCCACGGGGGCCAGACGGCTGTAGGGCGACTTGTTGGAGAGCATACGGTTGGCATCGCTGAGGGCCGCGGAATTGCCTACATATCCGTAAGTTATGTTGGCCCGAGCCGTCACCCGGCTGCAGCGATATTGTGCATCCCAGGTCCCGATAGCCACGGGAATGCGGCCTACGGCGGAATAAAAATGGTCCTTATCGGAATTGCGCCCGGCGTCGTGGCAATAGTAGGCCGAAAGGCCGGTGCGAAGGCCCTTGATGCCGCTGTAATCGAGGCGAGCCACATAGCCCGGCGACGTAAAATTGTCCGCTTCGAAATATCCGGCCTTGCCGCCGATAATCCACTCGTTGCGATCAAATCCGTTGGCGTTCAGGCCGGCCACAATCATTGCGCGATAGGCAAAGCCGCGACCAAAGGAGCCGAAAAACTCAATGCCGGTTTCGTGCCAGGTGGATGGCAGCAAGGAGGTTTCGGCCTGAGGGCGCGTCGGACCGAAAAAGTTTATCGGCTCATGGTGGGCATTGGTAAGCCCCACGGGGACAATAAGATGACCGGCGCGGACGTTGAATCCGCGATGAATCAGTCGGGTGATATGCAGTTGTTCGAGGGCTACCTCCCCACCCTTTTCTATTTCGGTTTCATACTCGCCGTTTTCGCTGTTTTCAATTTCGACGGCAGAGCCGACGCCGCCTGCCTCAAACTCGATTTCGGCGCCGAGAATCCACTTGGGAGTAAACTTATAGTCGAATGCCAGGACGAAGCGGGGAATCGAAACGTCGGCACGGTAGCCACGCGGCGCGCCTTCGGAGGTGCCCCCGAAGCGGTTCGCGCCATAGTCCATAAACCGGCCGAGGATTTCGCCATAGCCGCCAAAACGGAACTTCGAATAACCGAGAGTATCGACCTGAGCCGACAAAGTCGCCGCAACCAATGCGAGCACGAATGTGATAAGTGACTTTTTCATGCTGCAAAGTTACGGCGACTTCCCGCCGCCCAAAATACCCCAAAAAGGGTAAAATCCCCGCGCCCCCACCCCGTCCCCTACCCTCAAAACGTTAGAAAAAAGGGAGACGATGTATGGAAAAACATCGTCTCCGGATAATTCAGGATGTGTGTTATTTATAGTTTACCGGAGAACTACCTTTTTGCCGTTGCGAATATAAATTCCGGGAACGGTCGGCTTTTCGATACGTTTGCCCTGAAGGGTATATGTAGTTTCGTCAGCAGTTTCGGCTGAAACGTCTACAATCGACGAACTTTCCGAGATATTGTCAACAACATCGCTAATATGGTGAAGTTGACAATTCAGATCTGAGGCATAGAGTTCATTGATCCGAACCTCGCCCTCCTTAAATGACGAATCACACTCAAGGTCAATCTCAAGGAGAGTGGAGTTTTGATTTGCCTTCGCAAGACTGAGCGAATAGAGAGCGAATCGGACCGAGCCATCCGAAA
This sequence comes from uncultured Bacteroides sp., assembly GCA_964444345.1. Classification (GTDB taxonomy): domain Bacteria; phylum Bacteroidota; class Bacteroidia; order Bacteroidales; family Muribaculaceae; genus UBA3263. The sequence continues at coordinate 21,225 of CAYUGU010000012.1, forward strand.
GTTCGGCATGACCTACCGTGTGGTCTCCGCTTTGACAGTCAGATAGAGAGACTCCGGCAATGTGTGTACCCTCGGGGAGGTGGATATCGCCCTGCAACGCCGTAATATCAATGTTTTCGTGCAGATGAATTTTGATTTTCGCAAGCCCATTGGCAAGTTTCGCCTCCTCGACCGACAGGATTTCAACGCTATTATCGTTTGTGCGAGGCGCCGCGCGATGAATACTTGCCTGAGCGGGCGAATCGGAAAGTATTATTGAAACGGTTCTCGAAACGTCGATGATGTTGACCGACTTGTCGCGGTTAACGTCTGCTTTCTTGAAGGAGAAAGGCTGCGGGTCTTTTTCGAGAATATACATAACTTCCGTTACGACGTCGTCTATGGCAACGCTGCCGTTATCATTAGCGTCGCCATAGAGCGCCGCCGTAACCGTCACTTTTAATTCTGCGGTTGCACTGTAAGAAGATGTTTCAGCAGTAATATTTGCAACACCCGGTTTAAGACTATGAAGAACATTCTGTTCGTCAACATATGCAACTTCGGGATCTGAGGAAGTCCATTTAATTGATACGCTGTTATGAACCTCGGGATAAATGGTTGGATTGAGTTCCATCGTTTCGTCTTCTTCGATTTCAATATCATTATCTACAATAAGTTCGTGCCCGGGCCAAACATAAATATCAAAATCAACCAAAGGTGAATATCCCTCGGAATCATCAATCTGGGAGATAACTACGTTTTCAATATAAATGTAACTACTTGTCCCGAATTCTTCATCTGCTACTATTTCAATTTGAAGAATATCTTCTCCTGACTTAAATGGCGTGTTAGAGGTAGAATAAGCAACTATTCGATAGCAATTATCCTCTATTTTTGAGGACGAAATAACATGAGAATCGGTTGCCGACTTCTTGCTAAGGCTGATTGAAGGCGCGCCGTCTTTTTCGGTGATTGTCAATCCTTCCGGAAGCCTTACATCTAATTGAAAACCATCAATCAATTCAACGTTCTCAAGAGATAAAGTTACTGTCGTAGGTCGGTTAGGGATAACTTTATAGGAATCAATTGAAGCATCAAACCCAAACTTATATTCTATATCATTGGGGATAATGTGGTTTTTGGGATAAGCGGCCTTATACTCCGAAATTTGTTCTTGAGGCACTCCCAAAACCGTTTTTTCCGACCACCAGACATGTTCGTTAATAAAATAATCTATGCAATACGTAGATAAGATTTGTAAATATCGACCATAAAAACAACTTGAACATTTCTTTACTGATTCAGGCAAGGTAAGTGAAATCGCTCCCACACCGCCAAAAGCATCATACCCAATTGTCTCTACAGAGTTGGGAATTGTGATGGAAGAGAGTTTTTTACAATCAGCGAATGAACCTTGTCGAATTACAGTTACTGAGTTCGGAATTTCTATACTTTGAAGTTCCTTACACCTCCAGAAAGCATCACGGTTTATATGAGTAACAGTTGGAGGAATACTGTAAGATGTCTTATTTCGTGGACAGAAGTATAATTTTGTTTGGCCCTTATCAAGAAGTGCACCGTCATAGACCGAGTAAGTCGGATTAGATTCATCAATTATTATTTCTTCCAGGTCCCAACAACGCGTTAACTGCAAGGTACTAATCCATTTTACTGAGCCAGGGATGGAAAGCACTTTAAGACTCTTGAGGTAGAATAACGCAACTGCGCCTATGCTTTCAGTTCCTTCCGGAATCTCAAGGATAGTTAATTTACTGACATTCTCATCTCCGACATAAATATCGGCATCTTTAAATATGTTCCCGCCATAATAATTTAAGCCGTCTCCTATTTCTTCTATATACTCCGGGTTGTCATTTTTAATAGTGAATGACAGAAGGTTCTCAAGGGTCGCAAAATGAACTCGTTTAAGCGGTATATTACGGGTAAAAGAGTCCCCGCTTTCAGTGGGGACTCCCTCAAAGTACAAATCGGTAAGATTCTTGCAATCAGAGATAATATAGTCTCCTATTATTTCTACGCTTGCAGGAATAGTAAGTGAAGTGATTCCGCAATTATGAAACGCATTACTTTCAATTGTTGTTATAGATGTTGGAAGTTTAACCTCTGATAGATTCTCACATTCGTAAAACGCACGATCAGCAATCGTCTTGACGCCCACAGGAATAGACCAATTTGCCGATGTTTTCGCTTCGGGAAAGCGGACGAGCGTAGACATATCTTTCGTATATAATACGCCATCGACAGAAGCGTAATTTTCATTTTCCGGATCTACGAAAATATTATTAACACCCTTTCCGCTTGTTGCAAATTTTATATAGCCGGATACATTAGTTATTGAACTCGGGATAGTAACGGAAGTTATATTTTCACATTCTGATAATGCTCCTCCGGAAATTCCCGTTATTTGAAATGAAATTCCATTATGAGTTACCGAGTCTTTGATGACGAAAGCACCAACAACGGAATTATCTTGAACTGACGTCACTGTTGCGGTTCCGTCTTCGGTATTCAGTTCATAGCAGATACCGTCGATTGTAACCTCTTCGGCGGAGGCGAAGAGGGCGAGAAATGCCGCTAAGAGCATGCAGGCATTTCTGCGAAATTGAAATTTGAGATTTGTGTACATATGTTTAATGAGTGGTTAAAAAATTTGCGCGAGGAACTGTATGTTGCTCGTTCCACTCCTTGAGGCTCCGGAAGTTTGCCCTACACCGTAGAACGAGCAAACTGCAGAAGCCTCACGCAGAATATGATATACACACTCCACCATATTCGCAGCCGGAGAGCGACGAATATGGAGACGAATACACATATCCAAGAGGTATCTACCGTTTGCCACATTCCTGACGGTGAAGAAATTTTCCGGATTTCAAGGAGTCAAGAAAGAGCGTTAGTAAATACGCTTAATATTTATGTCGACGCAAAGTTACATAAAATTTTCGACATTTAAATACCGCTCATCGAAAATTAAATGGATTTTGATTTTGGATTTTTAATTTATCAGGGCGGTGGCTTGGGCGGCGATGCCCTCGCCGCGGCCGGTGAAGCCGAGGCGTTCGGTCGTGGTGGCCTTGACGCTGACGCAGTCGAGCGGGAGGCCGAGGTCGGCGGCAACCGTTTGGCGCATCTCTTCTATATAAGGAAGGAGTTTGGGAGCCTGCGCAATGATTGTGACGTCGACATTCCCGGGTCGGAAGCCGCGCTCGGCAAGAAGTTCGACTACGCGGCGAAGGAGCACGCGCGAGTCGGCTCCCTTATAGCGGGGATCAGTGTCGGGAAAGTGATAGCCTATATCGCGAAGGGCGGCAGCGCCCAGCAGCGCGTCGCAAAGAGCGTGGAGGGCCACGTCGGCGTCGCTATGGCCCAACAACCCGAGCGTATGCTCAACCTTCACTCCGCAGAGCCATAGGTCGCGCCCCTCGGCAAACCGGTGGACATCAAATCCGTTTCCTATTCGAATATTCATTATCCTTTAAATATTAGTTTGAGCGCAAAATTACGAATTTTTTCGGTCCGAAGGCAATAAACAGACAAAATATTCCGTTTTCAAACCATGATGACACGGAAAACTATCATTATCGCTTCTATACTCGGGGCTGCCGCCTGCGGCTCGGCCCTCGCTTCCGACTATGAATCGGCCAACCAGTTCAACCCGCTGCAGACGGGTGTGAACTCGCTTGATATTGTCCCTGACGCCCGCGGCGCTTCGATGGGCGACCTTGGCGTGGCCTCGGACCCTGACGTCAACTCCCAGTTCTGGAACTCTTCGAAATATGCCTTTGCTTATTCAAAAGCAGGTGTATCAATGAGTTATACCCCTTGGTTGCGCAAACTCGTTAACGACATTGCCCTGTTGAACCTCACGGGTTACTGGAAAATCGGCTCCGGCGATAATCAGGCCCTCTCGGCCTCGCTGCGCTACTTTACGCTCGGCGAAGTAACCTCCGGAGTCGACGGAGAAGGACTGATGAGCCTCCACCCCTACGAAATGTCGTTCGACCTCGGCTATAGCCGCAAACTCTCCGAAAAATACTCAATGGGCGTAGTTTTCCGCTACATCTACTCCGACCTGGGCTTCTCCACCTCCGAGAGCGAAACGCAGCCGGTCGGTGCCTCGGCCTTTGCGGCCGACATCAACGGCTACTTCACGACTTTCCCGATGGTGGGCCGCTCCGAATGTCAATGGTCTTTCGGCTGGAACCTCAGCAACATCGGCTCCAAGGTCAACTACGACCACGGCAACCAGCCGGCCTTCCTTCCCGCCCAGTTGCGCCTCGGAACTTCGTTCACCTTCCCCCTGGCCGACTATCATCTGCTCTCGCTCAATCTCGACGTCAGCAAGATTCTTGTCCCCGCCATGCCGCGCGAAAGCGACTACAATAACCTGCTGACCCTCGAAGACCAGGAAAAATTTGAGGACGCTATGCAGAAATGGCAGTCAATGTCGTCAATCACCGGTATCTTCAAGAGTTTCACCGACGCACCCCGCGGATTCAAGGAGGAACTCGAAGAAATCCGTTTCAGCCTTGGCGGCGAATACTCCTACAACGACCAGTTCTTTTTCCGCGCCGGCTACTTCTTTGAACACCCCAACAAGGGTAACCGCCAATACCTCGGCGTAGGCGCCGGCTTCGCTCTGAAGGTAGTGCGCCTCGACGCATCCTACATGGTAGCCACGGCGGCCTCCTCACCCCTCGACCAGACGCTCCGCTTCACCCTCAGTTTCGATATGGACGGAATCAAAGACCTCTTCGGCCGTCGCCGCTAAGAACTTTTAAGGGCGCAAAATGATTAAATCGCTACAATCTTTACGCGCAATCGGCGCCCTTATGATTTTCATTCATCATTTCGGTTTTGATAACCGTATAGTCATGTCGTTTGGCGACTGTGCGGTCAATTGGTTTATGATGATGAGCGGATTCGTGCTTTGTGCCGCTCACGAAAATCGTCTTGCCCCGCTCTACGCGTCCGGGCTACTGAAACCGAACCTTTCGGATATCAGTCACTTCATATCCAAACGCATCCGCCATTTGGCTCCGATGTATTTCCTCGGGCTGATTCTGATGGTTGTTTTGCGTCGATATGAGTTCCGTATTGATACCTTCCTGACCTCCGCGTTGATGATTCAAAGTTGGGTCCCTGACCGCAACTTTTATTTCGGCTACAATTCTCCGGCGTGGTTTATAAGCGATATAATGTTTTGCTATCTGCTCTTCCTCCCGCTTCTTTGGTATATCTCCAAATACGGTGCTCGGAAACTCTTTGTAGCCACTGTTCTGATTTATGGCGTGCTACTCCTGACAATAAATCCGGCAAATCCCGAGGGTACTTCTTATTTCTTCTACATATTTCCGGTGATGCAGTTACCGGCTTTCATTCTTGGAATGGTTATTTGGCAGATTGCATCAAAACTCAGGAGGACTTCTACCCCCCCCCATTGCAATACGCTGATTTTATGCGTGTTAGCCATTTTGACACTAACTATAGCAGGCTACGGCTTCTTTCCGGAAAGAATTAACCTCAGCAGTTACTGGTGGCCCTCGACGGCGCTTTTGCTGATAATCCTGACCATCACAGACTCTGCAAATTGCGTAATGACAAGGATTTTACATTGGCACCCTCTGCAGGTTTTAGGCAATGCCTCAATGGTCTTTTATCTACTTCATCTCCCCTGGCTTTATACTACCCGCATTTTGCTGACCAAATTTGACATAACCCTTCTGCCGGCCATAGAATTACCTCTGAGCATAATGATTTTTTCGGTTATCTCCATTGTAATCAACCGTCTAATCGCTTCCGCACGTTAACAACCGAGGGTATTGCAGAGCCCCGTTTTTTGGGGGTTTCGATTTATTGTTGTAAATTTGCAGTATGATTTACAAGATATTTCCGCCGGAGGAAATGGAGGGCCTGGAGGTCAACCTTCCTCTGAGTAAAAGCGAGAGCAATCGCGCTCTGATAATTTCAGCACTTACCCCCGGGGGCGCCCTGCCCGAGCGGGTGGCCGACTGTGACGACACGGACTCACTCCTTGCGGGCCTCGGGCGCGATAGCGGGGTAGTCAACATAGGCGCTGCCGGTACGGCTATGCGCTTCCTGACGGCCTACTATGCCTGCCGCCCGGGAGCGGACATTATTCTCGACGGGTCGGAACGGATGCGCCTGCGTCCTATAGGCCAACTGGTTGAGGCCCTTCGCCGTCTCGGCGCCGACATTGACTATCAAGGGCGCGAGGGCTTCCCGCCGCTCCGAATCCGCGGGCGGATGCTCGAAGGGGGCGAAATATCTATTCCCGCCAATGTCAGTTCGCAGTTCATCTCGGCGCTCCTGATGGTAGCCCCGACGATGGAACACGGCCTGACTCTGACGCTCGAAGGGCGAGTGATTTCGCGCCCTTACATAATGATGACGCTCGAAATGATGGAGCAGGCGGGAGTCAGCGGCACCTTCGACGAGGAGCGTCAGGTTATACGCGTCGATAACGGAACGTACACTCCGACGTTGCCGCCGGTCGAGGCCGACTGGAGCGCCGCCTCCTATTGGTTTGAAATTGCCGCCATCTCGGCCGACGAAGTGACCCTGCACGGGCTTCGCCGCAAGTCGCTTCAGGGGGATTCGGCCGTCGCCTCCCTCTTTAAGGTCACGGGCCTTGAGAGCCGTTGGACAAAGGAGGAGGAACTTGTTCTGCAACTGACGCCCGACGCCGGGGCGCGCCTCGAACTGGACCTGACGGACACTCCGGACCTCACTCAGACTCTGGCCGTCACCTGCTGTCTGCTCGGCCTGCCGTTTCGTTTCACGGGGCTTGAGAGCCTGAAAATCAAGGAGACAGACCGCCTGAGCGCCCTGCAAATGGAACTCAGCAAACTCGGCTTCATCCTCGAAGTCGAGGAGCCGGGAGAACTGATTTGGCGCGGCGCGCGCTTCGAGCCCGACGAGGAAATCGAGCCTATCGAGACCTACGAGGACCACCGTATGGCAATGGCCTTCGCGCCGGCCGCCTTCTTTTTCCCGGGTCTGCAAATCAACAATTGCGAAGTGGTCAGCAAATCTTATCCCCGCTTCTGGAATGACCTTCGCGCGGCAGGCTTCACGCTCGAAGAAGTCATGACGGAGACCGAAAACGACTATGACTGACCTCTTAGGCTTCCAGTTTTTCCGCTATGCCCTCTTCGGGGTGCTGATTCTGAGCGTCGCTGCCGGGATTTTGGGCTGCTATATCGTCAGCCGCCGTCTGGTTTCGATTTCGGGCGGAATTACCCACTCCTGTTTCGGCGGCCTCGGCTTGGGCTACTATCTCGGCTGGCCTCCCGTAGGGCTCGCAACCGTGTTTGCCATCGCGAGCGCCTTAGGGGTTCAATGGATGTCGCGCAGCGGAAAAATCCGCGAAGACTCGGCAGTTGCCGTAGTCTGGGCCGCCGGGATGGCCATCGGCGTCACGTTCGTCTTCCTTACTCCGGGGGCGGTTCCTGAACTTAACTCGTTTCTTTTCGGCAACATACTGACTATCACCTCATCGGACCTCATCTTTATGGGGGTCTACACCCTGGCGCTCATAGGGTTCTTCGCGGCCTTTTCGCGCAAGATTACGGCGAGCGCCTTCGACCCTGACTTCGCGAAGGTTACAGGGATAAAAACCGAGTTCTACAACGGCGCGATGATGATTTTCGTGGCCGTAGGTATCGTCCTGATGATCCGATGCGTCGGGATGATGCTCCTGATGTCGATGCTAACCCTTCCGGCGCTTGCGGCCGAACTTTTTACCCGTCGGCTCGGGCGGTTGATTCCGCTGAGTGTGGCCGTCAGCGTTACAGGCTGTTGCTCAGGGCTTTTTCTGGCTGCGACGGTCAATGTTCCCGCCTCGGCGCTGATTGTCGCCGTTCAGGTCGGAATATACTTCCTTGCCCGTATGCTTGCACAATTCCGCAAATTTGCGTAAATTCGCGTAAACTTTCACAATAAACCCGAATATGAAAAAACTGCTTTTCGCCGCTGCGGCCCTCAGCATTGCCGCCTCGATAAACGCCGAGCCTCTATGGCTCCGCAATCCGGCCATCTCCCCTTCCGGAACCACTATCGCTTTTACTTATAAGGGCGACATTTACAGCGTTCCGACTGCGGGAGGCAACGCTACGCGCCTGACCGTCAACGGATATAACACCAAACCGGTATGGAGCCCGGACGGAACCAAGATTGCCTTTGCCTCTGACCGCGAAGGCTCGATGGACATCTACGTCATGGGCGCTAACGGTGGAAAAGCAACTCGCCTGACAACCAACTCGGGCAAGGAGGAGCCGCGCGCATGGCTCGGCAACGACACGATTCTCTACTCGGCCTCACTGATGCCCGCCTCCGGGGCTGCCCAAGCCGCCTTCACCGCCCAGGTCTATAAGGTCAGCGCCTCCAACCCCGGACGCCCCGAACTTTTCGCCTCATGGCCGATGCAGGCAATCTCCGTTGACCCGAGCGGGCGCATACTCTTTCAGGACAAAAAAGGCTATGAAGACGTATTGCGCAAGCACGAACACTCGTCGGGCACGGCCGACATCTGGCTCTTCGACAACGGGAAATACACTCAGTTGACAACCAATAACGTGCAGGACCAGAACCCCGTATGGTCTCCGCAGGGCACTTTCTTCTACACCTCCGAAGCAGGCGACGGAACGCTCAATGTATTCACGGCCGCGCCGCTCGAAATGGGTAAAGCCGCGCAGTTGACCCACTTCAAGGACCACCCCGTGCGCTCCCTCTCGGCCTCCAATGCGGGCCAACTCGCCTTCAGTTGGAACGGCGAACTCTATACGCTCACTCCCGGCGGCGAGCCTAAGAAGGTCAACGTAGAGATTACTACCGACGACTACACCCGCGAACTGATTCGCTCTCTGAGCCGCAGCGGCGCTACGGACTTCAGCGTCAGCCCCGAGGGCGACGAAGTGGCTTTCGTGCTCCACGGCGACGTCTTCGTTGCCAACGTAAAGTACGGGACCACGAAGCGAATCACCAACACTCCCCAGCAGGAGCGCGTAGTAGACTTCGCGCCCGACGGCCGCACACTGGTTTATGACGGCGAGCGCGACGGCCAATGGCAACTCTTCACGGCCACGATTGCCAACAAGGACGAAAAGCACTTTGCCTACGCAACGGAAATCACTGAAACTCCGCTCTATAAGGCCGAAAACGGCGCGCCCGCCTTCCAGCCTCAGTGGAGCCCTGACGGCAAGCAAGTGGCCTTCCTCGAAAACCGCACCGAACTGCGAGTTGTCGACGCCGACGGCAAGAACGCCCATACGGCCCTTGACGGCAAGTTTAACTACTCGTATACCGACGGCGACCTCTCGTTTGAATGGTCGCCCGACAGCCGCTGGCTCCTGATGGACTATATCGGCATAGGCGGTTGGAACAACTCAGACGTAGCCCTCGTAAGCGCTGACGGAAAGCAGGTTATCGACCTGACCGAAAGCGGATATACCGACGGCAACGCCCACTGGGCCCTCGACGGCAAAGCAATTGTCTGGGCCACAGACCGCAACGGTTATCGCAGCCACGGCTCCTGGGGCTCGCAACGCGACGCCTACATCATGTTCTTCGACGGCGACGCCTACGACCGCTTCCGTATGACCGAGGAAGAAACAGCCCTTGCCGACGAAGCCGAAAAGGATGACAAGAAAAAGGATGACAAGAAGGACGATGACGACAAAGACAAGGACAAGGAGAAGAAAAAGAAGGTCAAGCCCCTTGAGTTTGACCTCGAAAACGCCAAGTATCGCGTTGTTCGCCTAACGCCCGGCTCCTCATCGCTCGGCGACTTCCTGCTCGGCCCGAAAGGCGATAAGTTCTACTATATCAGCGGCTCAGACCTCTATGAACGCAACCTGAAGAAGGGCGACACCAAGGTGCTTGCAAAAGGCATCGGCTACGGCTCGCTCGAACTCGACGCCAAGGGCGAGAATATTTTCCACCTGGGCAACAAACTGAACAAAATCGGGCTCGACGGCAAGACCGAAAGCATCGACTATGCCGCCGACCGCGAATATCGGCCCTTCAGTGAGCGGGAATATATTTTCGACCATATGCTTCGCCAGGTTGAAGACAAGTTCTATGACCCGACGCTTCACGGAGTCGACTGGAAGATGTATGGCGAGGCTTATCGCCGCTTCCTGCCGCATATCAACAATAATTATGACTTCGCCGAACTGCTCTCGGAGATTCTCGGCGAACTTAACGCCAGTCATACCGGCGGCAGATATTACGCACCCGGAGCCGACCGCCAGACGGCAGTTCTCGGCGCATTCTATGACGAGACCTACAAGGGCGACGGCCTCCGCATTGCTGAGATTATCAAGCGCGGCCCGCTCTATCGCAAAAACTCGGAGTTTAAGCCGGGCGACATAATCCTCGCTATTGACGGCAACGAAATCAAGGCCGGTCAGGACTACTTCCCCCTGCTCGACGGGCGCGCCGGAAAGCGCACGCGCCTGACGGTTAAACGCGCCAAAGGGGGCAAGACGGAAGATGTCTACGTAACCCCCATCAGCGCGGGCGCCCAGAGCGACCTCCTTTATCGCCGCTGGGTTGAACGCAACCAGGCGGTGGTTGACAGCGTCAGCGGCGGCCGCATTGCCTACGTCCACATCGAGGGTATGGACTCGCCGAGTTTCCGCACGGTCTTTTCCGAACTCCTCGGCAAGTATCGCAACCACGAAGCCGTGATTGTCGATACACGCTATAACGGCGGCGGCTGGCTCCATAACGATATTGCCGTGCTGCTCTCCGGCAAGGAATATGTACGCTTCGTGCCCCGCGGCCAGTATATAGGCTCGGAGCCCTTCACGCGCTGGACCAAGCCCTCGGTGATGCTCGTCAACGAGAGCAACTACTCCGACGCCCACGGCACTCCCTATACTTACCAGACGCTCGGCATCGGCGAGGTTATCGGCGCGCCCGTTCCGGGCACGATGACGGCCGTATGGTGGGAAAATCAGATTGACCCGTCGCTGATTTTCGGTATTCCGCAGGTCACTTCGATCGACGTGAACGGCAATGTGCTTGAAAATCAGCAACTCAACCCCGACGTGGTTATCTATAACCGCCCGGAAGAAGTGATTAAGGGCTACGACGCCCAACTTATCGGCGCAACCAAGCGCCTGCTTGAAAAACTCTCTACTCCTCAACAGAAATAACTTATGAAGAACCCTTTCTCCCGACCGCTCTACGTCATGGCAAAGCCCGCAGGCAGCCATTGCAATCTGGCCTGCTCCTATTGCTATTACCTTGACAAGCAGCGCCTTTATGACCCCGAAGACAAGAAGCATCTTATGTCTGACGAGACGCTCGAACTCTTCACTAAAAACTATATCGAGGCGCAGACCGGCCCCGACGTCTGCTTCACATGGCATGGCGGCGAAACCCTTCTGCGCCCCCTCGAATTCTATCAGAAAGCCCTTGAGTTTCAGAAGAAATATGGCAAGGGCCGGCGGATTCTAAACTGCCTGCAGACCAACGGAACGCTGCTTACCGACGAATGGTGTCGATTCCTTCGCGCCAACGATTGGCTCGTTGGCATCAGCATCGACGGGCCGCAACACTTCCACGACGAATATCGGCGTTCGCGCGACGGCAAACCCTCGTTTTTCCGCGTGATGAAAGCCATACAGATGCTTAATAACCACGGAGTTGAGTGGAACGCCATGGCCGTAATCAACGACTATAACGCCGACCACCCCGAGGAATTCTATGATTTCTTCAAAACCATCGGATGCCGCTTCATCCAGTTCGCGCCCATCGTTGAGCGACTGACGGAATCCGAAGATATCGCCTCACCGATTGAGGCCGGAACGCTGGCCGACTTCTCCATAACGTCCGAACAATGGGGCAACTTCCTCTGTCGGCTCTTTGACCGCTGGGTGAAGGAAGACGTCGGCAAGGTATTCATTCAGATTTTCGACGCCACGCTGGCCAACTGGTGTGGAGTCGAACCGAGCGTATGCACTATGGCCCCCACCTGTGGCCACGCCGCCGTGATGGAATATGACGGGACGGTCTATTGCTGTGACCACTTTGTCTTCCCTGAATATCGCCTCGGCAACATCCGCTCCAAGTCAATAATCGAGATGATGTCTTCGCCCAAACAACTTGCTTTCGGAGCCTACAAACGCGACTCGCTTGCCGCAAAATGCAAGAAATGCAAATGGCTCTTTGCGTGCAACGGCGAATGTCCGAAAAACCGCATTGCCCGCACCCCCGAAGGCGAACCGATTAACTACCTTTGCGAAGGCTACCGCAAATTTTTTGCCCACGTAGCGCCCTATATGGACTTTATGAAAGCCGAACTCGACGAAAAGCGCCCCCCGGCCAACATTATGGACCATCTCGACGAATTCAAACAATCAAAACCGTAAAAAGAAAATGCCCCAGATAATCCTCGCAATTGAATCTTCATGTGACGACACCTCCGCCGCAGTTATCGCCGACGGCCTCCTGCTGAGCAATGTAATTGCCTCTCAGGCAGTCCATGAAGAATATGGCGGGGTTGTTCCCGAACTTGCCTCCAGGGCTCATCAGCAAAATATCCTCCCCGTAGTCGACACGGCCATACGCCGCGCCGGAATAACCCTTGGCGACCTCAGTGCCATCGCCTTTACCCGCGGCCCCGGGCTTCTCGGCTCGCTCCTTGTCGGGACCTCATTTGCCAAAGGATTGGCCCTCGGGCTCGGCATACCCCTGATTGACGTCAACCATCTCCAGGGTCACGTTCTTTCCCACTTTGTCCGCGAAACCCCGGAGCAGGAAGTTCCTGAATTTCCTTACCTCTGCCTGCTGATTTCGGGAGGGAACTCTCAGATTATCCGCGTCAATTCGCCCGTCGATATGGAGATTCTCGGCAAAACAATCGACGATGCCGCCGGCGAAGCCTTCGATAAATGCGCCAAAGTAATGGGGCTCCCCTACCCCGGCGGCCCCCACATTGACCGCCTCGCTGCCGAAGGCAACCCCAAGGCCTTCAACTTCGCCAAACCGCATATTCCCGGCCTCGACTACTCATTTTCCGGGCTCAAGACCTCATTTCTCTACACCGTGCGCGACGGTCTGAAAAATGACCCCGACTTCATAGAAAAGAATCGCGCCGACCTCGCCGCCTCAATCCAAAAAGCGATAATCGACACTCTGCTCAAAAAACTCGACCTCGCCGCCAAGCAGACCGGAGTCAAAGCCATTGCCATAGGCGGAGGAGTCTCGGCCAACTCCGGAGTGCGCCAAGCCATTGCCGACTACTGCGCCGCTAACGGCCTCAAAGCCTGGATACCCCAGCGTAAATTTACTACCGACAACGCCGCCATGATAGCCACGGCCGCGCGTATGCTTCTTGAAGCCGGTACTCCCCCCTGCCCGATTGACGCTCCCCCCTTCGCTCGCATAACCATCTAATCAGCGGCGGGTGGTTATCAGGGCGGTCAGGAGGCCGATTAGGGCTATGAGGAGGGCTATGGGAAGAAGGTCGGCAGGCTGGAAGAGGACGGGATAGGCGCTGACGGAGAGTTGGGAGGGGTCGCCGGCAAGTTTTACCCAACCGAAATGTTGTTGGCCGAGGCTCAGAAGGGAGCCGAATATCATTCCGCAAAAGCCTCCGGCAGCGGTGATTATCAGTCCGCACCAAATGTAGACAGAGCGGCGCCCGCGGCTGTTGAGCCCGAGGGCTGCCAGAGTTTGGTCATTTTCGCGCTTTTCGATAATCATCAGGGAGAGGGAGGAAATGATATTGAAGGAGGCAATAATGAGGATGAATCCCAGGAGGAGGAAAGTCATCCATTTTTCCATATTGACGATTCGGAAGGAGTCTTGTTGCTGCTCGGCGCGGGTCAGTATCTTTACGCGTGGGCCGAGGAGTTCGCGAGCCGCACTGAGGGCCACAGAGGCATCAGAAGCGGGGAAAATATGGATTCGGGTGGCTTCGGTGGAGTATTGGAGCAGGTTGCGAACAAGGTCAATGGGAGCGAAGAGGGCGTCGCGATCATATTCAGGCTGATTGAGGGCGAAGGCGCTGCTGACGGCAACGGAGTCGGTGCGAAAGGCTCCCATCGGATTGGCGGGATTGATGCGCCCGACACGCCGGGGGACATACAGCCCGAGAAGTTGCTCGGAGCCTACGGTTGCCTGCAGTTCGTTGGCCACTCCGACGCTGACCACAGCCGAGGCCACTCCGGGATAGTATTCCCTCCAGGGTTCGCCGGCAAGCGAGAGGGAATCGAAGACGCTATAGAGCGCCTCGGGGATACCATAAAGGTGCACAGCAGCCTGCCGCTCACCGCTAATTGCGAGGGCGCGCTCGCTGACAACGGGAAGCGCCCGCTCAATCTCGGGCCTCGCAGCCAGAAGAGCGCAAAGGGAGTCGGCCTGTTCAATCGTCTTCCCCTCGACGGCAATGGCCATCAGCGGCGGGTCAAATACGCTCAGACGCTCTTCGATTAACTGATGAAAGCCATTGAAAACGCTCATGACCACAACCAGGGCGGCTGTGGCCACACCGATGCCGGTCATCGCCACCAGGGAGATGACGTTGACGGCAGAGTGGGCCTTGCGCGCAAAAAGGTAGCGCAGGGCGATTTTGAGCGACAGCCGGTTCAGGAGTTCAGGAGTTTGTCGATGTTCTCCAGATAGTCGATGGAGTCATCGAGATAGAACTGCAATTCGGGGCAGCGGCGAAGTTGGAAACGTACCTTCTGGGCCAGTTCGTAGCGCACGGTCTTGGCCTGGGTGTTGATGTTTTCAATCACTTCGTTGGCCTGCTCAGAGGGGAAAACCGAAAGGTAGGCCTTTGCAATACTGAGGTCGGGCGATACCTTTACGGAACTAACGCTGACCATCACGTTTCCGAGTTTGGCGGTTTCGCGACGGAAAATTTCGCTCAGTTCCTTTTGGAGGAGTCTTGATATTTTGGCTTGTCTTGTTGATTCCATAATTTCTTAGTATTAAAAATAAAATGAAAAATGAAAAATTTCCTTTTCCTTATATATAACGCCCGAGGACGTCATTTTGCTCAAAGAAAGGGGTAATTCTTCATTCTTCATTTTTCAATGAGGGTCAGTCGCTCATCGTGCGGAGGAGTTCGTCGTTGGTCTG
>CAYUGU010000013.1:0-35769 GCA_964444345.1 uncultured Bacteroides sp.
GGTTGAGGGTTTATGGTTGAGGGTTTATGGTTGAGGGTTTATGGTTGAGGGTTTATGGTTGAGGGTTTAGGGTTTAGGGTTTAGGGTTTAGTGAGGAGGGCTATGGTTTAGAGTTAGGTTTCATTGGATTCTGCAAAGTTAGGCAAAATTATTCAATTTAAGGCCTTTTTGGGTCTAAAAAAATCTTCTTTTAGGTTAAATTTCCATAATCTTTAAGGTTTTGCGAGTTTTTTGACGTAACTTTGCGGGCGTAAAATCAAAAAAACAAACCTTGTAACTTTAAATTTCAAATGAAGAAAATTCTGATTGCCCTCGGCGCCGGAGCCCTGATGCTCGCCGCCTGTGGCCACAACAACAAATTCACGCTCGAACTCCCCGTCGACGCCTCACTCAATGGCCAGACCGTTGCCCTTATCGACGTGACCCGCGGCGACACGGTTGCCAGCGCCGTCGCTACGGACACCATCGTGACCATAAGCGGCACCGTCGAAAAGCCCCTTATGGTAGTTGCCTATGCCAACCGCCTTCCCATCAACCAGTTGGTCCTCGAACCGGGCAAGATTAAGATTGACGCCAACGGTATGGCCGTCGGCACGAAGATGAACGACGCCTTCGCAAAATATGCCGAGCAGGTCAACTCAATCGTCGAGTCAATGCACTCGGCCGACTCCGACGAGAAGAGCGAGGAGATTCTCAATAACGAACTCGTTCCCTCGGCCGTCAAGTTCATCGAAGAGAACCCCAACAGCCCCTACAATCAGGTCGCTTTCGGCTCCGTGGCTCCCTTCCTGAGCCTCCAGCAACTCCAGACGGTATTTAAGAACGATACGGCGATTGCCAACAACGCTGACGCTCAGCGCGTAATGACCAATGCCGAAAACAAGGAAAAGACCTCCGTGGGCAGCAAATATGTCGACGTAGAGTTCGCACAGGCCGATTCAGCCCTCGTCAAACTCAGCGACCTGATTACCCCCGGACGCTACACTCTGATTGACTTCTGGGCGTCATGGTGTCAGCCCTGCCGCAAGGAAATTCCCGGACTGGTTGAAATCTACAAGCAGTATAACAACGCCGGCATCGACGTTGTGGGCATTGCCGTTTGGGACGACCCCGAGCAGACCGAAAAGGCCATTAAGGAACTCGGAATCAACTACCCCGTAATCAAGACCCAACGCGCAACCAGCCGCGTGCTGACCGACGCTTACGGCATCATGGGCATTCCTTGCATCATCCTGATTGACCCGCAGGGCACTATCGTGGGCCGCGACCTCTTCGGCTCGCAAGTGACCGAGGCCGTCGAGAAGGCCATCGCCTCCAAGCGACGCTAACCTTGAAAAAAATTAAGAAAGCAAAATACAAAACAGGACAATCTGTTTTGTATTTTGCTTTTTTATATGGAGGCGTCGCTCGCCGAGCGGCGCCACGCCCGACAAAACGCCCTCGCTCACTTGGGGGCGCTTGGAAATCGCCCCCTCCATACTTTATTTTGCATTTCTTAATATGGAGGCGTCGGGCAACCGCGCCCTACCCGGAGGGAATTAAAGCCCGGCAAACCGCCTATTTTATCCAATAAATCACTTGTACTGGATAAAAAAGGCGGTTTTTTATCCAGTACAGCGTATTTATTGAATAAATTTCACTATATTTGCACTCTCCAATTGAATAGAATATGAAGAACATAATCCTAAAACAAAAGGCGGAACGCGACGAACTTATGGCTCGCCCGTATCAGCCGCGACTGACAAAATATAATTTTGACGAACTGCTCGCGAATCCTTTAATAAAATTGATTACCGGACCGCGCCGAGTCGGGAAGTCCGTTCTGGCCCTACTTATGTTGCGAAACAAGAACTTTGCCTACCTTAATTTTGACGACGTCCTGCTCTTGGAGAACTGGGATGAAGATTTAGTTATGCAAACGCTTGATTTTGTCTACCCTAATTACGAGTATATTCTCTTGGATGAAATCCAGAATCTCCCGGGCTGGGACTTATGGGTCAATAAACTTTACCGACGCGGGAAAAACCTGATTATAACCGGAAGCAACGCAAAGATGCTTAGCAGCGAAATGGCTACGGTTCTGACGGGGCGATATTTACAGATTGAGTTATTCCCGTTCAGCCTTGAAGAAACCCTGCAATGGGATAACGTAAGCGTGAACAATGAAGAGGATTCAACACAGGCCGTGGCAGTGGCCGACGACTATCTGCGCAACGGCGGATATCCGGAGACTATAAAGGCCAGGGGCATAACCAAAAATTATCTTTCGACCCTATTTGACTCCATTCTTCTTAAGGATGTTGCCAAACGCCATAACGTCCGAAACACTTCGGACCTATACAACCTTGCATCTTATCTTCTCGCAAACTTTACTAATCCGGTTTCGGCAAACGGACTATCAGAAGAACTCGGATTATCCAGCGTGACAACAACAAAGAAGTTCTTTGACTATCTCGCCGAGCCTTATCTGTTTTTCTACCTCCCGCGATTCAATAATAAGTTGAAGTTGATGAAAAAAGCCCCGAGCAAGGTTTACATCGTTGACAACGGGTTCATTCAAAGTTCGGCGTTTAATTTAAGTAATAATCTTGGTCGTCTTCTTGAAAATCAAGTCTTTGTAGACCTGATGCGTCGCGGGTATATTCCCGGGAAAACGCTGTTCTACTACCGTTCGCGTAATGAAAAGGAGATTGACTTTGTTACCCGAAAGGGGACCAAAGTTGAGCAATTGATTCAGGTCTGTTACGACTTATCTTCTGAAAAGACACGCCGTCGCGAATTTGACGCCCTGATTGAAGGTGCGGAAGAACTCAAATGCGATAATCTTCTCGTCATAACCAACTCAGACGAAGGAACCACTGAATGGGAAGGACGGAAAATCAGGCTCGTCCCGATAGCAAAATTCAACTAACCCTCTATGCGTCAAAATAGCAATGAAAAATAATCAGTCGGAGGGGGTTGCGGGAGTGAAAATTGTTTTGTAAATTTGCGCAATATTATGTCAAAGACTTTTCTGCAATTTTCGCTTATATTCGTGCTGATGGTGCTCGTTCAGAGTATCATCTTCAATCGCTTGGTGCTGTTTTCAGTGGCCGTGGCCTACGTATTTATCTATTTCATAGTCAAATTACCCATGAATCTGAGCGGCTCGAAAGTGATTGCGCTCTCGTTTCTTATCGGCTTCGTAATAGATGTTTTTTCGGACACTCCGGGCATGAACTCGCTGGCTTCGACCTGCCTGGGGGCCTGCCGCCACACTATCTTGCGCCTCTACGTTCCGCGCGAGGACGACGTTGTCCACCGCATCCCCTCCATCGGCTCGCTCGGCTGGGGCGTCTTCTCGAAATATGTCCTGACCATGTCGCTGCTCTACAGCCTGCTCTTCACGCTGATCGACCGCTTCGGTTTCTTCCACCCGCTGGCAATGGCCGAGCGCGTCGTAGGCTCGACGCTGCTCACTTCGGTTATGATTCTGGTCATTGACTTTATCTTTTCCCGTTCGGCTTATGCGGCCTCTTCGTCAGCATCATGAGAAAAGACTATAATCTGGAGAAGCGCAAATACGTTGTCGGCGGCTTTGTCGTCGTCATTGCGCTTATTTACGTTTTCCGACTGTTCAGCCTCCAGGTTGCGGAAGATAAATATAAGGTTTTTGCCGAAAACAACGCCTTTCTGCGCAAGGTTCAGTATCCGAGCCGCGGACTGATGTATGACCGCAACGGCGAACTGGTTGTCTACAATCAGCCGGCCTACGACGTGATGATGATTCCGCGCGATATGAAGGGCATCGATACCCTCGATTTCTGTCATACTATCGGAATTACGCGCGAACAGTTTGATCAGCGCATCGCCGATATGAAAAAGTCGGCGGGCTATTCGGTCTATACCCCTCAGCGATTTATGTCACACCTGTCGGCACGCGACTACGGGCGCCTGCAGGAGAAACTCTACCGCTATCCGGGATTTTACACCCAGAAACGGATTCTCCGCCAGTATAACTACAAGGCGGCGGCCAACGTCCTGGGCAATATCCGCGAAGTGAATCAGGCCGACATTGACCGCGACGAATACTATAAGCCGGGCGACTACACGGGCGACCTTGGCGTCGAGCGCAGTTATGAGGAATATCTGCGCGGCGAGAAGGGAGTGGAAATACTGATGCGCGACGTCCATGGCCGCATCAAGGGCCGCTATGAAGAGGGGCAGTTTGACCTGGCGCCCCATTCAGGCCGCAACCTGACGCTGAGCCTTGACATCAAGTTGCAGCAATATGCCGAGAGTCTGATGGTCAACAAGATAGGCGCCGTAGTAGCCATCGAGCCGAAGACGGGCGAGATTCTCTGTATGGTCTCCTCGCCGACCTACGACCCGACGCTGCTCGTGGGGCGCGAACGCGGCAAGAACTACCAGTTGCTCGCCAGCCCCGACAATATCGACCACCCGCTCTTCGACCGCGCGCTGATGGGCGCCTACCCTCCCGGCTCCACCTTCAAGCCGGGCCAGGCGTTGATTCTCCTCCAGGAGGGAATCATCGACCTCTCGACGGCCTACCCCTGCTATCACGGCTATATCAACGGCGGCCTGAAAGTGGGTTGTCACGGCCACGGCTCGCCCATCCCCGTCAAGCCGGCCCTGCAGACCTCCTGCAACGCCTTCTTCTGCTGGGGCTTCAAGAATATGGTCGACAAACGCTCGAAATACGGCTCAAGCGCCAACGCCTTTGAGGTCTGGAAAAACCACCTGGTTCAACTGGGCTACGGCTACAAACTCGGCGTCGACCTCCCTAACGAGGGGCGCGGATTCATCCCTAACGCGAAGTTCTACGATAAGTTCTATGGCGAGGGCCGTTGGAGCGCCAACACTATAATCTCCGTCTCCATCGGTCAGGGCGAAGTCCTGGCCACGCCGCTGCAGATGGCCAACCTTTGCGCAACCATAGCCAACCGCGGCCACTTCATCACGCCCC
The DNA here is from genome assembly GCA_964444345.1 of uncultured Bacteroides sp. GTDB lineage: Bacteria > Bacteroidota > Bacteroidia > Bacteroidales > Muribaculaceae > UBA3263. Next base: position 4,967 of record CAYUGU010000013.1, read on the forward strand.
ATGCCGTTAAGGCGATTCAGGACACCGTCATGCCGGAGGGGCTGCTCGACGTGCGCACGCCGGACATTGACCGGAAATGGTTCGAGGCGGTTGCCGAGGGTATGCGTATGGCGGTCACGGGCGGCACCTGCCGCACGGCGAATCTGCCCGACATCATGGTTGCGGGCAAGACGGGTACGGCGCAGAACCCCCACGGCAAGGACCACTCGGCATTCATGGGCTTCGCGCCCTACGACGACCCGCAGATTGCCATTGCGGTCTACGTTGAAAACGGCGGTTTCGGCGCCACTTACGGTGTGCCGATCGGTTCGTTAGTCATTGAGAAATATCTTAACGGCGAAATCTCTCCCGCCCGCAAGTATATAGAAACCAATATGTTGAACGCCAACACCCGCTGGAACCGTGTCATCAAACCTAAACCCCAGGACTAACGCCGAGAACTCGGTGTTCCGCTCGCTCGACTGGCTGACGATAGGCCTCTACTTGATTCTGGTGGTGCTCGGCGCCGTCAGCATCTACGCGGCGAGTTATGACTTCGACCATGCCTCGATTTTCTCGTTCGACGAATTCTCAGGCAAGCAGTTCCGCTGGATTGGCCTCGCCCTGCTTCTGGGTCTGGTTATCCTGTTGAGCGACTATCGAATCTACGAGACCTATGCCTATCCTATTTATATAGGTATGCTCGGGCTGCTCTTCCTGACCATATTTATTGCACCCGACACCAAGGGGTCGCACTCTTGGCTCAAGTTCGGTCCGATGAGCCTTCAGCCCGCCGAGTTTGCAAAGTGTGCAACGGCGCTATGTCTGGCGAAACTCCTTGGCAGTTATAACTTCAAGTTGACCGAATCGTGGAGCAACTTCTTTAAGGCCGTCGGGATAATCATGGCCCCGGTGGTGCTGATTATCTGTCAGCAGGAAACCGGCTCCGCCCTGGCATATATGGCGCTTTTCTTCGTGCTCTATCGCGAGGGGATGAGCGGCCTGGTTTTGTTGGCGGCCCTTGCGGCAGTGGTGATTTTCGTCGTGACGGTCAAGTATCCTGAGCCGATGATTTTAGGGATGGCCAAAGGGCAGTTTATCGTGGCGATAGCGACTATGCTGACCTCCGCGGCAATGGCCGGAATCTATGCCCGATCGCTCGAAACCCTCCGCAACCTGACTTTTGGCTTTGCGGCCATAGTGGGTCTCGCTTTCCTCCTCAACGCTCTGGGGCTCCACCTGCCCTGGTTCTGGGTCTTCATTGCCGCCATCGTCGTTGCGGCTATCTATATGGCGCTGATGGCCGTGCGCAACCATCTTCCGAAACTCTATGTTTGCACGATTTTCGCCATTGGCGCAATCGCCTTCAGTTTCTCGGTCAACGTCTTGTTTGACCACTTGGCGCCCCACCAGCAGAACCGCATCCTCGTGAGCCTCGGAATCAAGGCCGACCCGCGCGGCGCCGGCTATAACGTCAACCAGTCGGTAATCGCCATCGGCTCCGGAGGCATCACCGGCAAAGGCTTCCTCAACGGAACGCAGACAAAGTTAAAATACGTGCCCGAGCAGCATACCGACTTTATTTTCTGCACCATAGGCGAAGAGAAAGGCTTCGTGGGCACCACGGCCGTGATTCTCCTCTTCCTGATTCTGATTCTCCGCATCCTGGCGATTGCCGAGCGCCAACCCTCCACGTTCAGCCGCGTCTACGCCTACTGCGTCGCCTCCTATTTTATCTTCCACCTCTGTATCAACGTCGGGATGGTCATCGGGCTATGTCCCGTTATCGGCATCCCCCTCCCCTTCTTCAGTTATGGCGGGTCCTCGCTTTGGGGATTCACGATTCTCCTGTTCGTGCTCCTCAAACTCGACTCCGCCCGCAAACGTATTCGTCATTAACTTATAATTCAGTCAGATATGAATAAAAACGTACTTTCTGCAGCCATTCTTGCAGTCTCTATCATCATTCTCGGCTTCTGCATCAAGGCCGGCATCGACAACTTCTCGTTTCGCGACCGCGTAGTGACCGTGCGCGGCCTGGCCGAACGCACCGTCGAGGCCGACTATGTAACCTGGCCCATGTCCTACTCCATTGCGGGCGACGACCTTCCCGCCCTCTACAACCGTATGCAGCAGAGCAACGACATCGTCGTTAAGTTCCTGACCGACAACGGCATCGAGCGCGACGAAATCTCCGTCAACCCCCCGGACCTCTACAACGCCGAAGGCAACGTCTACGGCGGCGAACGCGCCCGCTTCCAGTATAACCTCAGCGTGACTATCACCGTCGCCACCAAAAAGGTTGCAAAAGTGCGCGAACTGCTCAACCGCCAGAGCGAACTGCTCAAACAGGGCGTCGCCGCCAACAATAACTATATCAACTACCAATTCACCGGCCTGAACTCAATCAAGCCCGAAATGATTGCCGAAGCAACCAAAAACGCGCGCGAGGCCGCCGACCGTTTTGCCCAGGACTCCAACTCGCGTGTAGGCAAAATCAAGACGGCCACCCAGGGGCAGTTCAGCATTGAGAGCACTGACCAGTCGACGCCTAACCTGAAAAACGTCCGCGTGGTCTCCTCCATTGTCTACTACCTCGAAGACTAACGCCATGGACTGGGCTTCAATCGTAGGCTACATGGCCTCAATCTGCATGATTTGCGGCTACCTGCCCCAGGCAATCGAGACGATTCGCACGCGCGACACCGACGGCATCGCCATGCCGACCTTTCTCGCCCTCGGCCTCGGCTCTGTCCTCTTCGTCATCCAAGGCATCCTTATCAACAACATCCCCATCATCCTCGCCAACTCCATCACGACCATCTGCTCCGCCATAATAACCGCCATCAAACTCCGCAAAAAATAACCTCCCCCATAGCAACACCCTCACAGGGACGGCGGCAACCATTTCGGATGAACTTTTTGGGGGCGGGAGGCGTTTTCTTGGAAATGAAATCCTAATCTTATTTAAAATTTTTTACTATGGCTAACAAAAGCATTAAAGGCACACAGACCGAGAAGAACCTCGTAATTGCATATGCCGCCGAATCAATGGCTTACACGCGCTATACCTATTACGCTCAGCAGGCCGAAAAGGAACTTTATTATCCTATAGCAAAAGTGTTTCAGGACACTGCCGCTAACGAACTCCATCACTCTAAGATCTATTTCAAGGACCTTGAAGGCGGACAGGTAAATGTTGACCTCACGGTCGATGCCGGCGTTATCGGCCAGACTATCGACAACTTGAAGATTTCGGCCCAAGAGGAGCAGAGCGAAGGTGTAGACCTATATATCGCTTTTGCGAAGACAGCCGATGACGAAGGATTTCCCGACATTGCGGCCCATTTTCGCGCAATCGCCGAGATTGAGGCTCGCCACGAGAAGCGTTTCCGCAAGTTGATTGAGCAGGTCGAGAACGGTACGGTCTGGAAGCGCGACGAGCCTATCCAGTGGCAATGTCTTGTCTGCGGATATATCTATTACGGCACCGAGCCTCCCACGAAGTGTCCGGCTTGCGACCACCCGTATCAGCACTATATGCCGCTCGATATGGATTTGGATTGATTCCGCTTGAGAAAATAAAGGCCGACGGCGGTAAGGACTGCCGAAGCGGCTGCTACGGCGGGCGTTGAGAGTCGCGAAACCGACTCCTCGATGCCCGCTTGCTGTGTTATGACCACGAGGGCATTGTTCAGTATATGGCAGAAAATGGCGGGCCAGAGCGAGCGCCCCCACCAGGCGACATAACCGAATCCGGCGCCGAGGAGCAAGCGGGGAACGGTTCCTATGGGCTGCATATGGAGCAGGCTGAAAATCAGCGCGGTAAGCCAAATGGCCAAATGGGGCGACATAGGGCGCGAGCGCAGCAGATTCTGCAGGGCTCCGCGAAAAAACATCTCTTCGCAGAAGCCCGGAAAGAGGGCCAGAACGCAGAAGGCGAGGAAGGAATTGGCGGCACCGGCGGAGCCAATCATCTGCTTAACCATAAGGGCATTAGTCTCCTCGGCGGCCTTGATTTTTTCGGGCCAGGGAAGCGACTCAAACCACTCAATCAGCAGATTCATAGCAGGCATGGAGACGATGAAAACGAGCAGCGCCAGGAGCGTAAACCGCGCCGACGAGAAGCGGCGGACGCCAAGCATCTCGGCGGGCAAGCGGGTGGACATCAGGGCGCAGATTGCCGCCGGGAGCAAAAAGGCGAAAAGTTGCTGAACCACCGAGCCTATGCGCAATACGGCGACTTCATCAGCGCCCGTGCGCCCCAAAAAGTAGGTTATGAACATCGCCAGGACCATACCTACAATCATCAGAAGGAAGAGCAGCCACAGGCGTCGGCTAAAAGTCAGCATATATTTCATAAGTAAAAATCTTTTACAAGTTCTTGATATTCTGCGGAATGGATATGAAGTTCGCTATAAGTGGGCTCGTCGGCCCCGGCGCTGAACTCAAAGAGCATCCGCCGGGGTTCGAGGGCGCGCTTGCGCGTAAAAAGCCCGACAGCCGATTCTACCCGCAGGCCCGCATGGTCGGCGGCAAAGCGCCAACTCTCGGCCAGGTCCGCGGGAATAATAACGCTCACCCGCCCCTGCGGGGCAAGTAGGCCGGCGGCCCGCATCATAAAGGCCTCGGGGGTCAGCGCGCCTTGATGGCGTGCGGCGGCCCGGGCGGGGTCGGGCGCCAAGTCGCCGTTGGCAAAAAAGGGCGGGTTGGAGATTATGTTGTCAAACTTTTCGTCGGTATCCCAGGTCAGGAAGTCGGCGTTGATGACCTCAATTCTTTCGGTCCACGATGAGCGGCGTGCGTTTTCGCGTGCCTCGGCGGCAGCGGCAGGGTCAATTTCGAGCATTAGGACCCTCTCGGCTCCTCGTTGGGCTGCCATCAACCCGATCAGACCGCATCCGGCACCTACGTCGAGGACGCGGCCGGCGCAAGGGGCCCAGGCGCCGAGCGTGACGCCGTCGGTGCCGACCTTCATGGCCGCGGCCTCGTGGGCCACCTCAAATTGCTTGAACCTGAACATAGTTTATGGTTTATGGTTGAGGGTTGAGGGTTGAGGGTTGAGGGTTGAGGGTTGAGGGTTGAGGGTTGATGGTTGATGGTTTATGGTTGAGGGTTGATGGTTGATGGTTGATGGTTTGCGGCGGCGGGACGCCGCCTTTCCCTTGGTGGGCGAACTGCACCGGGAGGTGCGCCGCTCCGTCGGCGCTCCATTGCGGCGACGGTTTTTTGCGACCCTTTGGTACGGCGGCGGAGCGCCGTACCTCCCGGTGTATTTAGGCCAAACGAGAGCGGCGAGCCGCCGATTTACGGAGGTTCGCCGCTTAAGGGGGTGTGAAGATTGTCTTACCCGGGCAAATTACTTCTTGCCGCGGTTGCCGTAACGGCTCATGAACTTATCCACACGACCGGCGGTATCGACGAGTTTCTGCTTGCCGGTGAAGAAGGGGTGAGAACTTGAGGTGATTTCAAGTTTCACGAGGGGATACTCAACGCCGTCGATGGTGATGGTTTCCTTAGCGGCCACGGTGCTGCGGGTGATGAACACTTCGTCGTTAGACATGTCCTTGAACGCAACTTCGCGGTATTCAGCGGGGTGAAGGTCTTTCTTCATATCTGTAAATCTGTTAGTTAAGCGGGTTAATAATGAATGAATTCGGAGGTCGGTAAACCCTCCCGTATTCGTAATGGCGCGGCAAAGTTACGAAAATTCCGCAAATTACGAAAACTTTTTTAGAGATTTTTTTGCGTGAATAATTTAAGGGAGCAGATTTTTCATTTTTAATTTTTCATTTCTCATTTAATTATTGTAACTTTGCGCTATGATTTACAAGTTTGAACCGATATGGGTGCCCAAACCCTGGGGAGGCGAGCAGTGGCTGATCAGTGCGGTCGGCGACCGCTTGTCGGTCGTATCCGAGGGTCCGGAAGCGGGGCTGACCTTGACGCAACTGATTGAGCGTCACGGGCCTGCGCTTATGGGTAAGCGCGTCCACGCCGAGAGCGGCGGGCAGTTTCCGCTGCTGCTCAAAATAATTGACGCGCGCGAGGACCTGTCGGTTCAGGTTCATCCGAACGATGCGGCGGCGGCCCGCCTCGAAGGCCACGGCGCCAAGGGGAAGACCGAATTATGGTATGCCGAAAGCGCGGCCCCCGGAGCGTCGCTGCTGTCGGGTCTGCGACCGGGAGTTTCGCGCCACCAATATCTTGAGGCTGAGGGCACTGACGCCATTATGGAGTTGCTCAACCGCTACGAAGTGCATACCGACGACGTTTTTTTCCTACCTGCGGGTCGCGTCCACGCTATCGGCGCCGGATGTCGAATGGTAGAGATTCAGCAGAGCAGCGATATCACCTATCGAATCTATGACTACGGGCGGCAGCGCGAACTCCACCTGAGCAAGGCCCGCGAGGCAATCAGTTGGCCTCCGAGGGGCGACTATCGCGTTCCGATGGACAGCAGCGCAGAGCGCACTAACTTGGTGGTTTGCAACAGTTTTACGGTCGACCGTTATATTCTCGACGAGCCCACGGAAATAAAGGGCGTCGACGGCTCATTCTCGATAATCACGATGCTCTCGGGCGAGGCCGAAGCCGAGGGCGTGCGCCTTAGCGCGGGCGAGTCGGCCCTGATTGGCCCCGAAGGCTCGAAAGTAAGCCCCTTGAGCGAGAAAGTCACCTTTCTGCTGACCTCCGCCTAAAGCACAAAAGTAGGCTTGGGCGTGACCTGACAGCCAACCGAATCCTTAAAGCGACATAGCCCCGGCGAGGGGATTCCGTCGATCGACGACGGTCCGATATCGAGTATCTTCACGCCTAAGGCAGAATAATACTCATAGAGGCTCACGGCCAGACGGTTAACGGGGCCCGGGCAGTCAGTAACCCGGAGGTCGTTACCCCAATAAATAACCTGGGCAATTCCGGGTGCGGCCTCATAGACCATCGCGGCGGCAACATCGCTCACGCCGTTGGTCAAGACGAAAAAGTCAGCCTTGACAATAGGGTTATCGCCGCCGGTGGTAGCAACCACATCCTCCAAAGACATTCGCAACGGGTAGCCATGCTGCCGGCGGTTAATTTCGATTACGCGATAGGCGCGTTCGGGGTCGGAATTGACCTGCGCGACGCGATAGTCGGTGCGTCCTGACTTGCGCAACTTCTTGCGTGCCTCGGCGTCGAGCCCGGCGACGTATTGCTCAACCGGGGCGTCGAGCGGGATATGAAAATTCCAGTCGGTATAAACGGGGTTGCATCCGGCCGTCAGCAGGGCACATTGGGTGCGGTAATTCATGTCGGGCGAATAAAACGGCGGGGGCAAGGTCAGCCTAAGGCCGGGGAGTTCGCGGCGCAGCAAATTGACAGCCTCCTGCATCGTCTCCACGCTCTGGCGCCGGTTAAAGTCGAATCCGGCGAAGGGGGCGGAGAAAGGGGCGCGAGCCGAGCCGTCGGCGTCAACCCCGACAATCAGGCCCAGGCGCGGCTTCTCGTCGGAAAGACAAAGGCAGCGCACTTGACTGACCTTATGGGCGTTAAGCGCGACAAAGCGAGCGGAGCCATAGACGCTCTGCGGATGCGGGAAAAGCCCGGCATACTCCTCGGGATAGACATCTCTAATTTCCATTTGCCTACAAGATAGATTTTAGAGAGAAATACATTGCAATCGTGTTTGTCCGGCTCTTATCTTTAAGAAACTCATTATATAATGCCTCTTCTTGGGAGCCAAGAAACTTGAATCCGTTTTTTTGATAGAAAGGTACGGCCGAAGGATAAGCATCGACTGTCAGAAAGCAACATCCGGTTTTATTTTCAGTGACCATCCATTCTTTGATAAAATCCATAGCACGACTGCCCCACCGTTCAGGTTTGCATCTATAAGCGGAAGCAACGGCAAAACGACCTATTTTTACTGCAGGGTAATCACTGCGGTGCTTCTCATGGGGAAACTTAGCCTTCACCTTCCGCCAAAAACTTCGTGGGAGAGTATCTGCCGTGATCTTATCGTTCGCGAGGCTGAAGTATAAAGCGACCTCATTGTTAAGCACCAAATAATAGGTTACGGTCAGAAGATTGTTCTGCCAAGCGGAAGCATCGACTGCAAAAAATTCATTCAAGTCATCATCTCCACAATCAAAATCGGGGAGAGGCGCTTCGGGATTCAGCCGAATAAAAGGATTTACGATGTCCATAGGGGGGGAGGCGGGGAATTTATCCGTTGTTTTGTGCAACCAACGTCATAAATTCGCTGACACTCTGCTTAATGCGCTGACGCTCCCGTCTGCGTTCTTCAACGGAAGGCAGTTGGGAAATCTCAGCAAGAAAACGCTCTGCGTCCTTGCCATAGAGAGCCGGTGTATTTCGAATAGGTCTTGCCATTTTTACATTAGTATCATTTAATCAACTGCAAAGATACGAAATTTTTCGGTTTGTAAAGTAAAAAAGTCGTTTTTTTTGCTTAAATTTGCAGCCGTATGAAACTTGGAATCTGTAGCGACCACGCCGGCTTCGAACTTAAAGCCCTGGTTATTAAAACGCTCACTGAGCGAGGAATTGAAGTTAAGGATTTCGGCACCTACTCGGCCGAATCGTGTGACTATCCGGATTTTGCCCATCCCTGCGCCGCGGCGCTTGAGGCGGCCGAGGTCTATCCGGCTATCGGCATCTGCGGCAGCGGCAACGGCATAGCAATGACCCTGAACAAGCATCAGGGCGTGAGGGCGGCCATCTGCTGGGAGCCGGAACTGGCTCGTCTGGCCCGCGCCCATAACGATGCGAACTGCCTCGTACTCCCGGCGCGCTTCATCCCGGCCGATCTGGCTCTTGAAATCGTCGATACATTCCTTTCATCGGACTTTGAGGGCGGACGCCACGTTCGCCGCGTAGAGAAGATTCGGCTTTAATGGAAGTGCCCGCAGAAGAGACATTCCTTTATATCGTAGAGATGATCGGGGCCATAGCGGCCGCTATCTCCGGTATTCGTCTGGCCGCCCTGAAGCGGTTTGACTGGTTCGGCGCCTACATCGTCGGGCTGGGTACGGCCCTCGGCGGGGGTACTCTGCGCGACATGATGCTCGGGAATCCGGTCTTCTGGGTGGCGAGCATGAAGATGTTTGTCAGTTACTTCATCGGGACGGCGCTCTCAATGGTGATAGTCATAGTGTTCAGCGCTGTACTTGTCAGGCGCGAGCGCGCACTGCTGGTGTTTGACGCCATCGGACTGGCAATGTTTACGGTTATCGGCATCGAGAAGGCGCTGGCCGACGGACGACCTATGGGCATAGCCATAGCGATGGGCCTGGTTACGGGCGCATTCGGCGGCGTTTTGCGTGACATACTCATCAACGAGGAGCCGCTGATTTTCCGTAAGGACATCTACGCTATGGCGTCGCTGCTCGGCGGAGTGGCCTACTGGGGCGTCGGCTGTATGGGCGGAGGCCCGGAGGTTTCGGCGCTGGCTTGTATGCTCTGCTGCATCTCAATCCGTATGCTTGCGCTCAAGTACGGATGGCACCTGCCGATTCTTCGGCCCGTAGAGCGCAACGAATCCTAAGCGAATTTAACCCCAAGATAATTATTAACCCTCACTTATTCAACAGATTATACTGCAATGAAAATATTTACTACCGACCAAATAAAGAAAATCGAACGCGCCACGTTTGAGAGCGAGGGCGTCACTTCGTTGCAGATTATCGACCGCGTAGCGGAAGGGGTGGTTGCGGAGGTTATCAGCCTGCTGTCATCCCAATCGCGCATAGCAGTTTTTGCCGGTCCGGGAAATAACGGTGCCGATGCGCTGGCTGCGGCCCGTATGCTCTACGAGCAGGGCTATCGCCCCCAGGTTTTCCTCTTCAACATCGGCGGCGACAAGTTGAGCGCCGAATGTCGGACCTGTCGCGACCGCCTCTTGGAAGTAATGCCCGACGCGGACTTTACGGAAGTGGTCAAGCAGTTTAACCGACCGCAACTGACTCCCAATCATATAGTTATCGACGGTCTTTTTGGCACGGGGCTTCGTGAGGGCCTCAACGGGGGCTTCCGCGAACTGGTCAAGTATATTGACGATTCGCGCGCTTTCGTTATCAGTATCGACATTCCCTCGGGCCTTTTCGGCGACTGGAACCCTAATGCGGTTCATCGCAATATGATGCACGCCGACATGACCCTCGCCGTTCAGTTTCCGCACCTGAGTTTCTTTATGGCCGAAAACGCCGAGGTCGTGGGCCAATGGAAAACCATCGACGTAGGGCTGAGCCCGACGGATATCCGGAAGACCACGGCGCCCTTCTATCTGGTAGAGCGCTCGGACGTTCGCAAACTTCTTCGCCAGCGCCCGGAATTTTGCTCGAAGGCCGATTTCGGCTCGGCGATGCTTGTTGCGGGCAGTTACGGAATGATGGGCGCAGCCGTGCTTGCCGCTCGCGGGGCACTCCGCTCGGGGTGCGGCAAGGTCTCGGTCTACTCACCCCGTTGCGGATATGAAATTATGCAGACGTCGGCTCCGGAGGCAATGTTCGTGGCCTCCAACAGCGACATACATATTAGCAGCATCCGTCTGCCCCAATCGTATACGACCATCGGCGTGGGCCCGGGCATAGGCACTGCCGACGCCACGGTCGACGCTCTGGAGCAATTTCTCCAGGAGCGCAAGGAGCCGGTTGTTCTCGACGCCGACGCCCTCAACTGCATCGCCAAACGCCAGAGCCTGCTCCACCGCGTCCCGGTGCTTTCGGTTCTGACGCCCCATGCCGGCGAATTTGACCGGATTTTCGGTCAGCAACCTAACGCCGAGGCCCGTCTGGTCAAGGCTATCGAGGTTGCCCGCTACCATAATATACTGATTGTGCTCAAAGGGCGCTACACGACCATTATCCGGCCCGACGGACGCCTCTACTTCAACTCGACGGGCAATCCGGCCATGGCCACTCCCGGCTCGGGCGACGTCTTGACCGGCGTAATCACCTCGCTGATGGCCCAGGGCTACCGCCCGGAAGTCGCTGCCCTCTGCGGCGTCTACATCCACGGCCTTGCGGGCGATATGGCTGCTGACGTCGAAGGCCAATATGGCGTGACGGCGGGCGACATTGCCGCCAACATCGGCCGCGCAATTAAATCGGTTCTCAACGTTTAATCTCCCCCACCTCCACCTCCACGATGAAAAAGTTCCTGTTGTCCCTACTGCTGACGGCCGCGTGGCTCCCCCTCGGGGCCCAGCAGGTCACTCGCCTATCGGCCACAAAGGCCAACGATTTCGGCATAGTCTACTCGCTGCCGCAGACGGCCCTTCAGATAACCCTTCAGGCCGAAGGAACCGTCAAGACTCCGGGCGAGTTCTATCAGTATGCAGAGCGCTATCTGGGCCCGGAAGCGGCGCGCGAGGCCATAGCCAAGCCGTCGTCGACCTGGCAACTGACGGGCGCCCAGATTGAGACCTACGGCGTGCCGCAGACCTCGGGCGAGACCTGGCTGATGCAGTTCAAGAGCGGGGCCAACGTCTCCCTCCTGGTCAATCAGCAGGGACTTCCCCTTGCCCTCGGGACGGAGGTTGAGGAACAGCCGGAAGGCACCGCGCAGCCTAAGATGCAGGAGCAGACGCTCACCCGGGCCGACGCGACGGCATCGCGCTACGCCATGACCGAGGATATGGTCCAGAGTTCGTCGTTGGCCAAGCGCGCGGCCCTTGCCGCCGCCCAGATTATGGAACTTCGCCGCAGCCGCCAGGATTACCTGACGGGGCAGGCCGACGTGATGCCCGACGGCGCGGCTCTCAAACTTATTCTCGACAATATCAACTCGCAGGAGGAGGCGCTGACCGCCATGTTCCTCGGGAGCGTCACAAAGCGTTCGGCGCAGACCGTAGTCGACTTCACCCCCGGGGCCGACAACGAGACTAACCGCGTCATTGCGCGCATCAACCCCGTTAAGGGCTTTGTTGCGGCCGACGACCTGAGCGGCGCGCCGGTCTACCTTAACCTGACTATTACGGACAAGGGCGTCATGCCACTGAACGAAAAAGGAGAGCAGAAGAAATTTCCCAAGAACGGAATTGCCTACTGCATCCCCGGGACGGCCCGCGCCACGATTGACTTCAACGGGAAAACCTTCTGCCAACTGAACTTCAATCTGGCTCAGGCCGGAGTTGTTTACGGTCTTGACCCCTCACTTTTCACCGACAAAAAGGCGCCGGCCTACGTTATTTTCGACACTACGACGGGCGGCATCCGCGAATTAGGCACAAAATAAGATTATTTATGGCCCGAGTAAACCTAAAAGGCATGGGAGTGGCCCTGATTACTCCCTTCAAAGCAGACAAAACAATAGATTTCCAAGCACTTGCACGCCTGGTTGAGCATCAAATCAAGAGCGGCATCGACTTCATCGTAGTTCTCGGGACCACGGCCGAGACCCCGACTCTTACGGCCGACGAGCGGCGGCAGGTTCGCGACTTCGTGGCCCAGCGCGTCAACGGCCGCGTTCCCCTCGTGCTCGGCCTCGGCGGCAACAACACGATGGGAATCATCGAAGAAATCCGTCTGACCGACCTGAGCGCATACTCGGCCATTCTTTCGGTCGTGCCTTATTATAACAAGCCCTCGCAGGAAGGTATCTATCAGCATTATGCGGCGATTGCCCAGGCATCGCCCGTGCCAATTGTGCTCTACAACGTCCCGGGGCGTACGGGAGTCAATATGACCGCCGAGACGACCCTCCGCCTGGCGTTCGATTTCCCCGAAAAGATTATCGCCGTCAAGGAAGCGAGCGGCAACTTCACGCAGATTGACGACATCATCAAGCGGAAGCCGGCCGACTTTATGGTAATTTCGGGCGACGACGGCATAACCTTCCCGCTGATAACCCTCGGAGCCGTGGGGGTTATCTCCGTGATTGGCAACGCGTTTCCTAAGGAGTTCAGCCGTATGGTCCGCCTGGCCCTGGAGGGCGATTTCGCCAACGCGCTGCTTATCCACCATAAGTTTACGGAACTCTTCTCGCTGCTTTTTGTCGACGGCAACCCCGCGGGCGTGAAATGTCTGCTCCACGCCATGGGATATATTGAAAACGAATTGCGTCTGCCGTTAGTGCCCACACGCATAACTACTTACGACAAGATACGCAACGTCCTTGAACGCCTATGACCCCCGGAAAAGTAAAACCCAAAAAGGCGCTCGGCCAGCACTTCCTGACCGACCTCAACGTTGCCGAACGCATCGCGGCCACGCTCGATTCCGACCCGTCGCTCCCGGTGCTTGAAGTCGGACCCGGAATGGGAGTGCTCACTCAATTTTTGCTCTCCCGCGGCCGCGACGTGAAGGTTGTTGAACTCGACTCGGAAAGCATTGAATATCTGCGCAATAACTTTCCCACTCTGGCCGACGAGGACCGCATTGTCGAGGCCGACTTCCTGAAACTTAACCTCCGCGAGGTTATGGGCGACAAGCAATTTGCCGTCATCGGCAACTATCCCTACAATATCTCCTCGCAGATTTTCTTCCATATCCTCGACTTCCGCGAGCAGATTCCCCTCTGCTCGGGAATGTTGCAACGCGAAGTGGCTGAGCGACTTGCCGCCATTCCGGGGACGAAGGCCCGCGGAATTCTCTCGGTTCTGCTGCAGATGTGGTATGACGTCACGTATCTTTTCACGGTCAGCGAAGGGGTATTCAACCCTCCGCCCAAGGTGAAGAGCGGCGTAATCAAACTGACGCGCAATGGGCGTATGGACGCGGGCTGCGACCTCGACCTCTTCAAGAAGGTAGTCAAGACGACCTTCGGCCAGAGGCGCAAGACAATCCGCAATTCAATCCGCGCTATTGCACCCGACTTTCCCGCCACTCACCCTATGGCGGGTCTGCGCCCGGAGCAACTGACCGTAGAGCAGTTTATCTCGCTGACCAACGACGTCAACGCCCTCCGCTGGGGCTAAAGCCAAATACAAAACTAAAAAAGACTAAATACCGCAGGTGTTGTAAATACCATGATTAACACTCTCTAACTTCTTCGGAGTCGCCCTCCTCGACGAAAACGGGTAGAGATATGTCGTTAATTTACTGCACGTTATACTGTTCTATGCTTTTTCTCTCGACTCTCATTTAGATTTTGAGGTAGAGATAAGGTAATATGAAGTCCATCTATTCGCACCTCTGCGCCCGACGATACCATCTTTTTCGAGGTTAAGTATTTGGGCTTTAATCCTCTTTTCGCTAATCTCCGGCGCTATTCGGTCATGAATATCGTTTATTCGCGCCTCCTTATAGATCTTAAGGTCTTCTATTATCAATTCCTTAAGCCTGTAATCCTCAATTCTTTTTAGGGAAGTGGTTCCCTTATAGTTCGCATCTTGAAGCAACATAGAGTTAACACGATATTCCAGACCGCTACTTCTAACATTGCGGCTAATAACCAACCCTTGTTTTATTAGTGGTTGAAGCCAAGGTCGCAACTCATCAGAATTATCAATTTCCAGCAACTTCTCCAATTCTCTTGCCGTAATTGACTCGTGCATTGCGATAATACCGAGGCAAATCTTTTGTTTTTGTCGCAGTAAGTAGTGTTTATCGACAAAATCCATCAGTTCAAGGACTTTATTGTTATGGATTCGACGCCAAACCTTAACCGAAACGAAATCATCACCCTCAAAAACTTTAGGGACGAGTTTACCTTGCTGAAGAAGGATTTCATACATTTTGTCATATCCGGAGCCTTCAACCTCCATATATTTGAGCGCACGCATCAAGTTTGCAAAATTAGGGTTCCGCTTTCTTGACCTATGCAAAATGTTATCAGGAGAAACACCATACGGCAGTCGACCGGGATTTACCATCTCTATATAATCCGGATAAATGTTTATAAAAATATCTCCGGTTATGGCATACGAGCGATGAACTTCGGCATTGCAAATCAACTCTCTGATTACGTCCCGATCATAGGACATAACGTTTTTTCGAAACATACCGTCGCTAACCTCCTGACTCTCTTTCCAATCCGGAATACTATGCCATACTTCTTCCAAGATCTCATCCGGCGAGGAAGTATAGTCATCCCACGTCCACTTATTTATTTTTTCTCCATATTCGTCATATTTTATACATTGCAGGGTAGGCGAATTCGAAATCCTTTGCCTTTGGGCCTGAGTCCCAAGAAAAGCGACACCCAAGTATGTCATATTATCATCATCATCCGCAACCAAGGCAAAATATCGAAGCAACTCCATATCAGTTTTGTCCTTGACAAATATGGTTGTTCTTTCCGATTTACGTAACGCATCCAACAATTTCTCTTTTCGTTCGCTTTCACATGTTGATATATGGAAATTCGACTTTTGAAGTTCCCAACTATAATGACCCTTCTCCTCTGCAAGACGGTGTAGATCCTCTCCGTCTACACGCTCGGTCCTATCGCCAACACGCATATATACCCGGCCATCACTTGTTGTAGACATAATGCTTGACCTACGTACATACAATAGGAGCGTCTCACCTCCGTTTTCATACTTCTTCTTCTCGGCCGAGACCTGAACGCCACACGTTTTGCCGCCGATACCGTTTACGAGCATAACGCTTAATTCGTCAGGGATGGATTGGTTGCAAGCAGGCAACTCAGCATCATCCTCAATTCCATATTCGATAATTCCACCTTCCGCATTGCTAAAACCAACAACATCCTTGGTGATTTCCTTCCAGTCAATTTTCTTGCCGGAGCACATAATTGTCCTCAAAGACTTTTTATCGTAAAGCGAATTCTCGATCATAAGACGTAATGTTTAAATTGCAGCAAATTTACAAAAAAAACGCTAAGAAACAAAACTATAATTAACACGCCAAAAACAGACAATAAACAATTTTACACGACACGTTTGGTAATCTCAAACGAATTCTATATCTTTGCAAAGGCTATGAGCCCCATTCTGCCCCTTTATTTTGGTGAACAAAAGGGGCGGGGCGGGTGTTATAGAGAAAAACTCAAATTCAACTATTTATGAAAAAGACACTTTTCCTTGCCGCCCTCGCGCTGGCCACTGTTTGTGGCGTTGAATACGCCGATGCCTGCACCCGCGTTTGCTATGCAGGCAAGTATGCCGTTGCTACCGGTCGTACGCTCGACTGGCGCACCCCTATCCCTACCGCCTTGCGCACCTTCCCGCGCGGCGAGAAGCACGAAAGTTATGATAACCCCGCGGAGAACCTCACCTGGACTTCCAAGTACGGTTCGGTCTGCGCTATCAGTTATGATATGGGCGTTGCCGAGGGCCTGAATGAGAAGGGTCTGGCCGTAAACGTTCTCTACCTTCCGGGGTCGGTCTACGCGCTGCCTGACGGAAAGGAATATCGCAAAAAAATGTCGACCAGCGTCTGGCCGCTTTATTATCTCGACAATTTCGCAACCGTCGAGGAGGCTATGAGCGCCACGGCTAAGGACCTTTTCTATCTCGACGCTCCGGCAATGGCCGACGGCTCGGCCGCCACGCTCCATATGGCCCTCTCGGACTCTACGGGCAATTGCGCCGTGATTGAATATAAGGACGGCGTCCTGCAGACACATGTCGGCAAAGAATATAACGTGCTGACCAACGCGCCTTTCTATGACCAGATGCTCGCCGTTCGCGACTATTGGCAGGAAGTTGGCGGCATGAATATGCTCCCGGGCACCAACCGTTCGACCGACCGCTTTGCGCGCGCCTCGTTCTATCGCAGCGTTCTGCCTGATACACTGGACCATACCCGCGCGCTTGCCGCCGTCTTCGGCATTACCCGCAACTGTGCCGTCCCGTTGGGCATCACCGTTCCCGGCCGCCCGGAAATCAGCACTACGCAGTGGAGCACCCTCTGTGACCAGACCGAAATGACCTATTACTTCCAACTCACCCAAAGCCCGAGCGTAGTCTGGGTAGACCTCCGCGAGGCTAAACTCGCCCCCGGTTCGCCGCAGCAGACCCTCAAGTTGACCACCGACGGCTCGCAGGTGGGCAAAGTGAACAAACTCTTGAAAGATGCCCCTACCTTCAAGCCTTACTTCCATTCCTGATGAACCGCATTGCGTGACCTCCGCGGCCTATATGCGCCTGGTTTTCGAGAACTGGCTGATTAGCCGCGGATGGGTCGTCGCCCTCCCGCTCGTCGCCCTGATTGCGGCGGCTTACCTGACCGGTGATCTCCGTCTTTGGATGGTGGTCCCGGTCTTGATATGCCTGATAGTCCCGCTGCTGATGGTCTTCGTTTACTATTCTTATTCGCTCACGCCCGAGGCCGCGGCCGCAATCCGCCCCCACCGCCTGCGCCGGGAGAGCGACGGCGCCCTGACCCTTACGGCCGACGCCGACCCCGAGGCGGGTTCGAAGGCTCTGAGCCTGCGGGTTGAAGCCGCCGACATCGCCGAAGTGGAAGAGCAAGCCTCGCGACTGATTATCCACCTGAAAGACAAGCCATTCCGATATATAATCATACCAAATACATCTGTTAATCAACAATGAAACTCTGCAAAAAACTTCTGCCCGCGGCTCTCGTGGGCCTGCTGACCCTCGGCGTCGCTTCCTGCAACGGCTCCGGCTCGAAAGACTCCATTGAATTCGAAACCCGCACGGACTCGGTCGGCTACCTGATTCCCGACTATTATGGCGACTCGGTCTATGCCGCCGCGCGCTACTCCGTAGTCTGGCCGAAACGCATTGGCGAACAAGACTTTAACGCCCTCTGCGACTCGCTGACCCAACTGACATTCGGAGTTAAGGGCGTCGACTTTAAGGAGGCCGCAAAAACCTTCACTCAGGCCGGACTCAACAACCTCATCGCCGAGTCAGACTCCGTAACGCTTGAATATGAAAAAGTGCCCTTCGAGGAGGCGTTTGACGAACCGCGCGCCAACCTCAACATGGTTAATAGCGAAGTGACCCTGCTGAACCCCAACCTGCTGGTAATCAGCGTCGACGACCAGACCTACTTCTACGGGGCAGCCCACGGGATGATGACGCGCACGTTTCTCAACTACTCGATTCTCAACCATCAGTTGATGACGGTCGACAACACATTCCTGGCCGGCAACGACAAGGGTATACTGAGCATTATCAACAACGTTGCCCGCGAACGCTATGACGCTGAGGGAGTGCTGTTTGACGCCCCCATCGAGACCTACAATAACTTCCAGATTACGGAAAACGAAATCGTCTTCGTCTACCAGCCCTACGAAATCGGCCCCTACTCAAGCGGCATCATCGAAGTCCCCGTCAGCCAGCAAGACCTCTACCGCTTCCTGACCGAATCCGCCATCAAAACACTCAACCTCTAAGGAGAATACAGAATACAGAATACAGAATACAGAATACAGAATACAAAATTGTTCGCGCTACCCCTGCTACCGGGAGGTTCGCCGCTCCGTCGGCGAACCTAAGTGCGACAAAGCAGGCGCGTCACCAAACGAATCTGACGATTCGTCGGGAGCCGAGACGTCTCCCGCTCCATTTTTACCGCTGATTTTCAAATCGTTGGAAAGCAGCCGAAAACGCTGCGAATAAGTCGGCCAATGAAGCCGGAGGGAAGGGTTACACCATTGTAGGTCATTTCGTTTGAGAATAAAGTAAACTATCTTCCGAAAAGATCTCCGGAAGAAAGGGTTAAACAATATTGCAAACGGGTGCACCCATATTTCAAAATTCGGAACCGCCTCAAAGCAGTTTCCCGGAAAGAACCGCCGTTACATCACCTTTCAGTCGCCTTTGCATCCGAATTGCCAAGGATGATGTATTCTTCCCACCGCCGGAAAAACCATTTCCTGCGGCTTGCAGTGCTAAATTACGCATTCTCAGGCAGACTACCTAATATAAAAGCGAAAAAGTGTGAAAATATATGTCACACTCAAAACTTGGAGGAGTAAAAAAGCGTGCTTAACTTTGCAGCGGATTACTGCGCCCCAATGGTCATATCGCGAGCAGAAGGAGCGTAAGTCAAAGATAATCAAGCGCGTATCTAATGCCTAACCTCTATAATTTGACCTCTCGAAGGCAATTCCAGGGCCTCAGATTATGGGACGGCAGACGATAAGGTCCTCGCGCTTTCATTTTTAACCAATCATTTAATTATGCCAAGGTTGAGGGCCCCGAAGCAGCGTTATTTATATGAACCACTCACAATATCTTGGCGAATCGACGGAGATGCTTGTGCTGTCGATGCTGTTGGACGAAGGTCGCGATACATACCTTCCGGTTGTTGATGATCGTGGTGTCGACATTATCGTGCGAACAAAAGATTTCCAAAGCGGCGATGGCTCTAAGCCCGAACACTATGAGTTTCAGGAAATTCAGGTCAAGTCCGTATCTACCGGGAGAGTTTTCCCGGCTCTCAAATGTCCTAAACCGTTGCCCAACTACTGGTTTTTCTTCTATATCAAGGACATCGATCGGAAGTGGCTGGTAAACTCTCAGGATCTGGTGCGCCTTTCAAGTTGCGTCACCAAGCCCGGCGCGAAAAACCTGGGGACCTACACGTTCGATCTCAAACCAGTGAAAAAATCGCCGATAAAACACCCTGAGTTTTTAATCAACGACTTCGCTACTCTTCCATAATCAAAATAATCTATGAAAACAAAAATATTTGTTATATTTTTTTTGATGCTGTTTGCATGCGCCACTGTTTTAACTGCTCAAGTCGAGATCGATGGAATAGGATATACGATTTATTCCGATTACGACGAGTTTGCCGAGGTACGTAGTGCTCAAGAAGACATTAAGCATGCTGACATAAAGGATTACATAACCTATAAAGGCAAGGAATATAAAGTGGAAACAATCGGTGAAAATGCTTTTAGAGATTGCACGAGTTTAATCTCTGTTTCTATACCTTATTCCGTCTTGAGCATTAAAGCTAGCGCTTTTAGAGATTGTACGAGTTTAACCTCTGTTTCTATACCTTATTCCGTCTTGAGCATTGGAAATAGTGCTTTTCAAGATTGCTCGGCATTACATACAGTTATCTTTGAAGATGGAGATGGAGATTTAGCATGTAGGGTATCCGGACAAGAAAGTGCATCTAATGCCTATAACTCTTCCTTCTATGGATGTTCACAGTTAAAAAAATTGTATGTGGGGCGCGTCATTAAGCCTATCGCATATAGTACCAATTACGGCTATCCCTTTAGTGGGCTTCCAATTGAAGAAATTAGTTTTGGCCCGCAGGTAAATGTCCTAACGGAAAAAATATTCTCCGGACTTGAGAAACTCCAGTCGGTAGAAATACCCGCGACTATGCAGTTATTGTTTGCCAACGTGTTTGAAAACTCAATGATTAAAAACTTGACTTTTCAGCAAACGTCCAACCCTCTGTTTATGCTCGGCCCCATAGGCGAAAATTCCGGCGTGGAAGTCTTGAATCTTAATAGACCCCTTTCTACCGGAGAAGTGCTTATCAATGACGTCCCTCATATTTCTGAGCCAACGTTCAAGAACTGCCGGTCGCTTACCACTATAAACTTTGGTAAAGAGATAGAGTCAATTCCGGAAAGCATGTTCTCAGGATGCACCTCCCTGCGCTCCATTACCATCCCTAATGGAATCAAGGAGATTCAAGACAAATCATTTGCCGGATGTACACAGTTAAAGTCAATCAACATTGAAGACGGGAAGGAGCCTCTGACAATTATCAGCAGTACCGGTTCCTCAGGCGCAGGCACTACATTTGAAGACGCTCCGATTGAGACCATTTACCTGGGCAGAAATATCGTGTATAAAAACACTGAATTATCTCCTTTTAAGAATAATCCCCTACTCCTTAATCTCACCATAGGTAATGACGTTACGAACATTAACCATTATCTTTTCTACGGCTGCACTGACATTTCAATGCTTGCCGTCCCTTCATCAGTAAAATCAGTGGGCGACTATGCTTTCTATGACTGCAACAAGTCAAAATCACTTATGCTTTCTGCCTCTGTTCAGTCAATTGGCAATTACGCCTTTTATAATTGCAACTCGCTCTCTAATATTACCATTCCTAACTCGGTAGAAACCATTGGAGATTACGCTTTCCGTAATTGCAATTCGGCAAAGAAAATCAGTATTGGAAAGAATGTTAAATCAATCGGCGATTTTGCCTTCCTCGACTGCTATAATGCTGAAAGTATCTCTTTTGGCGCAAGCATAGAAACCATAGGTAATAATGCTTTCTATAACTGCTCTGCTGTAAAGGAAATCAAGATTCCCGATTCGGCCACTTCCATCGGCAACAATGCCTTTACAATGTGTTCACAGGCTGAAAAAATAACAATTGGCAATAACGTAAAAACCATTGGAAATAACGCTTTCTCCGACTGTACCGCCATTGAAGACGTTACGTTAGGCCGCTCTCTTGCAAAGATAGGAGACTACGCGTTCTTCAATTGCGAGAACATCAAGTCAATTCATATTCTTGCGCAAACGCCCCCGGAGGCTGATGAGATGGTTTTCTCTGACTACAGTGCCACTCTCTATGTCCCTGAAGGGGCAAAAGGGAAATACAATTCCTCCGCTCCAAACTGCTGGCCCCTATTTTCTACTATAACAGAAGAAAAGAGCAACGATGAAAACAGCATAGACGAGATTGCTCAACATCAAGATTTATCAGTATATAATCTTCAAGGCAACAAGATGTCGAACTCGCTCGAAGGCCTCCCGCGAGGTGTCTACATTGTCCGCCAAGGCAACAAAATCACCAAAGTCGCAATCTAACCCCAAGCCGCTCCTCCGGGCGGCTTTTTTTTGTGCGAGGGCCCTATGGGGGCAAAATAATCAAGACGAGAGACGACCGGGAGTTGCACGCGCCCTCGCGTGCATGGCGCGCAATCGCCAACAGGTATAGTATGAGGTGATTATACACAAAGACGCTTGCGCGTCTACCACGCGAGGGCACGTGGTATTCCCGGTTTTTGCATCACCTTCAGAGGGGCGCAAAAACGTCGCGAATATGGTGGGCCGACGGAGCGGCACACCTCCCGGTGCTTTGAAACAAGGCGGCGAGACGCCGCCTCCCCCAACTTTGGGGAAAATTTTTCGGAGGAATTTTTTGTATTTCAGTTAAAGTTTGTAACTTTGCGGTAAGTATATACTAAACCTCACATTTTTTCTACTTATGAGATTAACCGTTTTATCGCTCTTTGTAGGGTTGATGGGCCTCGGTTCGGCTATTGCGCAGAATGCGTCGGTGGCCGGTAAAGTGGTCGATTCCTACACGGGGTCCCCTGTTTCCGGGGTGGTAGTTACCATCGTAGGCCAGGGAGTCAGCGCCTCATCGGACGCTGAAGGACAGTTCCTTATTACCGGCGCGAAGGCCGGCAACGCGAGCCTGGGGACGTCGGCCACGGGCTATTATTCGACCGTAGTGCCGGTAACGCTTGTTGAAGGCAAGCGCGTCAACCTTGAGCAGCCTGTCAAATTGAGCGCCACGAACGTGCTCAACGAGTTTTATGAAGAGCAGGAAGACCTCCTCTTCGACGAGGCGGCCATTGACGACGAAGAAAGCGCCGGGCAGAACATCGCCTCGCTGACGGGCGCTAACGATAATATCTATTACAACGCGTCGAACTATAATTTCTCGACCATGTATTTCCGCTTCCGCGGCTATGACAGTCAGTATCAGACCACTTATATCAACGGCCTGGACATGAATGACCCGATTCGCGGACGCTTCAATTATTCGAGCCTCGGGGGTATGACCTCACGCGCCTTCCGCAACAAGACGACGACCATCGGCCTGGGTGCCTCGAACTATGGCTTCGGCTCAATCGGCGGTTCGAGCAATATCTCGACCATCACGTCCGATTATGCTCCGGGCTTCAACGGCTCGGTTGCCTACACTAACAGCAACTATATGCTCCGCGCAATGGCAACTTACTCGACGGGCATTAACCGCCACGGCTGGGGCCTGACGCTGAGCGCTATTGGCCGTTATGCCAACGAGGGCGTAATCGAGGGTACTTTCTACAACAGCGGCGGCCTCTTCCTGAGCCTCGAAAAGATTCTGAACCCCCACCACTCGCTGACGCTGACGGCCTGGGGCGCTCCGACCCAGCGCGCATCGGGCAGCGCTACCTATCAGGAGGCTTATGACCTGACGGGCAATAACCTATATAACCCTAACTGGGGTTACTATGACGGCAAGAAGCGCTCGGCCCGCGTAATCGAGACGTTTGACCCGACGGCGATGCTCACCTGGCTCTATAAGAACGACAAGGGCACGACGCTGACCACTTCGGCCATGTTCCGCTCGGTCAACTACTCAACGTCGGCCATCAACTGGTTTAACGCCTCCGACCCCCGTCCGGACTATTACCGCAACCTCCCCTCCTACTTCCTGAGCGACGGCGAGCCGACAGCCCAGAGCGAATATATCGAAGACCTCTGGCGCCACGACGAAAGTTACCGCCAGATCAACTGGGACCGCCTCTACCTGGTCAACGAACTGAACAACATTCAGAACACGACCCTCCCCGCCGACCAGCAACTCGGCTCAAGTTACATCCTTGAGAAGCGCCACAGCAACAACATTCAGGCCCAACTCGGCTCGGTTGTCAACGCGCGCCTCAACTCCTTCATGACCCTTCAGGCCGGCCTGAGCGCAAGTTATTCAAAGGCCTCTTACTACAAGACCATCAAGGACCTTCTGGGCGGTCAGTTCTGGCTCGACGTAGACCCCTACTCCAACAGCGAGAGCACCATCGTTCCGGGCATCCTTCAGAACGATATTGACAATCCCAACCGCAAGGTCGGAGTTGGCGACAAGTTCGGCTACAACTATGACTTCCACGTATGGAAGGCCAACGCGTTCCTTCAGAACCGCATCCAGTTGGCCCACTGGGACTTCAACTACGGCCTGCAGATGAGCATGACCCAATTTTATCGCGACGGCCATATGCGCAACGGCCGCGCACCACAGAACTCCCTGGGCAAGGGCGAGAGCCACCACTTCGACAACGCCGCAGTCAAGGCCGGCGCAACCTATAAGCCCGACGGCCGCAACTACATCATGGGCCACATTGAATACGGCTCATACGCTCCCCTGGTCGAGAGCATCTACATTGCTCCGCGCATCAAGGACACGGCCATCGCCAACCCCGAGAGCGAACGCATCTTCAGCGCTGACCTGAGTTACGGCTGGAACTACTCTCGCTTCCGCGGTTCAATCACGGCGTACTATACGGACTTCTCAAACGCCATTGAGCGCACCTCGTTCTACGACGATAACTTCTCGGCCTTCACCAACTACGTTCTCTCCGGAGTGCGCCGCACCAACAAGGGTATCGAAATTGGCCTCGCCTACAAGATTCTTCCCTCGCTGACCGCCAGCCTGGCCGGAACCGTAGCCTCCTATCGCTACAAGAACAACCCCAAGGGCACCCGCTCGTTTGAAAACGGCATGGAGGCCGACACGACTCAGACCATCTACCTGAAGAACTATCGCGTGGGAGGCACCCCGCAGACCGCCTTCAACATCGGCCTCGACTGGGCCGCTCCGAAGAGTTGGTTTGTAGGCGTCAACGCCACTTATATGTGCAGCAGTTACGTTAAACTCGCCCCGCGCTATCACGAGATTCAGCCGACCCTCTGGGAATCATATCCCTCAGAGGCCGAACTCCTCGACAAGATGGAGGAAATCACGCGTCAGGGCAAGATGAACAACGCCTTCGTCCTGAACTTCAGCCTCGGCAAGTTGCTCTACATCAACCGCAAGGTTTCGATGAACTTCAACCTCAACGTTGACAACGTGCTCAACAACCGCAACATCCAGCAAAACGTTTGGCAGCAGGGCCGCCTGGACACCAAGACCTGGGACATGGGCAAGTATCCCAACAAGATCAGTTACGCCCAGGGCACCAAAGTGTTCCTCAACATAGGCATCCGCTTCTAACAAAACACTTTCCCCTCCACCTTATAAATAAAGAAAACTCAACAGAATGAAAACATATAGAATCATTCCCCTGCTGGCTCTGGGCGCCCTGGTTGCCACTTCCTGCAACGAAGACCCCGTGCTGCCTCCGATGATTGTTCCGGAAGCACCGATGTTGAGCCAGGTCAACAGCAAGATTCTCGACGTCAAGACCCAATATTGGAACGACGAGAAGAACTACATAGAGACCATCGGCCTGACGGACGAGGGCGAACACGTAATCGTCAAAGGACGAGTTACGGGCGTGGACGTCAGCGGCAATATCTACAAGTATCTCTACATTCAGGACGAAACGGCGGCTCTCGGCTTCTCGATCGACGCCGGCTCGCTGAGCGACTCCTACAAAATAGGCCAGGAAGTAGTCGTGGACCTCACCGAGATGAACATCGGCAAATGGAACACCGAACTGCTCGTCGGCAAGCCCGAATGGTATGAAGCGCAGCAGGTCTGGGAGGCCGGTCGCATGGAACTCGCCACATTCCAGGAGCACGTTGAACTCAACGGACTTCCGAACGGCACCGCCGTGGAACCCACCGTCCTCCAACTCGGCGACATCATCAACGCCACGACCTCCGACGACCTTATCAAGTATGGCCATATGCTCGTTACGTTCAACGACGTGACCATCGACGGCGCCGGGCAACCCTTTGCCAACACGGCGATTGCCAACACTCAGAGCAGCGGCACGATTAACTGCTACTACCACACAATCACGGACGCGCAGGGCAACAAGATGTATCTGCCCGTCAGCGCCTATGCCGACTTTGTCTACGACACGACCCCCTCGGGAAGCGGCTCCGTGACCGGTATTCTCTGCTATAAGTATCAGAGCGTCAACCGCCAGAGCCAATGGGCGCTCTATCTCGTCGACAAAAACGGCCTCAGCGGCTTCGAAGATAGCGACGACCAGCCGGGCCAGGATGAACCGGGCCAGGAAGACCCGACGGCCGGCAAAGGCACCGCCGAATCGCCCTACACGGTCGACCAGGTGATTGCCCTCGGCAACCCCGGCACCAAAGCCTGGGCAAAAGGCTACATCGTAGGCTTCTATGACTACGACAACGGCTCAAGCCTCGTAAACTCCGCTGAAGGCGCAGCCGCAACCAACCTGGCCATCGCCATGACCCCCGACGAGACCGACAAGGCGAAGACCGTGGCCGTTCAACTCCCCACCGGCTCGCTGCGCGACGCCCTCAACCTCGCAAGCCATCCTGAAAACCTCGGCAAGGAACTCGCAATTTGCGGCGACCTGACCTCCTACTTCGGCCTCCCCGGCGTCAAGAACGCCACTGAAGCCACCCTCGACGGCGAGCACATGGGCGACGCGCCGGTTGCTCCGGGCGAAGGAGACGTCTTCGTCAAGGCCACGAGCGTAGTTTCCGGCGGAGTCTATGCCTTCTGGGCCGACAACAAAATCGGCAACAATTGGGACACCGCCAAGACCTACGGCTACATGAACGTCAGCGACTGCGTTCCCGCAGCCGACGGCACGATTTCAGCCACCGTAGCCGCCAACGGCTTCACCTTCACTCAGACGGCCGACGGCTGGACCATCCAGACCCCCGACGGGCGCTATATCTTCATGACCGGCTCGTATGACAGCGTAAACATCTCGTCCACGCTCGACACCGCCGACAAGGGCTACTTCTGGAACGTAAGCATCGACGCAGCCGGAGTGGCAACCATTGAAAACGTAGCGATGAAGAAAGTCATGCAATATGACGCCAACTATAAATCCTACGGCTGGTATGCCACCGAGCGCGGCTCCAAACCGACTCTCTATCAATCAAAATAAACCTCAATCACCTCTCAAGCAATGAATCTTAAAAAACATATCAAGGCATTTGCCGCTCTGCTTCTGGGCTCGGCGGTGCTCACCGGCTGTCAGGACAAGTTTGACGACGTGGCCATTGAGGTCCCCGCCGCCACTCAGACGGCCAATATCTCCATTGCCGACTTCAAGGCCGAGTTCTGGCAGGACGAAGCCTCCAACTATTGCGACGAAATTCCGGCCCGCGAGGATGGCTCGCACTATATCATCAAGGGGCGCGTGATTTCAAGCGACTATGCCGGCAACGTCTTCAAAAAACTCATTATCTGCGACGGCACGGCCGCCCTGGCAATGAGCATCAACCAGTATAACCTCTACCTGACCCACCGCGTAGGCCAGGAACTCGTAATCGACCTGACGGGAATGTATGCCGGCAAGTATGCGGGCTGCTTCCAGTTGGGCTTCCCCTCATGGTATGCCAACGGCAACACCTGGCAGACCTCGTTTATGGCTCCGGAACTTTTCAACTCCCACTGCGAACTCAACGGCTTCCCCGAAGAGGATGCTCCGGAGGTTCAGCCCGTGCTGATTGAAAACTTCAGTTCGATAGGCTCGTCGCCCGCCGAACTGCAACAGTGGCAGAGCCGCCTGGTCCGCATCAACAACGTGAAGTTTGCCAACGCCGGAGTTGAAGGCGAAAAACTCTGTGCCAACTACAAGACCTCGGTCAGCGCCGAACAGAACCAGGCGCTCAACGTAGGCGACACGCAGTTGACCGTACGAACCTCGGGCTACTGCAACTTCTGGAACACCCCGCTGCCGGAGTCGGAATTTGACATCGTCGGTATTCTCGACTACTATAACGGCAACTGGCAGTTGATTCTCAACGACGTAGACGGCCTGATGAACATCGGCAACCCGACCAACAAGGGAAGCAAGAACGACCCCTACAGCGTAACGGAAGCCGTGGCCCAGATTGCTACGGGCTCAAACGTAACCGGATGGGTCAGCGGTCATATTATCGGTACTCTCGCTCCCGAAGTGACCGAGGTCAAGACCCTCAGCGACATCTGGACCGCCGCGCCCTTCATCATGAACAACTCCATCGTTCTTGTTGACGACGTCGACAACTACACCATCGACGACATCATCCTCGTGAACCTGCCGCAGGGCACTCCGATGGCCGAATATGCCAACCTCGTCGACAACGACATCCTCGGCAAGACCTTCAAGGTTCAGGGCCGTCTGGCCAAGGATATGGGCATCAACGCCGTAATCAACAATACCGGCGCCGTATCTACCTTTGAAATTGAAGGCCTCGAACTCGAAGACCCCGAAGCCCCCGTTGAAAGCGGCGACGGCACGGAAGAGAAGCCCTACAACGTCACCCAGGTTATCGCGCTCGGCAACCCCGGCACCAAAGCATGGGTTGAAGGCTACATCGTCGGCTACTATGACTACGACCAGAACTCGGCCCTCGTCAACGCCGCCGGCTCGGTCAACTCCTGTGTGGCCCTCGCAGCCGACCCGAACGAGACCGACAAGAACAAGACCGTGGCCGTTCAACTTCCCGTGGGCGACATCCGCTCGGCCGTGAACCTTGCCGACCACCCCGAAAACCTCGGCAAGAAACTCGCCATTGAAGGCTCGCTCGTCAAGTACTTCGGCCTGCCCGGCGTCAAGGACGCTACCAACTTCAAACTCAACGGCCAGGGAGGCGGCTCCGGCTCGGGCAGCGAAACGCCCTCCACCCCCTCGGAAGGCGCCAGCGGCGACGGCACGAAGGCCTCGCCCTACAACTGCGCCGCCGTTATCGGCCTCGGCAACCCCGGCACCAAAGCATGGGTGAAGGGCTACATTGTCGGCGTCTACAACTACGACAACAATTCGGCACTTGAAAGCGCCCCCGGCTCGGTCAACACCTGCGTGGCCCTGGCCGACAACCCCGGCGAAACCGACAAGAACAAGACCGTGGCCGTTCAACTTCCCGTGGGCGACATCCGCTCGGCCGTGAACCTCGTTGACCACCCCGAAAACCTCGGCAAGGTGCTCGAAATCGAAGGCTCGCTCGTCAAGTACTTCGGCCTGCCCGGCGTCAAGGACGCTACGGCCTATGAACTCGAAGGGAGCGGCAGCGGAACGCCTGATACTCCGGTGACTCCCCCCTCGGGCGACGTGACCGGCGACGGCACGGAGGCTTCGCCCTATGACGTAGCCGCCATCATCGCGCTCAACTGTCTCGACGGCTCTATCATTGGCTGGACCGAAGGCTACATCGTAGGCTCTCTGGTCAACTCCGCGCCCGTATTCGGCGCTGAAGGGGCCGCTGCAACCAACCTGATTCTTGCCCCCTCGGCTTCGGAAACCGACTATAACAAGTGTATTCCCGTCGAACTCCCCTCGGGCGCAATCCGCACGGCCCTCAACCTGCAGGATAACCCCGGCAACGTCGGCAAGAAAATCAAAATCAAGGCTACGCTGACCAAGTATTTCAGTCGTGCGGGCCTCAAGAAACCGACCGAATATAAATGAAACTGATAATTGACTCCGGGAGCACCAAAATGCACCTGTGCCTGCTGGCACCGGACGGCTCTACGCGCCAATGGGAGCGTCCCGGAGTCAATGCCCTGACGGCTTCGGCCGACGAACTCAAGGCGATTTTCAGCGCCGAGGAGTGGCCGGAACTGAGATTTGTCCACTTCTATGGCGCCGGAATGATAGGCGACGAGGTGCGCGAAAAGGTCAAGAGCGCCTTGCCTCCGGCAAAGATTGAAGTAGAGGTCGAATCAGACCTCCTTGCGGCGGCCCGCGCCCTCTATCCGGGCCATGAACATGGCGTTGCCGTCATCTTAGGCACCGGCTCCAATTCTGGCTTTTATAACGGCTACCGC
This sequence comes from uncultured Bacteroides sp., assembly GCA_964444345.1. Classification (GTDB taxonomy): domain Bacteria; phylum Bacteroidota; class Bacteroidia; order Bacteroidales; family Muribaculaceae; genus UBA3263. Next base: position 34,504 of record CAYUGU010000013.1, read on the forward strand.
ATTGAGCGCAACATTCCGCCGTTGGGCTTCGCCATAGGCGACGAAGGGTCCGGGGCCGACATTGGCCGGCGCTTCCTGCGCCTGCTCTATCGGGGCGAATTTGACCCGGAAGTGCGCTCGATTTTCGAGAAGGAGACAGGCCTGACCTACTCCGACGTCCTGGACCATGTTTACCGTCAGCCCTCTCCCAACCGCTTTTTAGCCTCAATGGTGCCCTTCATAGTGCGCCATATTCCCGAATTCCCCTATCTGCGCAAGCCGGTTCACGACTCGTTTTGGGACCTTTATTGGAACGTCCTTTGCCATTACGGCCAAAAGCGTTTAGCGTTCGTAGGCGGAGTGGCCGAAGCGCTGAAAGAGGAAGTATTTTATGTTTTCGACCGCGAATGTTCAGTTTTTGACGTTCAAGGGCGCCCCATGGAGGGACTAATCAAATTTCACGCCTGCCCATGACTGCAACAACTGACTTGGAACTGATTCTTATCAACGTGACCGGCCCGGACCGTCCGGGAATCACGTCGCAACTGACCGACATCCTCGGGCGTCACGACGCGACGATTCTCGACATAGGCCAAAGCACGATTCATCATTACCTGAGCCTCGGAATCCTTATCAAGACCGATTCGCGCCGCTCGGGCAATATCCTTAAGGAACTGCTCTTTAAGGCGGCTGAACTGAACCTGATTGCGCGCTTCTCGCCTCTGGGTCCGGAGGAATATGAAAAGTGGGTCAGCATGCAGGGCAAGAGCCGCTGGATCATCACGATGCTCGGGCGCCGGCTGACCGCTGAACATATCGCCGTGCTGACGGCCGAAGTGGCCCGCCAAGGCCTCAACATCGAGAACATCAAGCGCCTGACCGGCCGCATCTCGCTCAAGCAAGACGTCGGTCCCAAGAGCAAGACCTGCATCGAAATGGCCGTGCGCGGCAACCCGGCCGACGGGGCGAACGTAAGCCGCCGCTTCCTCGAAATAGCCTCGACCCATAATGTCGACATCTCCTTTCAGGAAGACAATGTGTTTCGCCGCACTCGCCGCCTGATTTGCTTCGATATGGACTCGACGCTAATTGAAACCGAGGTTATCGACGAACTTGCAATCCGCGCGGGAGTTGGCGACCAGGTCAAGGCAATCACCGAGCGCGCAATGCGCGGCGAAATTGACTTCAACGAGAGTTTCACGGAGCGTGTGGCCCTCTTGAAGGGCCTGGACGTAGGCGTGATGCGCGAAATTGCCGAAAACCTGCCCTTCACCGAAGGGTTGGAAC
>CAYUGU010000014.1:0-35388 GCA_964444345.1 uncultured Bacteroides sp.
GTTCAAACTCCTTTTTGCGGCGCTCGAAGCGGTCGCGGTCAAAGTCGCGGATAATGTAGGTCAACTCGGTTTTCTCTACGGTTCCCTGCATACCGACGAGGTGATAGAACCCTTCGTAACCCTCGGTATGTTCGGGCGTTTCCCAGCGGGGGAGCATAATTGCAAACTGCGTAGCGACGCGCAGCGAGTTAATCATCTTATGCTTGGCATATCCGGGGTGGACATTGCGGCCGACAAAGGTGATTTTAGCACTCGCGGCGTTGAAGTTTTCATACTCCAGTTCGCCGATTTCGCCGCCATCCATGGTGTAGGCCCAGTCGCAGCCAAACTGCTCGACGTTGAAGCGATGGGCTCCGCGGCCAATCTCTTCGTCGGGGTTGAAGGCGATGCGCACCTTGCCATGCTTGATTTCCGGATGGGCCAGCAGATACTCTACGGCGCCCATGATTTCGGCAATACCGGCCTTATCGTCGGCGCCGAGAAGGGTCGTGCCGTCGGTCACTACGAGGTCCTGGCCAAGATAATGCTCCAGTTCGGGAAACTCGCGGGGCGAGAGGACGATGCCCTCAGCCTCGTTGAGCGTGATGTCGCCGCCGGCATAGGCCTTGACGATGCGGGGCTTTACGTGGCGGCCCGACATGTCAGGGCTCGTATCCATATGGGCGATGAAGCCCACGGTAGGCACGGCCTTGTCGGTATTGGCCGGGAGGGTGGCCATAAGGTAGCCGTTTTCGTCGAGAGTGACCTCCGTGAGGCCCATCTCGATTACTTTCTCCTTGAGATATTCGGCAAACTTATACTGTCCGGGGGTCGAGGGCCAAAGATTAGTGAGTTCGTCACTTTGGGTGTCGAACTTCACATAATCCAGAAAACGGTCAAGGACGTTCATCAGAGACCGAGTTTAGTCTTGACAGCGTTGGTGATGTCCGTAACGTCGCCGCCTACATAGAAGGGAAGCGCAGAGGGAAGCACCATCGTGTAGTTGCCTTCAGCGCCCACGCTCTTGATTGCGTTGAGGAGTTTTTCCTGAATGGGCTGCAGAAGTTGCATATGCTGACGCTCAAGGTCCTGCTGGGCCTGCTGCTGGAAGCGCTGAGCCTTCTCGGCGATTTCCTGGATTTCCTGCTGGCGACGCTCCTTGATGCTTTCGGGGGTATCGGCGGGAAGAGCCTGATATTCAGCATACTTCTTGTTGATTTCCTCGCTCAGTTTGTCGAACTCAGCCTGATAGGTGGCCGATGACTGCTGAACCTTCTCTTCGGCAGCCTTGGTTTCAGGCATAGCCTGCATGATGACGTCAGTGTCAACCACTGCAAACTTCTGGCCGAAAGCCAGTGAGGGGAGAGCGATGGCAAGAGCCACAAGGATTTTCTTAATCATTTCTGTTTGTTGTTTTTTTGGTTATTTTTTGGATTGTTTTTTTGATTTCTCTTGTTTAATCAAGTTTTATCTTGTTTAATCTTGATTTGCCTTATTTGCTGTAGCCGAGTTTGTCGAGAACCTCGTTTGATATGTCGATTTTCGGCGAGGCGAAGACTATGTTGGCCGACGAAGCGCGGTCAAAGACGCATTGGTAGCCCCTCTCGTCAGAAATCTTCTTGATGGCGTTATAGATTTCGTCCTGAATCGGCTGCATAAGGGTCTGGCGCTTCTGGTAGAGTTCGCCTTCAGGGCCGAAATATTTATATTTCAACTCCGTAGCGGCCTTTTCGCTGTTGAGGATTTCCTGCTCCTTGGCCTTCTTTTGGTCGTCGGTCAGGAAAACCATGTCGCTCTGGTAGTTCTTGTAGAGTTTTTCGGCTTCGGCGGCCTTGGCCTCCACTTCGCGCTGCCAACGCTGCGAGAGTTGGTTGAGTTGTTCGTTTGCCATTTCATACTGAGGATAGTTCTTCAGGATATATTCCATATCGACCAGGGCAAACTTCTGGGCCGAGGCTCCGGCCACACATCCGATGGCCACGACGAGCAGTGCAATCAGTTTCTTCATCTTAGGGTTTATGGTTGAGGGTTTATGGTTGAGGGTTTATGGTTTAGGGTTTAGTGTTTAGTGTTTAGGGTTTAGGGTTGTTATGTGTCTTCTATTATAGACAATTTCGGGGGCAAAAGGTTTAGAACTCCTGGCCGAGGACAAAGTGGAAGTGGCTGCCGCCAATCTTGTTGTTGGCCACGTCGCGGTCAAAGCCGTAGCCCCAGTCAATGCCGAGCATACCGACCATCGGGAGGAAGACGCGCAAACCGACGCCGGCCGAGCGCTTCACGCGGAAGGGATTGAAGTCGCGCACGGAGGTCCAGGCGTTGCCCGCTTCGGCAAAGGCCAGACCGTAGATGGTAGTTGTGGGCTGCAGCAGGAAGGGGAAGTGGAGTTCCACTCCGAAACGCGTATAGGCGTAAGAAGCCTGGGTGCGCGGAGTGAGGGCGCCGTTTTCGTAACCGCGCAGGGCGATGGTCTCCGTTGCGTAGGTATAGGAGCCGGACATGCCGTCGCCGCCCACATAGAAGGTCTCGAACGGGGTCTTCAGATATTTGTTCCAGGAGCCGATAAGGCCGAAGTCGGCGCGGGTCATCAGCACCAGCGTATACTTGCCGTCGGGGTTGGTCAGCGGAGTGTAAGTCTTCGAGTGGAAGCGGAGTTTCCAGTATTCAATCCACTTATAAAGTTGCTTCTTGGAGGCCTCGGTGTTCTCCTCCGAGAGTTTGGCCCAGTCGGTATGGGGCATAAAGAGCGATGCCGGGGGAGTCATCTGCAGCGAAACCTGGAAGGAGGAGCCGCGACGCGTATAAAGCGGATTGTCAATGCTGTTACGGGCAAGCGAGAGGCCGAGCACAAGCGAGTTTGACGCGCCGTTTTGCATATAATAGAGGTAGCGCCAGTTTTTCAGCCCGTAGTAGTTATAGGTCAGGTCGGCATTGAACGTGAAGTAGTCGTCAGGCCAGTTCAGACGCTTGCCGAAGCCCACGGTGACGCCGGCCATCTGGAGCCACTGGTTGGGGTCGTAGGCGTCCTGATAGAGCGAACTGTTGCTGCCGTAACCGTAGCCGTAGTTGCCGTAGCCGTAGTTATAACCGTAGCCATAGTTATTTATGGCGTTCATATAGTTCTTGCCATAGAAACTTTCGCTGATACCGGTCGTGCGGCTATAGAAGGCGGTGACGGAGAAGGCGTTGGGGCGCTTGCCGCCAAACCAGGGGTCGAGGAAACTGATTTGATAAGCCTGATAGTAGCGGGCGTTGGTCTGCACGCTGAGCGAGAAGGTCTGGCCGTCGCCCTGCGGAATCAGGCCCTTATAGGTTGAGGGGTGGAAGAGGTTGCGAATCGAGAAGTTGGTAAACTTCAGGCCGACCTTACCGATAAGGCCCGTCTGGCCCCAACCGAGCGAGAGTTCAATCTGGTCGTTGGCCTTGGAGACGAGGTTCCAGTTAATGTCGACCGTGCCATCCTCCTGATTGGGCTGCACGTCGGGGCTCACGCTTTCGGGGTCAAAATGGCCCATCTGCATGATTTCGCGCGCCGAACGCATCAGGTCGTCGCGGCTGAAGAGTTGGCCCGGCTTGGTGCGCAGTTCGCGGCGCACTACCTTTTCATACAGGCGGTCGTTGCCGTTGATGTTCACGGCGTTGATGCGCGCCTGAGGGCCTTCGACTACGCGCATTTCGAGGTCGATGGAGTCGCCGTCGATTGTGCGCTCAACTTCGTCGATATGGGAGAAGATGTAACCCTGATTATAATAGGCGTTGCCAACGGCGTCATCGTCTTCGCGAAGGCGCTTGTTGAGGAGTTTCTGGTTATAGACGTCGCCGCGCTTCATGTCGAGGGCCTGCTGGAGGCGGTCGCTCGGATAGACGGTGTTGCCCACCCAGATAATGTCGCGGATATAGTATTTTTTGCCCTCTTCGAGGTTGATGAAGATGTCGACGCCGCCGTTGGGGTTGGCAACCACGGAGTCGGAGGTTATCGTGGCGTCGCGATAGCCGTACTCGTTATATTTGTCGAGGATGCGGTTAAGGTCGGCCTCATAGTCGGCCTCGGTAAACTTCTTCTGACTGAAGAGTTTGATGAGGTCGCTCTTGAGGTTGGTCTTCTTCATGGTGTTGCGCAGGGTGCGGTCGCTGAAAACCTCGTTGCCGGTAAAGGTAATCGAGTTGACCTTGACCTTGTTTTGCTTGTCGACTATAATGTTGACAATCTGCTCGTTGGGGGCGCCGAGAGCATCTGCGAGTTGCACGTCCACCTTGGCGTTCTTGTAGCCCTTGCCGTCATAGTACTCGCGGATTTTGTTCTTCACGAGGTCAACGATGTTGGGCGAAATCTGGTTGCCCTTGGTCAGATGGAGTTTCTCGATGATGTCGTCTTTCTCGTTTTTCTTCATGCCGATATAGTTGACCTCATGGATGCGGGGCTGCTGGCGCAGGGCATATTCGAGCCAAACGTCGCTGCCCACGGTCTTGGTCACGTTGATTTTGACCGTCGAGAAGAGGCCCTGGTTCATCAGGCGCTTGGCGGCATTGGTCAGTTCGGTGCCGGGAATCTCAATGCGGTCGCCTACCTTCAGGCCCGCATAACCCTTGACTATTTCGGGCAGATAGTTGTCGGCGCCGGTAACCTCGATTCCGCTGATGGTATACATCTTCGGCATCGCCGTATAGATTACCTGCGGGCTCGAAATCGTATCGAGTTGGGCCGAGGCGGCGAGGGCGGAGGCAAGCGCCGTTATCAGTATGATTGAAAAGCGTTTAAGCATAAGCGTTATCTTCATTTCTGTTGCGAAGTGACTTGATCACCGGTCAGGCCGAAGCGGCGCTGGCGATGCTGGTATGTAATGATTGCGTCAACAAACTCTTCCTTGCCGAAGTCGGGCCAGAAGAGGGGCGAGAAGTAGAGTTCGGAGTAGGCCAACTGCCAGAGCAGATAGTTCGAGATGCGGTAGTCGCCGCCCGTGCGGATAAGCAGGTCGGGGTCAGGCATCTCGGGAGAGGCCATGGCGGCGCTGACCGTCGCGTCGGTTATCTCCTCGGGGCGGAGCGTCCCGGCGGCAACCTCGGCGGCTATCTTGCGCACGGCTTCAGTGATTTCCCAGCGGCTCGAATAACTGATTGCCAGGTTGAGTTGCAGGCCCGTGCACGAAGCCGTGCGGGCCACGCAGTCGTTGAGAAGCGCGAAGGTCTCGGCGGGGAGGCGGTCAAGTTGGCCCATCAGCGTCAGGCGCACGTTGTTGCGGATAAGGTCGGGGGTTTCGCGCGCTATGGCGATCCCCACGAGGGTCATCAGCGCGTCAACCTCCTGCTGCGGGCGGTTCCAGTTCTCGGTGCTGAACGTATAGAGCGTCAGGTGCTTGACGCCGAGTTCCGAGGCAATTTCGGTGACGGCCCGAACCGTGTCGACGCCCTTGATGTGACCCTCGCTGCGGTCGAGGCCCCGCGTTTTGGCCCAACGCCCGTTGCCGTCCATAATGATTGCGATATGGGCGGGAACGCGATTGGGGTCTATATTGTTTCTCTTCTCTTCGAGACTCATTGGTTTTGAAATGTGATCAGAGAGGTTTGGTTAGTCAACATAATGGCAGGTTGAGCATCGCTTGCCGAACTCGTAGGTCAGACTGAGCATCAGCCCGGAGTGCCAATCCGTATTTTTTAGAAAACTGCTTTTAATGCCCTGAAGGTCGGAGAGTTGACCGTCAAGATGATCGCCAAGGGTCTTGCTGACACAGAACTCGAGCATCAGGTTCAGACGCTTTTGCGGTTTATATTTGAAGCCGAATGCCAGGGGCACCGACCCGGTGACGTATGTTCCGTTGGCCGAGGCAAGGCAGACCCCGAGGCCCACGCCGACATAGGGCGTCCAGCGGCGGAGTTTCTTGAAGGTCTCGCCGATGCCGTAGGGGAAGAAGTTGAACTCCACGCGCCCGCCAAGGTCGTAGACCATCGACGAGAAACTATAGGGTGTCTCCCCCGGAAGCCAGTTTTTGAAGTCGCCCGAGTTGCCCCGGAGGCTCGCCGCAGTGAAGACCCCGCGGAAGGCCCAGCGGGCATCGTCGAGCATATAGCGGAAACTCAACTGGCCCGCAAAGCCGGGGCGGCGAAACATATTGCTCTCGTTCAGGTCGCCAAGGTAGCCGCTCATACCGAGGCCCACCCCGATGTCGAACTTGTAAGAGTCCGAATCGTCAGAGTTCTGGGCCCCTGCGCCGGCCGCAGAGGTCAAGACCATGATTGTCAGCAAAATTATGTAACGCCGGAGTTGAATCACTGAATGGGCTTGAAGGTTAAGCGGTTAATGACTCCGGTCCATACCTGGTCATAGAGAGTGCCGGAAAGGGTGCGGCCGCCGCTGAGAATCACGTAGGGCGCATCCCACTGACTGATAGGGGCTACGGCACGCGAAGCGGCGCCAAAAGTCCGGTCGGCAAGCACAACGGAGGCTCCCGTTCGCGGAGCGATAGCCTCGGGAAGTTGCAGGCTCTCCGACGCCTCGCGCCAGTTGACGCCCGAATCCAGGCTCACGTAGACCTTACGGTTCATCGCGCCGTTGGCCGTCTTGCCGCCAAGGGCAATCCAGCAGGTATGCCTCGTAATCACATAGAACTTATTGTTGCCGCTGCGATAGGTGAAATAAGGGAAGAGAGTGATGCCCTCGCAAGAGGGGAGCGCATAGCGGCTGCTGAGTTGGCCCCAGCCGGTGCCGTCAAAGCCCCAGGCGTCGCCGCAATAGTTGCCCGACGCGTCCACGCCGCCAACAAACATTGCCTGCGGGGCCACAAACCATTCATCCTCGTAGGTCCACATGGCCGAAGTGCCCTTCACGGGCATATCCGCAGGGATAGAGCCCGTGGCGCCGGCCGGATAAGTTGCCCATTGCGAGCCTTTTGCGCCGACAACATCGGCGTCATAGCCGCCGTAGAGCCAGGTCCACCCGGCGCTCTGCGTGTCGGCCCACTGAAGACCGTCGGCGCTCCGGTAGAGGTTGCCGCCGGCAAGCAGATAGAGGGCATCGGAGGTGGCCGTCAGCGTCTCTACCTCGGCGTCAGCCGGCAGCGAAGCCGCCTGCGAGGTCCATTGCTCCGAAAGCGGGTCGGCGCAGACGCTCATCTGCGCGACGCCGGCCGAATTGGCGGTCAGACAATAATATTTTTCGCCAAACTTGACGGTGCGCTCGCTCGACGGACGCGGCGAGAGGGTCGACGGCAGTTTTGCCGCCTTGACGTCCCACTGGAGCGAGTCGGGATTCATCTTGTGAACGTTGACCTTAATCGTATAGACGCGCTCCTCCCGGCCCGACGGCGAACTGATGCGCAGCATAACGCTTCCGCGGCTGAAGTTTATGGAGTCATTGGGCGTCTTCAAGTAGTTGACAATCGTGTCGCGGCCGTCGTGGAGGCTCGGCATAATGATTTCAACCCCCTTGGCGGCCGAGGGCGCGCCGATGGTCACCTGCAGTTTGCGCACGTCGGTCCCTACCGGCAGCGAATCCGCATTAAAAATCTGCGCCTTGACCTGGTCAATCGTAAAGAATACCGAGTCTAACCCGTTGAGCAACTTCCAGTTCGACTTGAGCGAGAACGAGGAGACGATGGTCGACGCCGAGCCTACATCGGCCAGCACAACCTCCTCCTCATCGTCGTCGGAACTCTTGTTGCAGGCGGTCAGCAACCCGCCCAAAAGCAACCCGGATATGATGAATTTTACGTATTTGAACTTCATTATACTTTAGTAAGGATATAACTTATCAACGTGCAAAATTACAACATTTTCCGCAAATTTCCCACCCATTCCCGCATTTTATGAGTTTTTAACGAATTTTTTGTGTGTTTTTAGATTTGTATTAAAAAGGTCCGCCGGCTCTCGCGAGTCAGCGGACCAAACCATGTAAATTTAGTTAAATACCGGAAAGGCCGAAGCCTCTCCTTTGTTCATATCAATGAAATTACTTCACGAGTACTTTCTTACCATTGACAATATTGATGCCCTTCGAAGGAGCAGCCAACTTACGGCCCTGCAGGTCATAAACAGCCTTCACCCCAACATTTTCGGCCTCGATATTCTCGATAGATACAGAGGAAGCATCTACAATCTGATATTTTTCAGCAGCCTCATCGGAAGGAACTGCAATGTGAGCCTTAAATCCGGGAACAAAATTTGACTCCTCATCAAATTCAGAATAGGGAACGAAATAATCATCGTCCGTTGCATGGAGAGTGAAGTATCTCATGCCGGCCTGCTTGGGAGTTGCGAAGATTCCGTTATGGTCCAGAGGACGGCCGGTCGCAGGGGTTTCTTCCTCGTTAGTGTCAGCAAGGAGACTAACCGCATTGGGCGTAGGATAGTTAACTTTGAAGTAAACATATCCGAAGCCTTCACGCTCTGCGTCGGCTTCTCCCTGAATTTTCTTATAGTCGAGAAGGATAGGAGTATTTGCGGGAATCTTGTCGCTCTGAACAAGAGTTTTGATAACCTTACTGCCGCGAACCTCCGCAGTATAGATGTCTACGCGATCAGATTCGTCAACCAGTTCAACGGGAGTATAGATTGAGGCCCAGCCGCCCTTGGTAGCGAGATCGACGTTGATAAATGGCACGGGGAGCCAGTCAACGCGCTCAATTAACCACTGATAGCCGGCGTCTATTCCGTCTCCACAGTCAACGATTTCATTTACGCCGTACAAATGACGGTGGCGACCGGTATCTGCAACATGGATTACAAAATTTTGAAATCCGTTAACGACTCCCTGAGCCTGAAAGATGATGTCATCGCCTACATATTCTTTTTCGGCTTCGGCATCCTTAACTACAGGCTTCCAGCATAAATCTTTATTTTCTTCCTTGCTGCTAAAGTTACCGATAACTCGGCCATCATCAAATGAAACGAGATAGTTCTTATTCGTTTCCTCATCATGATAATAGTAGAAAATAGTGTTGGAGCGAGCCTTTCCGACTTCACTTACACCCATTGACATTCGATTAGCGGTTGCTCCCTCGGTAGAGGTCATATACTTTCCGCTCGAACGGTTTTTAAAGCGGAGGAACTCGCCGGGTTTAGGATATACTATATCAATTTGGTCGACAGCCTCATTTAGAGCAATTGCGGCAGCAGCGACCTCATCTGCATCGGCGTTTTCATCAGCAAGAACTGCGTTTGCGTGAGCAAGAATCTGCGCATAGTTGTTATCCGGGGTATTATACTTACCGATAGCCGTACCAATATTGTTATAGAAGTTACCGCGACGAACAGCAGTATAAATATTGTGGTTATCCCACTCCTGAACGAGCGGGAGAATGTTTTCATAGGTAGGGTCAGCCTGAGCCGCGGCAATTGCCTCCTCATCATCTGTATATGTAGCAAAGGCGCTGAAATCATTATCGTCCAACGCATACAGACGAATCGTTGATCCCGGGTCAGTGGCTGCACTGGCATTTGTCCATGTGCCAAGTTTGTTGCTGTAATCATGAACATACTGATTTGCCGCTCCTCCTACTATCTTGAACGAAATATCCTGAGGCTTTGCATTGGCCCATGCAGAGAGAACAACCTTGAGGGCAGTCGGAGCATGGTCGTCGTCAGAAAGTATAGCGGATTCAGTGCCGTTAAAATGAATCGGGCTCTCAGGATGAGCAAGGTTGTACAGATAGTAAACATCCTCTTCCGATGCATCTTCTACAGGCTTGAAGAACCACATACGTTCGGGAATAATCTTATTCAGGGTTGCCATGCCGCCATTGTTGGTAATGATAGAAGAGGTTGAAGCATCGTATCGAATAGCATATTCATGTTCATTAGGACGAATAGCCATACGATAAACCTGATTAGGATAAAGCGCATTATTCCATTCACCGGTAACATCAAATACGTTATTAGTTTCGGATACAATCAGATTTTCGGGCATCTTGACATTACGCATACCGCCATGTTCGTTGATAACGTAGTTAATCGGACCCTCTGCGCTATAATTATCTGAGGCCTTTACGGTGAATGACATTGTAGCACCGTTCAGTTCCGGGAGATTTACGGTGATGTCTCGAACCGTACGAGGATTTTCACGTACAGGGATAAACTCGATATGAAGAGCCGTTCCGCCCAGTCCGTTCAACTCCCAGAATGAGCAATAACGATTGCCTCCCGCTGCATTAGTATGAAGGAAAGGATAGTTTTCGGTCTTTGCCGCGTCGTTCGATGTGGAGAAGGTCGTGTTAGTGGCCTGAACCTGAAAACGCTTGTTGCCAACGTAAATGAAATTTGAAGGCAACTCAACGAGATGGAAAGTGGCGGCATCCGCAAGGTTTGCAGACTCTTCGATGTTGCCTCGGGCCTTATTGTTTGCGGCGTTCTTACCCCCTTGACCCCAAAGAGTAAAGTAGGTAGAGGTTTTTACATTCATAATAGTGAACGTCTTCTCCCCTTCGGTCTCGGTTACGTCAATTTGCCAGATAAGGTTTGCAGAGGTCGTACCTGCCGGGGGCACAGTCGTTCCATAACTGAAGAATGCAATCTTAGCATCATTCGTCTGGTTAATCAAAAGGCCCTCGTCTCCGGACTGATTACAGTGAGCATACAGATAGTACATACCACTAACAAGTTCGTCGGGACTTTGGACTACTGTCTTGTCCGGATCCTCCTGATACCATGTTTCAGAAGTCTCCTGCGCGAAAACATTCGCTCCGACAAGGAGCGATGCCGCAAAGAAAAGTGCTTTTTTCATGTTTTTTATTGGTTTAAATCTATTAATGGTTGGTTTGGTTGGCTTGGATAGCCGAAGGCGATTGCTCGCTTTCGTTCAGATAGGAGAATACGCAAAAAGGCGCGGTCAACCTCCCCTAAGGGGGTCAACTGCGCCTTTCGTTATATTCGTAAGGTCAGGAAATGCTCGACTAAATTACCATACGAAGCCCGTGAAGCCTGCTGCCGCCGGCTCCGCAACGCCCATAAACGGGGGGGGTAATTAGTTGATATTCAAGCATTTATTAGTTTGGTTCAATTGGCACATAGTGCGCTATTAGGCACAAAGATACAAATTCCGCCCCACTCCACCAAATTTTTTTAGTTAAAAATTTCTCCCGTCCACCATTCGCGGCAATGGTGCGCCTCGGTGAAGGCGCCTATTCCCAGGAGAGGGTGCGGGAGCCGTCGGGGTTGACGGTGAGGGTGGCCTCGACCACGTCGTTGGGAAGGATGGGGTCGATGATGTCGGGCCACTCAATCAGGCAGAGGGCTCCGCAGTCGAGATAGTCTTCGATGCCCATGTCGAGGGCTTCGTCGAAGTCCTCAAGGCGGTAGAGGTCAAAGTGATAGATGAGTTCGGCGGTGGTGTCCGAGCGATATTCGTTGACCAGGGCAAACGTGGGGCTGGAGGTGGCGTCGGTTTCGACGCCGAGTTGGCGGCAGACCTCGTTTATAAAGGTGGTCTTCCCGGCGCCCATCTCGCCCTTGAAGGTCACGACGGTGCGGTCGCCGAGGCTGTTGATAAACTCGCGGGCTGCCTCAGGCAGCCCGTCGAGTGTGTTGATAGTCAGAGTGTTCACAGTTTTACGCTTTTTCCGTTTACAATCAGAATGGAGCCTTTCGAGGGCTTCAGGACGCGGCGGCCGAGCAGGTCGTAGGCCTTGGCGTCAGAGTCGCCCGAGAGGATTTCGGTGATAGAGTCTTCCTCGCCGGCGGGCGCGGTTACGGTCACAAGACATTCGGCGACGGCCTCGCCGCAGGAGGCGCTGATAATGGCGTTACCTTCGCTGAGGGCGGTCACGAGGCCCCCGGCCGTAACAGTGGCGACTACGGAGTTGCTCGAAGCCCACTCGACGGTCTTGAAGGTGGCATTTTCGGGAAGCACCGTGGCGGTCAGAGTCTCGCTCTTGCCGACTTCCAGCGAAAGTGCAGGGGCCGACAGGAGGACCTCTTCAACGGCCACAATCTCCTTGGGAAGAACGGTTACGACACATTCGGCCGTGGCGTCGCCGCAGGTGGCGGTGATGGTCGTGGTGCCTTCGGAAATGGCGCTTACTACGCCGTTGACGTCAACCGACGCGATGCTCTCGTCGGCCGATGTCCAGGTTACGGACTTATTGTAGGTCTCGGCGGGGAGCACGGTGGCCGTCAGGATTTCATAGTCGTCGACGGTAATGGTTGTCTCGGTCTTCGAAAGGACAATCGACTCGGCTGCGACGGCAGTTACGGTCACCTGGCATTCGGCAACGGCCTCGCCGCAAGTCGCCTTGATGACGGCCGTACCAACTCCGGTCGAGGAAACGACGCCGGCGGAACTTACGGTAGCGACCTGCTCGTTTGAGGAGGTCCAGACAATCGTCTTATTATAGGTATCTTCGGGCATTACGGTGCCGGTCAAGGTAGCCGAGCGGCCCAGCGGAAGGTTAAGTTGCTCCTCGGAGAGGACAATTGACTTGGCATAAACCTCCGTGACGGTTACATTACATTCGTCGGATACCTTGCCGCACGTAGCGGTGATTACGGCGCTGCCGCCGCCAACGGCGCTGACAACTCCCTCGCTGCTGACGGTAGCGACCGTGCTGTCAGAGGTTGACCACTTAACCTTCTTATTGTAGGTGTTTTCGGGAAGGATGCTGACGGTAAGCGCAGCCGTCTCGCCGGCGTTCAGGTCGAGCGAGTGTTCGGAAACTTCAATCGATTCGGCAAACACTTCCGTGACGGTCACGCTACATTCGGCCGTGGCGTCGCCACACTTGGCCGTAATGACAGCCTCACCGGCGCCGACGGCTATAACCTCGCCGACGGTGTTGACCGTCACTACCGCGCGGTCCGACGACGACCAGCGAACCGTAGGATTCGACGTGTTTTCGGGAAGAACCGTGGCCTCCAGAGTGCGGGTCTCGCCGGCCTTGAGAGCCAAAACGGTTTCGGAGAGGGTAATCGACTCGGCAAACACCGGTTCGCCTACCTGAAGGATAAAGTCGACAATGGCGCCGCCGTTGTCCCAGATTTTATTGCTCGTGTCCGAGGCGTCGCGCGCGCCGGGATTGATATTGTTCCAGTCGGTCTTGAGGCGGGCGCGATAGTAGCCGTCGGGGAGGTCGGCGGGCACTATGAAGTCAGGCGTAGAGGTCACGGCCACATTGCCCATATTCGAGAAATTATCGCCTTTGGAGTTTTTTCCTTCGTAGCAAGAAAAACTGACCAGTTCGCTGCCGGCGGCGGGGAGGCCGTCGGAGCCGAGGGCGGCGTTGAAGTAGCCGTTGTCGTCATAGTCCACATAGAGATAATGGTGCATCGCGCGGCCGGTGTAGGCAATGTCGACGCTCACTTTCTTGCCGGCGCTCACCTTGACGGGCGTTTCGAGTTTCTCAACGTAGACCAGGCGGGGATTGGCATTGTCGGCCAGCGAGATTTCCTGAGCCTCGCCGCCGGCGGGAGTGAGGGTAATCTTGTCCAGATGGCGGTCGGTGCGCGAGATTTCCGTCGCCTTGTCGAAATTCACGTTATAGTAAGGTTCGCGTGTGCCAACCTCGGCCATACGGCCCTGGAGCAGGACGTTGCCAAACATATATTTGGCGGGAATCATCTTGTAGTTATCGTCCTTAGCGAAGCCGAAGAGGGGGAAGTCAACCATAAACCAGTTGGGGTTGCCATACTTGTCGTAGCGGTTTGCCTCGCCCTCGGCATCGATGGTTCCGTAGCCGCACTTGAGGGTGAAGCCGTTGTTTTCAAAGCCGTTTTCGGGGGCCACGAGCACCTCGAAGTCCTGCATGGCGGCCACCTCATAGTTGGTCAGTTTCGAGCCGTCGGCGGCAAGAATCTCGCCGTTGAGTTGGAAGTCGTTGACCGAAGCCTTAGCCCCGGGAGCAACCACGTTGACCATCACGTCGGCAATCACGCCGCCATTATTCAGAAGCGAGTTAGTTACGTTGGCATCGCCGGGGCGGCCTTCGGGGGTCAGGTCGTTCCAGTCCACTTTGAAGCGCATACGGTAAAGTCCGGGCTCCAGGTCGGGCATCTTAAAGGAGGGGAGCGTATGGTTGTTCTGACCCTGGGGCGACTGCGCAATCAACTCGGTCGTCGCGGGGTCGTCAACGTCGAAGCGGCCGTTGCGGTCCTTATCGAGGAAAACACAACTGTTCATCCACGTGGCGGCATAGCCGACGACGGGAGTCACGGTTTCGCCGGCCTCAACAACCAGAGGCATCTCGCCGACGAGGTTCTGATAGGCCTTGCGGTCAACCTGCTGATTGGTTGCAATACGCTGAGTTCCATACTTCGGGCTTTGAAGTTCCACGAAAGTGGTATAGCGGTCGTTGCGGCTCAAGACGGCGGTTGCCTTATCGTTCGACGTGCGGTAATACTCATATTTGATTTCGGGCGAAGCCGACTGGTTCACCTTGATGTCGTCGATATAGAAAAGGAAGTCGGAAGTATAGTTATGGGGCGACTCCAGGTCGGGAACGAGGACGAAGGAGCGCATCGTGATGCCGCCCGCGCCCTTGATTGCGAAGACCATGTCGCTCCACTTGTCGGTGAAGCAACTGTTTTGGCTGACGCTCCAGAACTGCTCTACGTAGGGGTCCTGATCGGGAACGTCATTGCGCGAGCCGAGGCCCACGAGCATCACGCGCCCTTCGGTGGGCTTCAGGAGTTTCACGTGAACGTACTTGACCGTCGGGGTCAGTTCGAAGTAATTGTCTTCGCTGAGGTCCACGCGCAGGCCGAAGCGGTTCGACCCGAAGCGCGAGCGCTGGGCGCCGGCAACGTTTTCGCTGTCGTTCGGGACGCCCTGAATCATCTCCTCCTCGCGGTTGTCGGGGTTGCTCACTACGCGCGGAATCAGGCGCAGCGCCCCGGTGCGGAAGGGCGATTGCTCCCAGCAGTCATACATCGAGATGCTCTTGTAGCCCTTTTCGGACTCAAAGTCTATATCGTTGGTCCATTCGGCCGAAGCAGGCATCACAGCCGCAGCCATGCCGAGGATTAGTGCTAATCTTTTCATTGGTTCAGTCTGTGATTAAAAGATACTTACGGTATGGAGGGTCGGGCAGGCCTTGGCGTCCTTTATATGCACGCGGA
This sequence comes from uncultured Bacteroides sp., assembly GCA_964444345.1. Lineage (GTDB taxonomy): Bacteria > Bacteroidota > Bacteroidia > Bacteroidales > Muribaculaceae > UBA3263. Next base: position 15,013 of record CAYUGU010000014.1, read on the forward strand.
TAGCCTTGAGGTTTTGGCCGCTGCCATAGTTGGAGGTGCTTCCGCTCAGGGCGAGGATGCGCTTATAGCCGATGGTGGTGGTTTCCATTCCGGTGAAGGGCTCCCAGGTCGAGCCGTCGGCCGACGTCTCGATTTCAAACGACTTCACGCGCTGGCCCAGGCGCATAAACTCCTGGAGCGAAATCAGGTGCACGTTTGTCGGCTTGTCGAACGTGAAGGTCAACGTAGCGTCAACAACCCCGTCGGGGGCTGCCCAGTAGGTTTCCTTGTCGCCGTCGGTGACGTTCGAGGCGTCGTAGGTGCGCTTCTGTCCGTTATCGCGGGTAACCGAAGCCTCGACCTTTGCCTGCGGGGCGAGGTCGGTGCCCAAACGCGCCTGAAGCATCTCGCCAAACTCCTTGAGCACCTTGACGTCGGCGTCGGGCAGGACGCCGTAGTTGTTCGGCGGATAATTGAGGATAAGCGTGGCGTTGCGCCCCACGGTCTCCATATAGAACTGCCATACGCGGTCGGCATTATGGGGCGTCTCGCCCTGATGCCAGAACCAGCCCTTGTTGGTGGCCTTGGCGTCTGATTCGCCGTGCTTCCAGTACCAGGCGTCCGGATTGCCGTTCACCCCGTCGCCGTAACTCCAGTTAGTTTCGCCGGCCCATCCGGCCTCGTTGCCGATCCAGCGGGCTTCGTCGCCAACGCCCCACATCACGCAGTCGGGCATCTTCTTGTGAACCCAGTCGCGCAGGTTAGGAACGTCATAGTAGGTTTCGTTGTCGATGTTGCGGCTGCCGCCGGCGCCGCCATAGTAGCCCGAGCCGCCGTTGGCGCCGTCAAACCACATTTCAAACTGGTCAGTGCCGTAAGCCGTCAGTTCGTCACACTGCTTCTTGAAAACCTTCTCCACATACTGGTTCGTGCCGTCGCCATAGTAAGCCGAGTTGCGGTCCCAGGGGCTAACATAGAAGCCATACTTCATGTCGAGGTCCTTGGCGGCCTTGGCAAACTCCTCGGCGATATTCGTGTTGCGGCCATTGTCGTTGCCGGCGTTGACGATGCTGTGGTCGGTGGTCTCCGTGGGCCATAGGCAGAAGCCGTCATGGTGCTTGACCACGGCAATACCGCCCTTCATTCCGGCGGCCTTGACCGATTCGAGCCATTGGCGGGGATTCGGTTTACCCTTCGGAGCATAAATCTTGGTGTCTTCGTCGCCGTTACCCCATTCGAGGTTCGTAAACGTGTTCATACCATAATGGAAAAACGCATAAAATTCCGTCTCCATCCACTTGACCTGGCGGTCGTGGGGCACAGGATGTACCGGCGCCGGCTCATTGTCCGGATTCGACAAAGTCTGGTCAACCAACTTCAATTCGCTGTCGGGAGCGGCAAACGCACTGCCCGCAGCCATTGCAGCCAGACAAAGAGAGTAAATCAGTTTCATTGATAATAGATCCAGTTTATTATTCTTAAATTACCCACAAAAGTAAGCAAAAACTCCGAGACCGCAAAAAATTCCCCCAAAAAACACCGTAAGGGACGGCTTCCGCGACGGGTGGGGAGGTCCGTTTGTCCCAAACGGACCAAAGGGTTGACCCCAAAAGTAACTTAAAGGCGCGGGATTAGGGCGTAATTGCAAGCACCGGGAGGTGCAGCGCTCCGTCGCTGCACCACTTTTGCGACCCCATGGTGCATCGACGGAGCGATGCACCTCCCGGTGATGGCTTTCGCGACGGGTGGGGAGGTCCGTTTGTCCCCAAACGGACCAAAGGGCGACCCCAAACCGGCGACCCCGTGGTGCGGCAGAGGACTGCCGCACCTCCCCATCTCGCTTTCGCGAGACTTCGCCACTCTGTGGCTTTTTTAGGCCCCAAAACGAAGACTCCCGCTCCCGGCGTTTTGTCGCCCCAGGCCCGTTTGGTTTTTTCAGTTCATATGGAGGAAAGTTTTGATTGCGTTTATGACAGCCTCCCTGTTTTCCTCGGGCATATCGTGCAAAGAGGCAGAAAATGAGTCCAATTGTTTCGCTATTTTTGCCCATTTTCGAGGCGACGGCTTAACCATACTTCTGCGAAGAATGCTTGATTCCGGAAGATAGCCGGCATGAATCTGCTCAAGCGGAAGAGTACTCAGGAGTTTATGTGCCGTTAATCCTTTCGTAAGATGAAGCCATTGAAGCCATTCCTCGCGGTCGAAATCAACCACGAAGACATCATTCTGAAGACCAAGTTCTTCAATTGTATCCTCATCTTGATATGTTTGCTCGATAATAATCGGCTTATTATGGTTCGAGCGGATAAATTGAAGATATTCCTTCATTTCCGCTTTTGTGTCTGCCTCAAACAGGATTCCAATACTTAAGTATGGATATTTTTCATTTTCAGGGTTTTGCTCGAAAGCAGCAAGACCCTTCGGTGACAGCGGCTTCAAATAGCCTTTCCTTTCTCCAAAAACCTCATCCAAGGTTTCTTTAACAATGGTCGTTTTTCCGACGGCTGTCCAGCCTGCGACGATAAACGGCTTCGAGAAGTCGCCTCCGTCCAGGTACTCCTTCAGCAAGGGTTTCAGTTGGGATGCTTTAATATGTTTCAGCATTGTTGATTAGTATAAGATGTTAATAATTAGAAGAATACAACGTTATTCAAAATCTTGTTCGATGAAAGTCAAATAATTCGGATAGTAGATGGACGACCACGCTGTTTTATATGCCTGCGTAGTGCCTTTGGGAATATAAACTTTTAAGGATAACCCTTCGAATGTCCATTTTTGTGCGGAATGGACGGCTGTTGGAGGCGTTTTCCTACTGCAAATAACTGATTTCAGATTACTACAACCCTTGAATGCGGTTTCACCAAGACTTGTAACGGAGGCTGGGATGGTTATAGATGTTAGACTGGAGCATGAATTAAAGGCGTTCTTCCTAATTGTAGTAAGAGTATTGGGTAATAGTACTTCGGAAAGAGAGGAGCAATGACCAAACGCAGATTCATTGATCGTCGTAACACCCTCCGGAATATCTACATTTGTTAGAGAGGTGCATCCGGCGAACAAACCTTGAGCGATAATTTTAATACCTACAGGTAAACTAATCGACTTTAAATTTGTACAATAAGCAAATGCATAAGTACCTATAGTTGTAACCCCTGCTGGCAAATTAAGACTTGTAATTCCACTCCCTCGAAAGGCTTCATCATAAATTTCGGTTACAGCCTCCGGAATATCGATTGTTTTTAAGGATATACACCCCCGAAAAGCCTCTTCCCCAATAAATGTAATGCTATTTGGCAGTATTACGGATGTAACAGGTGTTTCGTAATAGGAGATAGATCCATTCATTCCAAAATTTTTTTTAGCAAAAGCGAGTTCTGTCAAACCCGAATATGGCTTGCTAGATAATATAATACCATAATTATTGACAAAATAAGACTTTCCTGTTGGTATGATTTTATAGTGGCATGTGCTTTCTGATCCATATGACGTATATGTGTATTTCAATTCGGAGTTATCACTGGTTGTATAAATGACAGCATTATCATTTTGTGATATGTCATATTTAAATGTCAGGATTTGTGTGTAATAATGAATTTTATCATCACTATACAACACGGAGAGGGCCAAAGACTCAAGCGGGGGAATATCAATCGGTTTGATTGATATTGTCCCCGACTTATTGTCTGTTTTATCGAAAGTAATTTCGAAATTAGGGTTTTCTAATGAAATGATGTCTATATCTTCTGTCGACTGGGTATCAACAGCATAGTTTATGGTTGTTTCTTTCCCCAACCATATTGGAATATCTTTTTTTTTAGAAAAAGCAATTTTAGGTCCCATAGAAGTGGCTTTTGGGAGGGTGATTTCGGTGCCGTCGGTGAGGGTGAAGGTTACGGTGTCTTCGTCTTGCTCGACTTTGCTGAACATTGAGTCACCGTCCTTGCCGTCTTGGCCGTCGGTGCCGTTGGTGCCGTCCTGGCCTTTAGCGGGGCCGAGGTCTTGCCAGGTCTTGCCGCCGTCGGTCGAGATGTGCCAGTTGCCGGCTTCAATCTTGAGTTGCGGGGCGATGGCGTCTTTGCCGTTCGTTCCGTTGGTGCCGTTTTGACCGTCTTTGCCGTCGGTGGCTTGGGCGAGGATTTTGTTGCCTTTTTCGTCGAGGAGCCACTGGCCGTTGACCGTCCAGTAGTATCTGCCGTCAGCGTCGGCTTTGACCGAAACCGTGGGGACTTCGGCGTCTTTGCCGTCCTTTCCGTCAGCGCCATTCGTGCCGTTTTGGCCGTCTTTACCGTTGGAGCCGTGATAGATGGTGACGGGGTTCGATTTGCCGAAGGTGATTGTGTAGCCAACTTCCGTGCCGTTGTCCATCAGGGGGGTGACGGCGGTGATGTAGTCGCCCGATTGGAGGGCGTTGACGAGGGTCTGCAGCGAGTTGATGTTGGTATTCATCTGGTTGCAGAGGGTGCGCAGGGCCTCGAAGGCGGCCCAGGTGGGGATTTTGATTTGCTCGCCGTTGAGGAGGGTGAAAGTCACATAGTCGGTGGAGGAGGTATAGTCTACGGCGCTAAACATCGACTCGCCGCCGACGCCGTCTTTGCCGTCTTTGCCGTCCTTACCATCTTTACCGTCAGCACCTTGCGCCGGGCCGAGGTCGGTCCAGGTCTCGCCATTATCTACGGAGATAAGCCAGCGGCCATTTTCGATTTTCAGTTGCGGGGTGATTCCGTCCTTGCCGTCTTTGCCATCCTGACCATCTTTGCCGTCCGAGCCGTTCTGGCCGTTCGAGCCGGATGCACCTCCCTGGCCGTCGGCACCGTTTTGGCCGTCTTGGCCGTCAGCGCCATCCTTGCCGTCCTGACCGTTGGCGCGAATCATCAGGCCGTCGTTGTCGGTCAGGAATTCGCCGTTGAGCGTCCAGTAGTAGTTGCCGTCAGTATGCTTGACAATGCCGACCTGAGGGTTGGAGCCGTCCTGACCGTTTTGGCCGTCCTGACCGTTCTGACCGTCTTGGCCATGATAAATCGTTACGGTTCCGGACTTTACGAACTCAATCTGATAGCCGGTGACGTTGCCGGCGCTGTCCTTCATCGGCGTTATGGTGCGGATATAGTCGTTGGCCTGCAGGGCGTTGACCATGGTCTGGAGCGAGGCTACGTTGCTGTTGAGTTCCGCGCAAAGTTCCTCAACGGTTTTCAGTCGTCCGTCAATATCGTTGACGCGGTCCCAAAGGGGCCCGTCGTCATATTTACAGCCGGAAAAGAGCACGACGCTGGCCAGAGTAAAAAGAGCGAAAATTACTTTTTTCATGAAAGTGTTACCTTATGTGTGCCTCAGGGTCCCCTCCCTTGGCGATTTGTTGATTGGCATTAAAAAAACGAAAACGTGAGGACCTTATCTTTCTGTCCGTCCCGCTTATAGAGGCCCTGGAATTGCCCATTACGGTGGAACGGACAGAGCAGGAGCCTCACGAGATTTCATATAGATATACAAAACCACATAAGGCGTCTACCCTTGTCTCATCCTTGACCGTAATTAGAAGTTTTCCAGGTTTCTATAAGCCAAGAAAGAGCGTCAGATATACGCTTTCTAAAAGTATGTAAGCAAACCCACCCTCAAGCCCGCGGCCCGGGCTCCCAAGTCGGTCTGCCCCGCAAAGTTACGAATTTTAAATTAAAAATGAAAATTGAAAATTGAAAATTTTTTCACCGAGACAGATGGGGAGGTCCGTTTGTCCCCAAACGGACCACGGGCGACCCCAAACCGGCAACCCCGGGGTGCGGCAGGGGACTGCCGCACCTCCCCATCTCGCTTCGCGACCTCCCCACTTTCGTGACCGTGTGGTGCCGTTGGTTAGCGGCGGCGGCGCGGGGGGAGGGCGATGTCTTCGAGGTGGGTGAGGGTTTGGGAGCCGTCGCGATGGTTGGTGATGAGGATGGCGTCGATCTGGGCCTCGTAGGGGAGATTTTTCAGTCGGATATAGGAGTCGGCGGCGCGCGACAGGCGGAAAATCTTCTCGCGGTCGAGCGCAAAATTATCGTCGAGGTGGTCCTCCTTGCGGGTCTTTACCTCGATGAGCACCAGGCGGTTAGCGTGCTGCGCGAGGATGTCGACCTCGACGCGACCAATTATGGCCTTGGTGTCGATAATCGCGTAGCCCTTTCCTGCAAGCAGTTCGTAGGCTTTTGCCTCGCCGGCATCTCCGATTTCTTTAGTTGTTGCCACTTCTCTATAAATTTTCTATTTTGTATTTTGTATTCTGTATTTTGTATTTATTCTGTATTTCCCTCACGGCCTGGCTTTTGTGGCAAGTATGCGGTGGCCGAGGCGGCAGTAAAGGCACTTACGGACGTCGCAATAGTTGCGATGCAGATGAACCATTGCCTGCGAAATCAAGGCGTTGCCGCAGGGGATTCCGACGTCGATAAAGTGGCGCACAAAGCGATTGTTCTCGCCCGGCAGATGCTCAAGAATGTCGACGGCGCGGTCGCTCAACTCGTCGGAGTCGGTTTGGCGCCCGAAGGCCATCAACAGGGGCACAACGACGTTGATTACCAGCATATCGACGGTTTTCCTCCCCAAGGCCTGAGGCTTGACCAGCGGAATCGGCGCCGTGAAGTTGAAATGCTCGGCCCAATAGCCCGTGAGGGTCACGTCGAAGAGCGCCCGCGCCTGTTCCTCGTTTTCGACCTCAAGGGCGCGGCGGAGCAGCGAGAAGCCGCCGTAGGTCATCTGAGCGAGAGCGGCCAGGCGCCTGTGGGGCAACGAGGCGGGGCGCATACGGCTCATGCGCCAACCGAGGCTGTCGACGGGTTGCAGCCCGAACTTATTTTGCAGGAAGGCATATTCGCTCTTAAGTCGCTCGACATATCCGTCGTAGGTCGGGCAGTCGAGCAACCCCGCCTGACCGAAGAAAAAGGCCTCAAGGGTCAGCAGCGAATCGCAATGCTTATGGAGCAGGCGCAGGGGGAGCGAGTAGGCCAGGCGCTCGAAGGCGTCGCCGTTGATTCCGGCGCCCATTGCCCGCGCGAGGGTTATGAACGCAGCCTGCTCCCAGTCGCCGTTACATCGGTTGAGCCGCTCCATAACCGCATCGGCCTTTGAATGGAGCCGCTCGAAGGCGAGCGAGTCAATCCAACTGCGCACGAGCACGGGCGGCAGGTCGGGCACTTCGGTGGCACAGGCCAGTTGGTTGGCCGGATTGCCCACAAAGCGGCCATAGCGCTCGGCAAAGTCGCGCGCCGTCGGCAGCACTATCTGGGGAATCACCTGACCGTCAGGGCGCTTGACGCGGCAGTCGTTGGTCTCGACCACATGGAGAATCACCGAGTCGTAGTCATGATTATCCTGATGACCATGGCGATACCAGTCGCTGGCGCGCACGTGCATCTCGACGTTGCCACACCAGAAGCGGTCGCCAATCTTCACTTTGGAGTTGAAAAAGTCAGGCCCGGCGTCGCGGTTGTGCTGGCCCACGTCGATAACGGCCACGGGGTCGCCGTCGACCGTGCGAAGGTCTCCCGCCAACCATAAGCGGTGGAGCCAGACATACTGCATCAACTCCTCCATAGGCCTCCGCGGGGAGTTAGGCGTCAGGGTTGCGGCGCTTGATTACAGCGACATAAATCAGGAGAACGACGTTCATCATCAGCGCATAGACCGTAGCGGGGACGGCATAGCGGGGCTGATTGAAGACAAAGGGAGAGGCGGCGAGCGCCATTGCCTGAGCGGCGTTTTGCATCCCGACCTCAATCACGAGGGTGCGCCGCTCGCGATGAGTCAGGTTGGCCAGGACGGCCAGGGAGCCTCCGCAAGCCATTCCGGCAAGCACCAGGCAGGTCACAACAATAAACAACTGACCGAAATATTCGCGCAACACGTCGATATTGACCACGAAGAAGATTGCCGCCAGCAGCATCAGCGCCGGGAAGGCAAAGCGCGAAATAATCCTATGGAGGCGGGCCGACAGTTCAGGTTTCCAGACCCTGAGGACCATTCCGACAATAATCGGGGCGAGCACAAGCACGAGATTCTGGACCACGAGATTGGCCACGGGGAGGTCAACCGACGCGCCCATAAGGACCGGGAGCGTAACCATAGTTATCAGCGAACTGAAGGCCGTGAGCGAGACCGAGAGGGCCACGTCGCCGTTGGCAATGCCGGAGAAGACGTTGCTCGAACTTCCGCCGGGACAGCAGGCAATCAGCAGCAGGCCGATGAAGAGTTCGTTGCTCAGGCCGAAGAACGTGCCGAGGGTGAACGCCAGCAAGGGCAAGAACAGAATCTGGCCGAGGAGTCCGGTCAGCAGGGCGCGCGGACGCTTGAAAATCAATCCGAAGTCGCTGACGGTGAGCCCCAGGCCGAGGTCGAACATCAGGATAATCAGAATCGGCAGAACTATAAGAACTGAACTCATCTCCGTTTTTTTGGTTTATGGTTGAGGGTTTAGGGTTTAGGGTTGAGTGTTTAGTGTTGAGTGACCAATTGGGCTAATTGGACTTATTAGATCAATTGGTTGGGCTTTGGTTTTAAAGCGCGAGAGAGGCCGGGGAGTTCCCTGCCTCTCTCGACTTATGTTTCTTCTGTTGGAGAGTAATTACTCTTCAAATTTCTTGACGATAATCGTAGCGTTATGTCCGCCAAAGCCGAATACGTTGCTGAGGGCGGCGCGCACGGGGCGCTTTTGGGCTACGTTAAAGGTCAGGTTGAGGTCTTCGGGGATGTTGGGGTCAACATCGTCGGCGGCGTGGTTGATGGTCGGGGGGATGATTCCGTCTTCAACGGCCTTGATGCTGAAAATTGCTTCGAGGGCGCCGGTAGCGCCGAGGAGGTGGCCGGTCATCGACTTCGTAGAACTGATATTGATGTTCTTGACGGCGTCGCCAAACACTCCGCAGATAGCCTTGATTTCGCTAACGTCGCCTACGGGGGTTGAGGTGCCGTGGGCGTTGATGTAGTCAATATCTTCGGGCTTCATGCCGGCATCTTCGAGGGCGTTGCGCATCGAGAGCATGGCGCCGAGGCCTTCGGGGTGGGTTGCGGTCAGGTGGTGAGCGTCAGCGCTCATGCCTCCGCCTACAACCTCAGCATAGATCTTGGCGCCGCGGGCCTTGGCGTGCTCAAGTTCTTCGAGCACCAGGACTGCTGAGCCCTCGCCCATCACGAAGCCGTCGCGGCTTGCGCTGAAGGGGCGGCTTGCACCCTGCGGGTCATCGTTGCGGGTCGACAGGGCGTGCATCGAGTTGAAACCGCCCACGCCGGCCGGGAAGATGGCCGCTTCGGCGCCGCCGGTGATGATTGCGTCGGCCTTGCCGAGGCGAATCAGGTTGAAGGCGTCGATGATAGCGTTATTTGAAGAGGCGCAGGCGCTGACCGTGCCGTAGTTGGGGCCGTGGAAACCATACTCCATCGAGATGTGACCCGACGCGATGTCGGCAATCATCTTGGGGATGAAGAAGGGGTTATACTTTGGGCCCATTTCTTCGCCGTGGAGCGCAAAATAGCCGGCTTCCTCCTCGAAGGTGTGGAGGCCGCCGATACCGGCAGCGACGATTACGCCGACGCGGTTCTTGTCGATATCCTCGCCGGTGAGCGTAGCGTCTTCAACAGCCTGACGGGCTGCGACGATTGCATACTGGGCGTAGAGGTCAAGTTGGCGTACTTTTTTGCGGTCAAAATGGTCGGCAGCGTTGAAGTCCTTGACTTCGCAGGCAAACTGCGTCTTAAACTTCGAGGCGTCGAAATGAGTAATGGGGGCGGCACCGCTCTTGCCTTCAACAGCGGCAGCCCAGGTCGAATCAACATCGTTGCCTAAGGGAGTGATTGCTCCTAATCCGGTAACTACGACTCTTTTAAGTTCCATCTAATAGTCTAAGTGGTTGTAGGGATGGGTAAATGGGGTGAGGAGAAAGGTTGAAATAGGTTTTTTCAGTTGCTGAAAAGCGTCGAATCGGGTTGATTAGCCCTTAACGTTTTCGATGTAAGCAACGGCGTCACCTACGGTCTGGATTTTCTGAGCGTCTTCCTCGGGGATAGAGATTTCGAAATCCTTCTCCAGTTCCATGATGAGTTCAACGGTGTCGAGGCTGTCAGCACCCAGGTCGGTGGTGAAAGATGCTTCGGGAGTAACTTCGTTTTCGTCAACGGCGAGTTTGTCAACGATGATTGCTTTTACGCGATCTGCAATTTCAGACATAGTTAATAATTTTTAAGTAAATGAATGATAAGTCAGTTTAAAATCGGTGCAAAGTAACAAAAAATCCGCGACATACGAAAGTATTTTGCAAAAAAACTGACATTTTGGCCCTCAAAAGTGGCTTTTTCGGCAAAATTTTGAGGGAGTTCAGGCCTTTTCGGCGAGCCTGAACTCCCTCGTGAGCATGTGTAACGGATGAATGGAGCGAGAGTTAACGGACGCGCACAACCCGGCGGGTCGAGGCGTTGATATAGAGTCCGGCGCGGGGAGTACCGCTGACAAGCCGGCCCTGAAGGTCAAAGAGTTCGATGCCTGAGTCGGCGCTGATTTCCTCGATGCCGCTCTCGGGGTCGGCGCCCATGACTACCTGCAGGGGCGTAGTGTCGTCGGTCAATACAAAGGCCGTGCCGGGGTTAACGCTGCCGGCCTCCTTGGCCTCGAAGGCGAGACCCTGAGGGGTGCTGACGATTTCCTGGCGCGCACCGACTTCGGCCTTGATGCAGGAGCCGGTCATCGGCGTTGAGTACCAGATGGGGGTGCCGACGGTCGGGAGTTCGTAGGTCTTGTTGGCTTCACCCTTGATAATGAAGGGGATATGACCGCTGACGCCCTCGGAGGCCTCTTCGAGGTAGGCCTTGCCGTCGCGAACGGAGGTCACAACCCAGGCCTGCAAGCCCTCAGGAAGGGAGATGTTGGCCGGGAGGATGAGCGAGAGGTAGCCGTTGGCATCGGTGGTGACGCTGATGGTCTTCACTTCCTCGAACCAGAACTGCATGGAGGCTTCAACGGTATTGTAGGCTACGAGTTCGTTATTGCCGGAAACGGTGATATACGAGCCGTCGGCGTTAGCGAAGCGCAGGCGCATCTGGCGCTTATAGTCATTATAGGGGTCGAAGGTGAAGATAGTGGCCTTCGAGGGGTCGGCGTCGAGCCATGCCTTTGAGTTATTGCCCGTGCCGCAGGTAACCATTTGCTGCGCAGCGTTGAAGTAGAGGCGGATGTTCCAGGGGTCGCCGTCGGTCGGGATTGCGCTGAAGAGGTTCATGTCGTCCTGATAGCCGGCGGCGGCTGAGCCGAACTCGGGGTTCTTGAGCGAGACGGAAACCAACTGGCCGTTATCTTTGACGGCCACGAGGTTTGAAGAGTAAGCGCCGGGGCGGTTCTGGTTGCGCAGACGGTAGTAGCCGTATTGGGGCAGGCGGGAAACGACGGCGCGGTTATATGCCTCCTCAAACTGCGTCAAGGTGTACTTCGAGGGGTTTTCGAGCATCTTCTTGAGTTCGTCAAGCGAGTAAGCGCCGGCATATTTCTGTTCAGAGGCTTTTTCGAGCATCTTATCGGCCTTGGTCACGAAATCGACATAGCGCTGGAGGGCGGCTTCGCGGCCGCTCTTGATTTTCTCTTCAATGGTGGCCTGCTCTTCGTCGGTCAGTTCGCGATTGGGGGTATCGGCAATCAGGAAGCAGAAGCCGGTATCCTTATAGTTCGACTTGGTGACTTCGTCGGCGTAGATTACGGCGCCCTTTTCGGCCTTTTCGAGGCCGACGATGTAGCCGCCGCAGTCAAGGACCCAGAAGCCGGCGCCTTCAAGGAAAATCGGGGTGACTTTCACGGCTTCGTCGGTAAAGACGGCCTGACTCTTGGAGTTGCCGCTGAGGAACTTGCCGGCGGCGAGGTTATAGAGGAAATAGCCCTTTTCGGTTGCGGAATAGTAGACAGACCAGTGGGTCTCGGGGGCTTCGGCCGTGATTCCGGAGTTTTTAGCCTGACAGATGTCATTGCCTTCAACATAGTGGAGGAACCCGTAGACCGAACCCTTTTCGCCCTGACGCTTGATAACGTAGGCGGTCTTGTTGTTCAGAGCCTCAAGGCTCTTGATGTTGGTTGCCATAGAGCCCGTAGAGAGCATCAGGCCGCCAAGCATCAAGGCACAGGCTGAAATTATCTTGTGTTTCATTTTCTGTTATCTTTGGGGGATAGGAGATTAGTTGTCGGTGGGGAGAATCGGACGGTCGTTGGGAATATCGGCCTTGGGGAACGAGGGCGAATGAACCTTCGAAATCTTGTCGCGCATCGAGTCGCTCAGGGGGCGGAGGGTGCCGTCGGCTTCGAGGGCGTCCATATCGGCCTTGAACTCGTCAAACATATCCTGAGTCATGATATAGTACTGGATGCCGTAGTCGCCCTGCTCAAGTGCGCAAACCGAGATGCAGCCGAAGCGCTCGAAGTAACTCCAGAGGTTATAGCCGGTCAGGCGCGAGGCCTTGCGGATGAAGTTCATCAGATAGGGGGCGGAGTTCTGCTGCCACCAGTGGTTGCCATCCTCCTTGAAGTATTTCTTTTCGGTCCAGACCGAGTTGGGATACTTCTCGATAAACTGCTGAGCCTTATTTATGGAGGGGTCAGTGGTCTTGTTGCCGTTGAAGATAGAGGCGAGGAGTTCATACTTGTCGACGCCGTCGGTCTTCTCAACCGTGGAGCCCTCGGGGCGGTCGTTCTGGCGCATAGCCTCGAAGAGGTCGGGCCAGAGGTCGGGGCGATAGTCTTCGGCGGGACGGTCAGCATTCTCTTCCGAGAACCAGAACATCAGGTTGACATACGGGCCGAGAATCAACTCGCCGTTAGCGCTCGTGTAGGCCTCGATTGCGTTGAGGGCCGTATTGGGGTTGACAACGTTCTGCGACTCTTCGCCGAAGGGGGTTTCGCCCTCCTTGGGCTCGAAGCGGCGCGAGGGGTAAGCGGGCTGATTTATGGCGAAGTCTCTCAGTTCCTTACACCAACCGAAGGCGTCGCCCTTCTTGGCGGCAGCGGCTGCGTCCTTGCGGAGCGAGAGGACGATGTTGTCGCCGTCGTTGGCCGTCTTGGTTTCGCCGTCCTTCGGGGCGGAGGGGGTGCGGTTATAATCGTCGTTGAGGAAGATTTTCTGGATGTCGCCGGGGTGCTCAACTCCCTTGTTGTCCACGTAACTCTGCCACTTGTGGGTCGGGTAGCGGCCGGGGTTCACGTCGATAGGATAACCCATATGGGCCACGTTGTAGGCCGAGAAGATATTGTTGGTCACTTCGGCCATGCCGGTCCAGCGGAAGTAGGGAGCCATCTGGTGCTGGTGGCCCCATTCATGGCTGAGGCCCCAGATTGCGTCATTATCGCGCTCCATCAAGTTCGTCGGGCTGCAGACGCGGCTCTGGGTATTGTACATGAACGACGGGCCAAGGCCACCCTGGAACATATAATAGGTATAGTTCACATAGGCCATGGTGCGGTTCTTAGGCACGCGGTTATATTTTTCAACGCCGAGAACGCGGTGTTCCCAGATTATGAGTTCGTCGAAAATGTTGATGAGGCGAACCCATTCGTTGTTGGCATATTGCTTGAGAGCGTCGGTCTGCCAGATGCCCTGGGTGCGCGTGCCGAGGATATCCATACAGGGATATACGGCATTGTCGAGCACTTCCTTATTTTCGGCATTGCTCTTGGTGTTCGAGAGGTAGCCGTTGACCAGACCGCCGACAATGTGAACGGTCACGTCCGTGCCGGTTCCGTTCTCGGAGCCTTCGTCGTCGAAGTTGTTGATGTAGGCCAGACACATATCGTCGCCCTTCACGCGCTTATTGGGGCGGTTGGGCACGGGGATGTCGATGATATTCACGCCGTTATGGAGCGTATAACTGCGCGATTCGCCGCCCCACTTGACTTCGCGCTTGCCCTCCTTGGCCGTCGGGTCGGCAACTTCGTAGACCTCGTGGCCATGCCAGTAGTAGAGGGCCAGTTCGGCGGTCTCTTTGTTGCCCGTCAGGCCGTCGACAATCACGGTATACTTGCCCGGAGTCAGGGCCACACCCGTGACGCCCGAATATTGCGAGTAAAGTTTGCCCGGGGCGTTCCATTCTTCGGAGAGGGTATAGGGCGATTTGATTGCTTCGTGGGTCGAAACGAGGCCTTCGGAGGAGTATTTGCCGTCAAACATCATCTGGGCCAGTTCCTTAAGGAGCGGGTTGGTGATTGCGTCAATCTGGGCCTGAGTGGTGCCTTCCTTGAGGGCGGAGAAGACGCCGTCGGCGAAGAGTTCGGCCCCCTCAATGGCTGCCTGCGGCTTATAGAAGTCCATTTCGGCTGCGCAGGCAATGCAGTGGCTGCCATCTTCGCGATAGGCACTGTAGAAACCGGTGTGGACGATGAAGCGGATTGCGTGAATCCCCTTGCCGAGTTCTTCGGGAATCTTCACCGAGCGGGTGCCGCGGGCATATTCGAAGTCCATGGTACGGTCGTCGCTGATGGACTTCCAGTCCATGGTGCGGTCGTCGCCCATCTTGCCCACCTGAATCTCGACGATGCCGAAGTTACCGTTGTCGCTGCCGTCGTTACGGGTGGTGTAGGTAAGCGAGGCCACGTCGACCGTCTCCGAAACGGGAGCATCCTTGGCGGTGAAGTAATATTCGAGCACGGGGAATTGACGGGGGTCATTCGGGTCAAAGCCTTGAGTAGCCTGATAGGACGTATGATACCAGGTCGAGGGGTCGTTGTCATAACTCTTAATGAGCGACTCGTTGGTACTGTTGGCGCGTCCGGCAACACTCTCGCAGGCGTCCTTGGCCCATACGACCTTAACCTTGGTTGCGTCGACGGCCGCCTGCGCGTATTCGCTCAGGTCCCAACCGGGCTGGCGAACGGTCAGCACCGAACTGCCGCCGGCTGCCGTGCGAACGTTGAGCAGGGCCGTGCGGCTCGAACCCGACTTATTCTCGTCAATTGCGAGGGTTAACTTTCCGTCGCTCACGCGCGGAGTAATCCAGTTTTCGCCGCTGACGGCGTAGGTATAGCGCGAATAGGTCGGTACCTCAAGTTCAACGCCCCCAAAGTCGTCAAGGACGATTGAACTATTGCCGAACATGACCACGCCACCCTGAGCCGCCGGCACATTATTCTGTGCATAAACGGCCGACACGGAGCCAACGGTCAGAGCCATGGCCACCAGTGCTGTAATGGTATTAGTCTTCATCAAATTATAGATAATGTATTGATTTATTTATGATTAACCAAACTACGGCGCGCCAAAGCGTTCCGTATACTATCGGCAAATATACGCCTTTATGCAATCATTTCCAAACTTTCCCGCAAAAAATTCAAAAAATCCCCTTCAGCCCAACGAATATTTTTGATTTTGTATTCTGTATTCTTTTGTTTTGTATTCTGTATTTTGCATTTTGTATTTTTATTACTAACTTTGCATCTCCTTTCATTATTTCCGATAGTTACATACAATGCAATTCGAAGACCTTGACCTGACCGACGATGTGCTTGACGCACTTTACGATATGCACTTCGACGAGTGCACCCCCATTCAAGAACTCGCAATCCCCGCCGCCCTCCGCGGCCGCGACCTCATAGCCGTAGCCCAGACCGGCACGGGCAAAACAGCCGCATTCCTCCTCCCCGTAATCAACGAACTCGGCAAACGCGAACCCTCCGACAAAATCAAGTGCGTAGTGATGACCCCTACGCGCGAACTCGCCCTCCAGATTGACCAGCAACTCCAAGGATTCAGTTACTTCCTCCCTATCTCCTCCCTCCCCATCTATGGCGGCACCGACGGCGAAGGCTATGCCCGCCAGCAACATGGCCTCAAGACCGGCGCCGAAGTAGTCATCGCCACTCCCGGACGCCTCCTGGCCCATATCTCCATGGGCTATGTCGACCTCTCGGCCGTCGAATTCTTCATCCTCGACGAGGCCGACCGTATGCTCGATATGGGTTTCTATGACGACATCATGCAGATTGCCAAGCGCCTCCCCGCCAAGCGCCAGACCCTTATGTTTTCGGCCACAATGCCGCCGAAAATCCAGCGCATGGCCAAATCGCTCCTCCATAACCCCGAGGAAATCAAAATCGCCGTCAGCAAGCCCGGCGAAAACATCCATCAACTCGCCTACAACGTCCAGGAGCCTCAGAAGGAAGCCCTGCTCTGCCATCTGTTTGAAACAATCAACTCCCGGCGCGTAATCGTCTTCTCCTCATCGAAAATCAAGGTCAAGGAACTCGCCCGCACCCTCCGCCGACTCAAAATCAAGGCCGGCGAAATGCACTCCGACCTCGACCAGACGGTCCGCGAAGAGGTTATGCGCAACTTCCGCGCCGGCAACGTCGACGTCCTTGTGGCAACCGACATAGTGGCCCGCGGAATCGACATTGACGACATCTCTATGGTGGTCAACTACGACGTGCCCCACGATGCTGAAGACTATGTCCACCGCATCGGACGCACCGCCCGCGCCGGCGAAAGCGGCGTCGCCGTGACGCTCATCTCCCCGCGCGAACGCCGCAAATTCAAATTCATTGAAGACTTCCTCGGCAAACCCGTCGCCCGCGGAACCGCCCCCTTCGCCGCCGACGACCCACAACCCGCCGACGCCCCCAAGCCCGCCAAAAAGCCCCGCCGCCACTTCCACCACCGCCCCCGCCAACCCAAATCTAACCCGTCCAAACCCCAATAAGGTTCTTAAATCCTTTAAAGTTCTTAAGGTCTTTAAAGACCCGACCTGCTTTAGCGCAGAAGGGAGAGGGCTTTTTGGGCGTCGGCGGGGGTCAGGCCGGTCGAAGGGTTGACTTCGACTAAGCGGACGTGTTGGCCCGCGGTGAAGTCGTCGAGGTCGTCAATAATCACGTAGGGCGCAGGGCCGTGGGCCGCCAGCCATTGATCAATCTCCTCGCCGCGCGAAATGCAGGCTATGTCACAAGGCAAAACGCCGTCTATTTCGCCCGGCATACAGCGGACCTCCCACATCATACGCAGGCTGCCCACACGGAAATTGAATCGCCACGACGACGAAATCACAATCCGCGCATCGGTAGCCTCAACAATCCGACGCAAAGCCGCCGAAGCCTGCGGGTCAAACAGCGGGCCCCACTCGTCAGCCCCGGCCCTACCCTCCGCGGCCAACTGCCTCTGGAAACGCTCCGTATTCATCACCCCATCAAAATCCAAAAAAATCACCGCTCGTACCATACCAAAAAAATTTAATATCAGATGGTGTTACAGAACTTCCAAAACGCCAAATCGCTGGGATAAGCACGCGCCCCCGCGTGCATGGCGAGACAGCGCCAACGTACAGTAGAATTGGATTCGAGACACTTGCACGTCTGCACACGCGAGGGCACGTAGTTTCCCTGATAGTTCTTGAACTCCTTGGCTTAACCGCGCTTGCAAAGTTCAACAATCTTACTCAGCACCCCATCATACCAATCTTTGTGGAAATTGCCAAACCCGGGATGATAAGTACGAAACGAGTTCTTAGGTAATGCTTCATTTTCAACTCTAGCCAACTCGGAACTGTTGTATCCATCAACGGCAACAAACTTCACGTCTCCGAATTTTTTCTCAATATCGGAATCGTATTGCGGACCGGTCAAGAAGATACAAACTTCAGGTTTCAGCACCCCCAGTTCCTCCTTTACGACATTCAAATATTGCATCTCGGCTGCCATAACATTGTCCGACGGATGTCCCGCGCCATCTTCCTTGCCGAATTTCAGGATATTATTCCAAACAAAGCAGTTTGTATCCGGATTCCCGAGAGCCTCGTTGAGGAATCTTAACGTCCGCCAAAACGGAGAGCGCATACGCCCACGACCCATATCGTGGAGAACATATTCCTCGGTCAAAGTCTCGACGGTGTTCGATTCAATTTTTGACTCAGTCTGATTATTCCAACCATTAGTTTCCTGACCAAAAATCATGAGTTTAACAGGAGCATTATCATATTCTGTCTCCCAAATACGAAGTAACAGCGGCCAGGAAAAATTTCGATCTCCCATAAGTTCGGAGTTATTCAACTCTTCAAACATTTTCGAAAGGCCCGTGATAAGTGGCTGATAAATCTCTGCTAATTTTTTGTTATATTCCATTTTAGAATAAAGTTTTTTCGGGACAAAATCGGCCGTCCCAAACTGCCGGCTGTGTGCAAAAAAAAGAGGACACAACTTCTCTTTTGGATCGCTCTTTCGGTAAGGCTCTGGTAAGCCCGGAATCAAGATTGAAGCAAAAGCAGCCTGCGTCCTCCGTTGGAGGATACACGCATTGCCGCTGACTCCCATCTTATGATTCCTTGTAAGATTTACCAGATTTTACCGAATCGGATGGCGGTCATACTGCAACTGAGTGCAATATAAATTTTCTTGTGGGTTAGATTACTGTCTGTTTCGTATATTTGCTTTATTTAATTATTTCAGTGCAAATATACTAACTTTTTTGCAAACCCACAAGAAAATTACCTGTCACAGGCTGCCTATGCTTCCGTAAGGACGAAAGTTGCGTCCCGGGGGGCGATTAGCGAAGATGCATCTGATCATTGAGCCGACGAAGGTTGTCCTTGGTTTTCGGAGCAACAATGCTCAGGATAACGCCGAGTACTTTGAAGATGCCGCCCAAAATGGCTTTGATGATTTTCCAGACTTTTGCCATAATGTAGTGATTAAGATAAAAGTGTGTACTCAAAGTTATTGTTGTTGATAATCGTCTCGAATTCAGCCGGAGTGCAGTTCAAGCCATACTTCGAGACAAACAGTTCGGCGATTTTACGCTTGGTGCTGTTTCCGGTCCATACGCTCGACGGATACGTGTTGTAGTCAGTGGTGAACTCCACGCTCATTCCGCGGGTCAATTTTCGCTTGCCGTCATTGTAGTCCTTGGCGGCGGTTGCTTTCCAAAGTTGCATAAATAAATTTTGTTTTTTTGAGGTTGATAATCAATTTCGCCGCAAAGTTAGCACAGAACTCTGCCAAAATTTGTCAGTCAACTCAAAAAATGTTATTCCACCCGATTGACCCCGGCCAAAAGACGCTGTGCGCGCTCGCGGATGGCGGCGACGTCCGGGCCGGTCACATAAGTCATCTTTGCAAACGACTCGTCGCGGGGAGCAAACCACCAATAGTCCTGCTTCTCCTTGACCCCCTCGTCCAGGTCGAGCGCCTCTCTCAGCCGCTCGTGGAGCGCAACGTCTTGCGTTTCATTGACAACAAAAAGTCTCACGGAGCCTTCACAATCGCTCTCGTCCTGAGGCAAAATCGCCACGCCTATCCACGTCTTTATGCGCTCATAAGTCTCATCCAGATAGATACATACGCGATATTTATCGTCAGGCGACCATTGGGCATTGTCCGCGCCCGCGATTTTACCCTCAAGAGTATCGGTAATAAGTTGCTGACCCGCAAGAAATGACGCCTTATTAAGCCGGAAAGCCATTTCATAAATCTGCCGCTTGGCCTGTACGGAGATTTCGCGCCCCTCAATAACCTGGGCCAACAAAACGTCGAGGCCTACACCCCGCGCTGAATTGTCGGTCACAAGTTTACACAACATACTGAGAAGCACAGAGTTTTCGGTCATTTCCAATCGATAACGGCCCTTTTTCGGCGGAAACTCCTCAATATTTATGTCAAACAGGCTCTCCAGGTCGCGCCGGAGCCGAAAGAATGTACGCTCCGAAATCCGTTCATCCTTTTTGTCGTTAAGCAACGACCGCTGCCATCTGCTACTCAAGTCTTCATAGGAAACGCCATACGACTTGGCGCCGACTAACTCATTGACGAACCATAAGGCTCTTTTCATCTGACTTAAAGACATACCCCCAATTTAATTCTGTATTTTGTACTTTGTATTTTGTATTTATTTTGTATTTTGTATTTATTATGTATTTTCCTTATTTTCCGGTTAGTACGGAGCGGATGTCGTGGAGTTTGTTGAGGGCGTCAAGGGGGGTCAGGCGGTCGATGTCGAGATCGAGAATCATGTCGCGCAGTTGGGTGAGCACGGGGTCGTCGAGTTGGAAGAAACTCAACTGCATACCCTCCGACGAGGAGCCTTGCGAGCCCACTTCGTCAGTGATTTTGCGGTCGCCGCGCAGGTTCGTCTCAAGTTGGCGAAGCACCTGGCGCGCACGCTCCACGATTACCGGAGGCATACCGGCGAGTTTCGCAACATGGATACCGAAAGAGTGTTCCGAGCCGCCGCGCGCCAGTTTGCGCAGGAACACCACCTTGCCGTCGATCTCCTTGACCGAAACGTTATAGTTAACCACCCGCGAGAAGGTCTGCTCCATCTCGTTAAGTTCGTGATAGTGAGTGGCAAAAAGCGTCTTAGGATGCTCTTGGCCATGCTCGTGGAGATACTCGACGATGGCCCAGGCTATGGAGATGCCGTCGTAGGTCGAAGT
>CAYUGU010000015.1:0-34826 GCA_964444345.1 uncultured Bacteroides sp.
ATATAGTTATTGTCGAGTTCGTCGAAAATGTTGAAGTCGGCGTAGTTGCGGGTCAGGGTCGACTTGGGGTCAGTGGTGCGCGAAGTGTTGAGCGCATAACTGAAGGGGTTGATGTCGAACGAACGGCTGATAGAACCGCTGACCACGTCGATATCCTGGCTCAGAGTGCCGGGAGCCTTCTGGTTACGGTAACTGTCGTTGGTACGCATGGTGAACTTCAACTGCTTGCTCAGGTTATAGGTAGCATTGGCGTTGAAGACATAGCGGTCAACGTTAGAGGACTTGGTCCAACCCGGGTCGTTCATATAGGAGAACGAGGTGTAGAAGTTGCCCTTGTCCGTACCGCCGGAGACGCTGACGCCATGGGTCTGCATCACGGTGTTGCGGAAAAGAAGGTCAAACCAGTCGGTATTTCTCATCTCGGCCTCGCGCAGGTAGGCGTTGCGGGCGCTTTCGGTGTTGGCCAGCGCATACTGGCCGGTAGCGGGGTCGTAGGTGTTGATGAGTTTATACATCGTGCCGTACACGCCGCTGGAACTGGAGTTTGCGAGGGCGGCAAAGTTAAGCCAGCCTTTTTCTTCCATTTCCTTGTAGATGCCCATCTGCTCCTGAGAGTTGGAGATGTTGTAGTTGCGATAGGAGGGTTTCAGACGATAGGTCAGTTCGCCCGTATAGTTGATAGAGGTATGTCCGGCGCGGCCCTGCTTGGTGGTCACGACGATCACACCGGCCATTGCGCGCGCACCATAGATAGAGGTGGCGGAGCCGTCTTTCAGAATCTGGAAATTCTCGATATCGTCGGCGTTGAGGCCGGCAATAGCGGACGCAATCATCGTGTTAGCGTCGCCCGACGAGAGCGCGTCGGCGTCGAGTTCGACGTTATCCTCAAGAATCACGCCGTCGACAACCCAGAGGGGTTTGCTCGTGCCATAAATAGAGGTGGCGCCGCGCACGCGGATTTTGGGGGCGGTACCGAAAGTGCCGCTGACGTTCTGGACGCTCACACCGGCGGCGCGGCCGCTGAGTGAACGCGAAATGTCGCCCACACCGGAAAGGAGGGCTTCGTCAGCATTGATTTTAGTGGTAGCGCCGGTAAACGTGCGGCGGTCGACATTGCCCATACCGAGGGCCACGACCTCCTGGAGTTGGGTCGCCGAAGTTTCCATCTCGATGTGGAGGGGCTTGGTCGAAGCCTTCACCTCCACGGGGTTCATGCCGACAAAGGTGATTTCAAGCACCGACTTTTCGGAGGGTACGGTCAGGGAGAAGTTGCCGTCGATGTCGGTAGACGTACCGACGGAAGCCTTACCTTTAAGTTTGACCGTAGCGCCGATGATCGGCTCTTGTTCAGCCTTATCAATCACAGTACCCGTGACGGTAACGTCAGCCAGGGCAGACAGTGACGCGAGCATAAACAGCAAAAAGGTTGCTAAATTTTTACCCATAAGGTTCTCTGATAGTGAATGGTTTGTTTATAAATCGTTAGTTGGCGATTCCCGGGCTTGAGGCCCGGAAATCAAGATAAATGTGTAGAAAAAATGAGCGAGAGGTACTCAAAAAATCTCTTTTACCTACTACAAAGGTAGTAACTTTTTACAAATTGCGCAAATTTTCTTATGTTTTTTAACATATTTTCTTCATTTTTCCTCAAATTCTTTCATTTTGAAACGCAAAGGGGAGTATTTTTATTGCTGATACAATATAAAAAAAGAGCCGGGACGCGTGGCGCCTCGGCTCTTTTGGGATAATCTGAGGGGGAATCAGCCTTTCTTGAAGACTTTCTTGCCGTTAAGGATATGGTAGCCCTTGGTCGGCTTGTTCAGGCGCATACCGCTGATTGAGTAAATCTCGTCGGCCTTGTCGGCATTGACGCCGTTGATTCCGTCTTCGCCCGGGTCGACGGGGTCGATAGGTTCAACGGTCTGCTTGGCGCTGACGTTGACGGTGCAGGTTGCGGTCAGGCCACCACAGGTAGCCGAAATGGTGGCCTTGCCTTCGCCGACGGCGGTCACAACGCCGGAAGCGTTGACCGTGGCAACCTTTTCGTCGGACGTGGTCCAGACTACTTCGGCGTCCTCGCCCATATCGACGAGTTCAACCTCAAGTTGAGCCTCATCGCCCTCGACGAGGTCGACAATATCGGCCACGAAGGAGATTGCGGGATGCAACTCGCGGTTAACCTTGACGCTGACCGTGGCTTCGAGGCCCTGACAGGCGGCGGTAACCGTGGCGGTGCCTTCGCTGACGGCGGTAATGCGGCCGTTGGCGTCGACGGTGGCAACGCTCTCGTTATCGGAGGTCCAGGTGACGGTAGCGCCCTCGGGCATATCGACGAGGGTTGCGACTACGTCGACGCTTTCGCCGGCGGTCAGTTCAACCGAGGGTTCTGAGAGCGTGAGGGCCGGAACGAGTTGGCGGTTCACGATAATCGTGCAGGTAGCGCTCTTGCCCTGGCAGATGGCGGTGATGGTCACGCTGCCGGGAGCAATGGTGGTCACAAGGCCGTCGGAGTTGACCGTAGCAACCTTGATGTTGCCTGAACTCCAGGTGATGACGGCGTCGTCAGGCATATCCGTGAGGGTCGGCTCAAGTTGGACGGTTTCGCCGACGGTCACTTCCACGCGGGTCTGCTTGAGGGAGATTGAGGGCTTGAGTTCGCGGTTAACGGTGACGCTGACCGTCTTTTCAACGCCCTTGCAGGCAATGGTGATTTCAGCCGTGCCTTCGCCGACGGCAGTCACGCGGCCGTTGGCATCGACGGTAGCGACGTCAGGGTTCGAAGAAGTATAGGTGACGGTTGGGTTAGTGCCCATATCGGTCAGGGTTACTTCGATGCGCTGCGTGCCGCCTACGGTGAGGCTAAAGTCTTCAACCTTGACGGAGATTGAGGGCTGGAGCGGCGGGTTGACGGTGATGTCAACCGCGTAGGTCATTCCGCCGCAGGTAGCGACAACCGAGGTCTTGCCGGCTGCGACGGCAGTCACGAGGCCTGAGGCGTCGACCGTAGCGACGGCGGGGTTGTTCGACTTGTAGGTTACGGTCACGTCGCCCTCAACGTTGTTGATAACGCTCTTGAGTTGAACGGTTTCGCCAACGCGGATAACGCTTGCGGCGGGAGTTACGTAAAACTCGGGGGCGGCATGCACGAAGACAGGACATACAGCCGAAGTCTTGCCGCAGGTAGCGACGATTTCGGTTTCGCCGACAGCCACACCGGTGACTACGCCCTCTTCGTCGACCTTAGCGATAGTCTCGTCCTTGGAGGTCAGAACGACCTTGGCATAGGAGGGCGCATTGTTGAGGGTAACATCGAGGATGTCAGTTTCGCTCTCGATGACAATCAGAGGCATTGAGCCGAACGAGATTTCAAACGAGTCGGAAATATCCTCATAGGGGAAACCGTCGGAAGTCATATCCTCGGTTGCCGGGATATAGCAGGAGTTGGCGGGGATGACGCCCGATTCGTGGCGCATAAACCAGTTGCCTTCGAGCAGATAGAAGGGCTCGGAGGAGTTGAGGGCAACCACGTTGCCCTTGAGGGCATTGTCAATCGGGGCGGGAGCCGACTCCGAAGCGGGAGCGAAAGCAAACTCGGAGGAGCCGCCGAGGGTCATGATAGGCTGACCGGCGGGAATCACAGTGCCCGGCTCGATGTCAAACAGCGTGCCGCCATAGTTCTGGTCAACCTCGCTGATGCCTTTGACGTTGGCGCCCTGAGGCACTACCACGTCGCGGGGGAAGGAAACCACCTGAGGCATACCCTCCTCAACGGGAGCCGTGAATGACGTAACGGGAGTGAAGCGGAAGAGGTGAGGTTCGGGTTCAACGAGGAGGATACCTTCGATATGCGAGAGGTAGCGGTCTTCGTCGAGCGCAAACTTGAGCGTCGGTTCGCCGTCGCCGTAAACCAGCGAGCAGGCATACTCGTTATGAGCGTCGCCCACGCCGGAGCCGTTGGCATTGAGGTGAACGCCGGAGTTCACATGGTTCAGGCAGTTATCGTCGGCCAGAATCCAGAGGGCGTTGAGCGGGTTGTCGGTGTTCTGCACGAAGACTTCGTTCGAGGTCAGTTCGTCGCCGTCGATAACCGGGTTGGCGGTCACTTCGACGTTGTCGATGCAGGTCATAGTGAACGGAGTGGTGTGGAGTCGGCCGAGCGGGTAAGCGATACACATTGCGGGGTTCTCCTTGTCGTAGAGCGCACCGTCCTTCTCAACCGCATAGTCGCAACCGTCGGCAACGTGGAGAGCCTGAAGTTTGTTACAACCGCGGAAGAGGTCACCTTCATTGTAGGGGAAGTAGATTTCTTCACCCTCAAGGTGGAGGCGGGTGAAGTTGATGCCGACGGGGAGAGCCGTACAGAACGTGCTGATAGGACTAAGTTTGCCGGCGAAATATTTCGACTGGCGCTTACCGTTGGCAACCACGGTAATAGTGGTGCCGGCAGTTCCGGCGTTCTTGTCAACCGTATAACTGAACTCAAGGCTGAAATCGCCGGTAACAGTTACGTCGGAAAGAGCAATAGAATGGTCGGCACCTTGATTGTTATTCTTGTAAAGGACTTTAACCTGGCCGGCTTTAGTCAGATACAGTTGGAAACCATTATCATAATATGTCCCGAGGGCATCAGTGCCGGTTGCGAAGAGACCTGAGCCCCACTGGTTAACTGAGGAGCCGTCGGAATGGCCGTCGATTGTCAGTTTCCAGGGCTTATCGCACGACATTGTCTGCGGGAGGTCAAGAACATCGCTAATAATCCCGGCGCCGGTCACTTCCGTGTCATAATAATGGTGGGCAAGACGCTGAGCGGGGAGAGTTACTTCAACGAGGTCGGTATTGCCCACGAACATTGCGGGGTCGATGTCGACAACCTTATCGCCGGTCTCCTCAATTGCCTTACTGAGGTCGAGAACAGCCTCACCCGGGTTGACAATAGAGGTCAGGCAGATATGATTTTCGTCGTAGGAGTAACGCCAGTCAAATGCCCAGCCGTCAATTTCCACGGGTTCGTAGTCGGCGGGCTGATAGCGGAACGAGGCCACCTCCATCACTCCGGCAGGCACGTAGCCGCGGTTGGCGGGGATGGTTCCTGACTCATGGCGCACGAAGTTTTCACCCTCTAATATATAATAAGGTGTAGAGAGCACGAGTTCAACGTTCGTACCGTCCAGGAGGTCGGGGGTCTCAAACGAGGTCTGCGAGGTGATTACGAAGGGGTCACATTCGCCGACAATCAGCACACCGGTGCCGGCCGGAATGATATGACCGGGGTTGATATGGCTGATATAGCCGCCCTTGGTGCCGACCTTATCGAGCGAGAAGACTTCGGCATTGTCGGGCACGATGACGTTCACGGGGAAGGTTACCGTACGCAGATTGCCCGCGGGGGCTTTCAGTTCGGCTACGGGATAGAAGTCAAATGAATAGGGGCTACCCTGCAGGCCCTGGTAGGTCATATACCAACCGGGCTCTCTCCAGAAGGATATTGAGGGTTCGCCTTCGTCGTAAGAGAGGGCGTAGGTGAAGTTGACATCGTCGGCGCTGAGCGAGCGGCCGTTGGCGTCGACTCCGAGGCCCGAGTTATAGTGAATCAGGGCGCCGTCCGTGTCAATGGTCCAGAGGGAGTTCCAGTTTTCAGAAGCGGGAATGGCGCTGATTGCGAGGTTCGACATTTCGCCGTCGGTGCTGCGGGGAGCGGCGGCCAGTTCGTTGGTCGAGCCGGGCACTACGAGCGAGAAGGCGCTGCCGAGGATTCGGCCTTCGGGGTAGGCAATGCAGTTCTTGCCGGTCTTGTCGTAGACAACACCATTCTTTTCAACCGCATAAGTGCAACCATCGGGCACGTGAATGTCCATCAGGTTGCGACATCCGGCCAGAGCCTCGCCGGGAATCTGCGTCTGAGTGGTAGGCGTTCCGAATACGACGGTTTCCGACATTCCGGCGGGAATATAGGCGGCATATTGCCAGATTTGCATCATATTCGCGGAGTTGGTAATAATCTTTTCGACGCGGTTGCCTTCGCCGTCAATCACGGTGAAGCGCGTCTGCTTATTGCCAAGCCAAGAGACGATAACCTTAAAGTCAGAGGTAATCTTCGAGGGGATGTTTACGGGCGAAGCGGAGTCCCACCAAACGTCAAGCGAGCCATCCTTTTTCAGGAGGATTTTCGACCAACCGTTGGCATAAGACGCTGCCTTACCGTTATCGCCGTTGGCAAAGAGAATGGTGCCTTCGGCATCGAACGAAGTGCCTTTGTAAGTACCGGTAATGGTCATTACAAACGGATCATTATATCTAACACAAGGATTTTCCTTGGTTGCGTTTGAACCATCGGCGTGCTTGATGACGGTCTGAACCTTGCTTGCCTTGCCGTTGAGGACGCCGGAGTTGTAGAACTCATCGAGCACCGTCATGTGCATTTCCTGGTCAGGGAGGGTCAGTTCCTTCAGGGCAGTGCTTCCGGCGAAGACGCCCGGGGCGATATAGTCAATCAGGTTGGTATAGCCGGTGTGTTCGTCGGTCAGGTGGAGGTGAGATTCACCTTCGGCAACCACCTTATTGATATAGGTGAGGCCGTTTTCGTCCGTCTCCAGTTCGAGTTTCCAGAGGTCAACCTCCACGGGGATGCGCTCGAAGACGGCGGTGATGTCCGCGTCGTCAAACGCCGTGAACTCAATCATATTGCCGTTCATCCATTCGGAGGGCATCGTGCGGCCATGGTTGTCCTCCCAGCGTGCGAGTTGATAGCCGGATTCGGGGAAGGCGGTCAAAATAACCTTTTCGCCGGGGAGATATACGTTGGCCATATTCTCGGAGCGAACAGTACCGTAGTTTTCATTGTTGCTCTTGACGGTAACGGTAGAGTTATATTCGACTCCGTCGTTGATTTCAAGAAGCACTTCGTAGATAACGCGGTTGGTCTTTGCGTCGGGCTTGAAAGCGCCGGTTGAGCCGCTCGGGTGGTCGGTCAGGTTAACCCACGAGCCGGGTACTTCCTGATCCATCCAGGCGCCGTCGAAGCGCAGACGGATGTGGGTCGTTCCCTTCGGGGTATCGTAAGGGAGCAGAACGTCGAAGCCGCCCTGACCAACAGAAGTATTCTGGGCCAGATGCGTACCCTTGGTGCCGAGGAGTTCGTTCGTATTGATATCGAACTTGCCGTCGGCGTTCAGGTCGCAGTAGGCCGAAAGGAAGTTATATTGCAAATTGCCTTTGCCCTTATAATCGAAGTGGAAAGCACCGCCGGGGGCAGCCTTGATTCGGTTGGTCACATAGTAGAAATGCTCGTCGGGGGTTGCTTCGGAGTTGAAGAAAGTGGTTGACTCTCCGCCTTGGGTTACGCCCAGCGAAACGAGATACTGACCATGGGTAACAAGGTCGCTCGGGGGGAAGTTCGTGCCGACATATTCGGGCACACCCCAGATATTCGGACCGAAGTGAGCGGTAAATTCTTCCGATTCGGTGCCGTAATAACTCATCGGGTTGTCGTTGCCGACGTTGTTACCGGCCTTGTCGGTCCAATACTCGAAGTCATACTTCTGAGTGGGGGTTGCGCGAAGAACCACGATTTCCTTGTTGGTCACGCTCAGGGCGTTAGTGCCGTCAATGCTGACGGAGCCTTCCGAGGCGTTTGAGGTCTTGACGGAAACCGTGCGGTCCTCGGTGATGTCAACGACTACGCGCAGCGTATAGATGAACTGCGTTCCGTCCGAAAGGGTAATGCGGACGGGGCGTTCGCCAACGGGAGCGTCGGCGGGAACATGGAAGGTCGAGGCGTTTTTAACGCATTCGCCTTCTTCATATTTGTCGTTCTTGTTGAAGTCGACGGCTATCTCGCTGATTTCGGCGTCGCTAATGCGCAAGTCGGGGGTATAGTCGGAATCAAGCGAAGCGA
The DNA here is from genome assembly GCA_964444345.1 of uncultured Bacteroides sp. Classification (GTDB taxonomy): domain Bacteria; phylum Bacteroidota; class Bacteroidia; order Bacteroidales; family Muribaculaceae; genus UBA3263. The sequence goes on from CAYUGU010000015.1 coordinate 7,895, forward strand.
AGTCGAAGAATTTGCCTTTCTTGTCGGTCGTGAGCAGGCGGGGAAGGTAGGTAGTGCCTCCGCCGGCAATATTCGAGTTGAAGGCCGAGAGATACTTGGGCAGGACGCGTGCGGTAACTTCCTGCGTATCGCCGATAGGTTCGGTCGGGTACTTGCCGGGGTTATTGTGAGCCCAGTTCCATTCCCATTGGAACCAACCGATTGCAGGGGCTTGCATATTGTTGTCGAACCATACTTTCCAGCGCTGGTAGTAATAATCCTTCATCATGCCACCCCATTCGCGATAGGAGTAGTCTTTCAACCCGCCGCCGTCAGCCTGACCTTTGGCGCCCCAGGTCGAGATGAGTTGGCGAGCATTGTTGAGTTCGAGCCAGTCGCGGTCGGCATCGGTGGTTCCGCTTACCTCGTTGGCCATATCGCGGGCGCGCTGGGTCCAGTGGCCGAGCATAAATTCGGCGTTGGTATTGAGCAGTTCGTCGATGTCGAGCATCAGTTGCAGCAGGGCGTCGCGGGTCTTGGCAAACTTCTCCTTATCGCCGGCGTTGTTTGCGGCCTTGATTTCGGGAATAAGTTTGCGGGCATAGTCGGTCATTGCCTGACGAGCCATGTCGGTCAGGTCAAATGAGTAGTTATCGCCGGTGAGGCCTGAGTCGAGGAGTTTGTAGGCAGCCTCGATAATCATATCGGGGTCATAGAAGAGGTTGTTGTAACCCCAGGTCGAAACCTTGTTTCCGTCAAGATTCGGACGAGCGCAGAAGAGGGCTTCGTGAGGGCCCTGGTCGGCGCCCTTCATGTCGAGTGCGGAGTTCAGGATAAGGCTCCACGCCTCGTCGGCTTCTTCATTCTGCTGGCCGTAGCGGCGGGCGGCATAACTGGCAAACCATTCGTCGGGGTCCGGCTTGCTGCTATACCAGGGGAGTTCATACAGAAGGTCGTACATTACCGGAGTCTGCTCGATTGCCTCGGGCGAAGCGCCGATACCCTTCACGGTTGCCTTCGAGGTCTTGGCGTTCCAATAGCCATCGATTACGGTCTTTGCGCGACCGAAATAGCCTGAACGGCCGCCGAAGTTAAAGATGGTTGAGAAGACAACGTCATGATTGCCATATGTGCCCCACGCCGGCTTGGCATCGGCATAGAGGTCAAGAACAATCAGTCTGCCCTCGGGCACATTACTGAGGCTCTGGCGCTGCGTTCCGCCCCATTGCCAGGATTGAATAACCCATTTTGAGCCGGCGGAGGCTGCGTTCATTGCCTCATAGCATTTCTGGTATACTCCGGCGATGCTTGAAACGTTATTTGCACCGCCACCTTCATGGAAGGGGTCCATCGAGTAGTATTTGCTCTTGCCGAGCACTTCCTCCACTCGCTTATAGAACTTGGCGGCAACTTCCGCAAAGTTAGTGTTCGAGGGGTCGGCCAGGTGCGAACGGGTGAAGCCACACCAACCGCCTGTGCCGGCCGTCTTGAACCCGGTCTTTGACTGGAAGTTAGTGGGGAGCATAAAGAAGCCGGGGAGCACGGGCTCGATTCCGAGCGAGCGCATACGCTCAACGATCTGACCGCCGAGTTGGCCCTGACGCTTATACCACCATTCGGGGTTGGGACCACCCCACCCTTCGAGGTTGTTCATGCCGAACCAGGCCATATAGCAGGGGCCGGCAACGAAATTGCTGACCTCCGTGAGGCTATAGCCATAGTCCTCCATAAGGAATCGGCGCCATACTTCTTCAAGGCCCACGATTTGCAGCGGCATATTGACGCCGCGCAGGGCCATCCAGTCGATTTCTTCCTGCCAGCGGTCCCAGGTCCAGGTACTCATCGAGTAGGAGAATGCCGTGTAGTTCAGATAGTAGCGATAGACGGCATCTGTGGTGTGTTTCTCCTCGCTCGTCGGGACGGGAAGGGTTGCACTGACGAGGTCAACCTTCGGGCAGTTCCACGTAAGGTTAATGCTCGCATGATGGTTAAGATACCAGCCGATACCGGTGGTAAGCGCCGAGAGGGTCGAGCCTTTGATGCACGGCTTGCCCCCTTGCGACGTAATGACAAAGGTCTCCTTGCCATTGGTCGCGAGGCTCTCGTCAACGACCGTCTCGAAGCGGTCGGCGGCACCGGTGCCACCGATTCGGTTCAGCAGGTCCTTGACTGACTGCGGGTTGTTGGTCACAGCAGCCAAACTCCCGAGCCATAGGCTCAGGAGAATAGCAACCGAAACCAAACGTTTGGTTAATTTCATGGTTAATGTATTGAATGATTGGTTAATTATATGCGCGGTTTATTTGACCAGAACCTTGCGGGCCTTGCCGGCTTTAAGTTCGATGCAGACGCCGCGGGGCGAGGCAATCCGGCGACCGGAGAGGTCGAAGTAGCGGGCCGACGAGTCGGCTTCGACGCTGACGATTGAGTCCTCATCACCGGGCTTTTCGGGGTCTTCGCCCGGTTTTTCGGGGTCTTCATCTCCGCCGGAGGTTTTGCCCTTGACGGTTACTTTACATTCGGCCTTCTTGTCTTCGCAGGCGAGGGTAATAACGGCTTCACCGGCGCTGACAGCCGTTACAAGGCCGTTTTCAACGCGGGCAACGGTCGGGTCGCTTGAGGTCCAGACGAGTTCGGCATCCTTCGGAGCGTCGCCCTCGAATTCATAGCCGAGAATCTTGGTTTCGCCCTCGGTCAGTTCAATCTTGGAGTCGTTCAACTTGATGCTGTATTCGGGCACCACGGGAGCGGGAGTATCCTCCTCGACGGTCACGAGACATTCAGCCGTCACCTTGCCGCAGGTTGCAACAATCTTGGCTGAACCGCCCTTGACGGCCGTAACGAGGCCGGAAGCGGAAACCGTGGCAACCGATGCGTCGGTGGTCGACCAAACGACCTCCACGTCCTTGGGAGCGTCGCCGGTGAAGTTATACCAGAGGAGTTTGGTTTCGCCCACCTTGAGGTTGACGGAAGTTGCGTTGAGCGTCAGGCCGAAGGCCGGAGAAACCTTGACGGTGCAGGAGGCGGAAGCGTCGCCAAACGAAGCGGTAATCTCGGCTTCGCCGGCGCCGACGCCCGTAACCTGACCCTTGGAGTCAACGGTAGCGACCGTTTCGTCGCTTGAGGCCCAGACGATGATTGCGCCTTCGGGAGCGTTCTTGGCTTCGGCGGTGAGCACAACCGTCGTGCCCTCCTTGATTTCAATCAACGCCTTGGAGATAGTCATTTCGACGGGAAGTTCGGGGGCTGCCTCAACCTTGACGGTAGTGGAGGCGGGGGTCACGCCCGGTTGGGCGGAAGAGACGGTGACAGTTGTCGCGCCTTCAGCCTTGGGGGTGACTACAATCTTGCCGGAAACCACTTCGGCGGTCAGGATTGACTCGTCGGCCACCGCAACGGTGAAGTTCGGGTTATAGTTGGCGGCGGGGGTCACTTCGAGCGGAATCTGAGACTTCACGCCCTTCATGGCCACGGCCTCGGCGGGGAGTTTCAATTCGCTGATCGAGGCGTAGAGGTGGCCGCTGTAGGTGAACACCTCTTTATATGCGTCGAAGGCGTCGGCAGCAACATAGAATTCGACATTGGGGTTGACCGAAGCGAAACCGATTGCGGCGTTGGCAAACGGAACGTCCTTGGAGTCGAACCATACGCGCTTGAGCGACGAAGTGGCGCGGAACGCATGGAGGCCAATGCTCTTGATTGGGGCGGGGAGGCTAACTTCTTCGAGTTTGCTGCAGCGGTCGAACGCGCCGGGGGCCACGCCAACTACCTGATAGCCTTCGACTTCGGCAGGGATAGTAACCTTAGCCGGGCAGGCACCTTGAGCGCCCGCAACAACGAGGCCCTTGGCGTCCACGTCATAATTATATATAATGCCATCCTTGGCAGTGCCCACGAGGAAGTCCACGGGGGCACTTACGAGCGAGCCGTACTGGTCGATGAACGCCATAGTATAGGCGCCGATAGCCAGGTCGGGCTTCACGGAGAATTTCTCGCCTTCAATCCAGGAGCCGGAGCCCTTGATGGCACCATCGAAAATCGGGAACTTGGTCAGGGCACCGTAGGTTTCGCCATGCTTGAAGAAGGCGAGGAAATATTGAGCCTGAGCGGAGTTGAAGGCCTGAACGGAGGTCACGCCGCTGAATTCGTCGCCGGCGAGGAAGGAAACCGGAGCCAAGGGTTGGTTCTTGCCGTTGGCCCAAAGAGCCACTTCAAAGAAACTCTGGCTGCCGGGAACCTTCTCGTAAGGGCGGGTGCCCGACTTGAGTTCAAAGGAAGCCACGGGCTTGGAAGTCAGGGGCGTATCGAGGCCCTTGCGATAGAGCCAGAGTTCATATTTTCCGGCGGCCTGACCCTTGAGCGGCAGGGTGGCGTCGAGCGTCATCGTCTCGCCGGCGCTCAAGAGCAGATAACTCGTGGCGAGGGTCGAAACCTGCGTGCCATCCTGCTTTAAGAGGCGGAGTTCAACCGTATCCTGATAGTCGGAGGTTTCTGAATAGTTGGTCAGCAGACACTTGAAGTAGTTCTGCTCGTCGTTGATGTAGAAGTCGTTGATTTCCACTCCGGAAACCATCACTTTGAGCGGGTCGACATCGCCGGCGAGCACGTCGAGTTCGCCCTTGGGGTTGAGGGAGATGACGTAGTGGTCCTGCTTGGCAGTGGGCGTATCCTGGCGGGTGGTGATAAACCAGTAGCCCATATCCTCATAGCCCTTGAAGGAGTAAACGGGATAGGCATCGTAGGTCACACCCTCCTTGATGGTTCCGTCCGGAATGTTTACGGAGAAGTTATAGTACACCGTTCGGCTACGCAACATATTGTATCCGCTCGGGGCAACATAGATCTTCTCCTTGGCGGCGTCTCGGCTGATGAGCAGAAGGCCGATACCGGTCTCAATTGCCGAGGGATACCAGAGTTCATAGGTGATTCCGAAAGTATGGCGAGTGCCGCTACCGCCCTGATAGTTAAGCCCTTTGGAGTAGTTGGCCACCACGGAGCCGGGGCGGCTCTTGAGGTCGATTTTGTCGTCATCGGGGGTCATCAGCACCAGGATGTTCTGGCTATGGGTGTAACCGCCCTCGAAGCCACCGGTGCCCACATGCGAGGGGTTGAGCGACGACAGGCGGAAATAGCCGTTGCCGGAACCGCTCCAGCCCCAGTTGAAGTGGAAGAAGCCGTCTTCGGAGTAGCCGTCGCAGATAAAGGCGTGGCCGCCCGAACCGGAGCCGCCGTAGCAGATAGGTTTGCCGGCCTGGAGAATGGTATAGATTATACGCTCCCACTCGGTGGTGCTCATGCCGTCGCGATGAACCGTAAACGACTCGTTGGTGAAGCCGAGATACTGCTCGATTGCGTCGAGTTTGAAGTTGGTGCCCGTTGCGCCCTTGTTGTAGTTACTTTCCACGGCTACACCGCAGGCAAACATCAGTTTGGCCACTTCGTCGCGCTCCTCCTGGGTTGCGTTGCCGTCATATTTGTCGCGCATCTTCGAGAAGTCGGGCTTGTAGTTGTTGTAGTCAAACGAGACGGTCCAGCCGAGGTTTGAGTTGCTGTAGGACTTCGTGCCCTTGGGATTCAGGTAGCCAATCGCCTTGATTGCCTGGGCCAAACAGGTAGCGACGCAGCCGGTCGGGGTCTTCGAGCCGCCCACCGTCGGACAGAGCGCATTGTAGGGCGAGGTCTGATTCCAGTAGGTTTTACAGATAGGTTCAATGGGCGCCCATGAGTCGTAGAGGTCATAGAGCGAGGTGTATTCGCTTGCCTCTCCGTCGGTTCCGTTAGCGTCATAGTAGGCGGAGATTTCTTCCTGATACTGGTTGATCCACCACTGCATGTTTTCGGGTATCTCGCTGAACGAGCCGCTTTCGGCCACGCCGAGTACAGGCTGCAGGCGGTCGTCGGCCGAGGCTACGACGAAGCCGTCGGCTGCGGCGCCCTCAAATACGTAGAAAGCCGTAGCGGTGTTATCTTTGGTCGGGAAGGTTCTAACATTGGTCTGCTGCGCGATGCTGCGGGCCTTTCGCAGTCCGGCGGGAGCAGATTGTTCGCTCTTAAGCGCGCGCGTAAGAGCCTCATTCGCTGAAAGTTGGCGCGCAAAAGCCGACTGTCCGCACACGACGACAGCCACGCCCACGGCCAAAAATCTTAAACAATTTTTTTTCATGGATGACTTAATGATTTGGTTTTTAATGATGCAAATATACCGAAACGCCCCGAAACGGCAAAGCATTTAACACTCTTTAACACTCGCTAACACTCTCACCCAAACAATTTTGTATTTCGTATTTTGTTTTTTCAATTTCTTTTCACTATCTTTGCCGAAGATATCAAGAACTAATATGATCAGCAAAAAAATATCCGACTCCTTGCCCCTCATCAGAGGGTATTTTCAGGACAAACCGATTATCCGCGCCTGGCTTTTCGGTTCCTGTTCCCGTGGCGACGAAACAGACAAGAGCGATATTGATATTCTCGTTGATTACGATACGAGCAAAGGCCGCGTATCCCTTATGGCTATGGGCGGAATGCTGATGGACCTTTCTGATATATTAGGGCGCCAAGTTGACTTGGTTGACAGCAAAGGACTGAAAGACTTTGCCCGCAAAAGCGTTGATAACGACAAAATCCTAATCTATGAGAGAGGAAATTAAAGACCGTGGGCGCCTCGAACATATGCTTGAAATGGCCACCCAACTTCAATCCACGGTAGGTCGCCATACGTTAGAGGAAATAAAGCAGGACCCTATCCTGTTTTACGGGCTGTCAAAAATGATTGAAATTATCGGCGAAGCCGCTTATAAACTCACAATTGAATTCAAAAATAACAATTCGGAATTACCATGGCGAAAAATAGTTGGTATGAGACATATCCTCGTTCATGGGTATTACTCCGTAAGCCCTGATTTACTATGGGATGTTATCCTGAATGATATCCCGCCAATGATTCCAATCCTTAAAGGATATCTAATCGACGAATTCCCCGGTTAATCCCCCCGAAATTCTGTATTTTGTATTTTCAATTTTTTATTTAGAACTCGGAGAAGAAGGTAGGGCTTAGGCAGATGCCGACGCGGATTTGCGAGTGGAAGCGGTTATAGTCGAGCAATCCCTCGCCGTAGCCGTAATAGTACTGCACAAACAGATACTGATTATCCTTGGGGAAGATGCGGAACTTCAGTTCAACCTGGGCGTTGAAGTTCAGCGGGTTCCAGTCGCAGCGCTTGGTCAGGACTACCGAGCCGCCGAATCGACGGTCATTGCTCATTACCTGCAGCCCACACTGGTAGACGCCTATATAATGGAGAATATCGCGGTTTTGCTGACCGTCGACAATCGGAATCCACGCCTTGGCGTGAACCATGATGTTTTGGTCCAACAACACGCTTCCGGCAAGGCTCACGCGATTCCAGGAGCGGGAGGCGTCGCCGTCGCGTCCGTTGCTCTCATGCTCCAGAATAAGCATCATCTTGCCCATATAACGGCCTGTGCGCGAGGAGAAAAAAGGTTTGGCCCAACCTATGCCCGGATTGAAGTTAAGGTCATAGAACGGAGCCGAGCGCTGCAGAATGTTCCAAAACGCCTTCTGAGTGTAGAACAGGTAGAGATAAGTACCCCACGGGAGGGTTGAGCGCGTCAGTTTCTGCTGAATGGAAATCTGAAATTTAACGTTCGTATTCGCCTTGGTCGGGGTGGAGCCCACGGAGGTTCCGAACGCAAAATAATTGTCCTTATAGAAAGTAAAATAAGGGCCGGAATCGTAGGCACGGCGAAGCGAATCCGTGTCATAGCGCGAGACGGAATCGCTAGTAACGAGGATTTGGGCATCGGCCCCGAAGAGGCCGATGCCGGTTAATACAAGTATTATTGCGAAAAGTCTGCGCATAAGCATAAATGAGTGATGAAGTTATTAGTTAAACACTCTTAAAGCGCGAAAAGTTCGCGAAAAAATAACTAACTTTGCACCCGAAATGAAAAAAACACTCCTTATCCTGACCATAATTCTCGTGGTTGCTGCCGCGGGCGCGTTTTTCGTCTGGAACTACGTCAACGCCCCCTTTAGAGGAGCGGAACCCGCCTGGGTCTACGTTCCTAAGGGCACTGACCGCGAGGCGCTTGGCGAGATTCTTCGCGGAAGCCTCGGCGACCGCACGGCCGGACGCGTGATGCTTGCCTTCAACGCCGCGGCCAAGGACTCGACCGACGCCCACGGCGCCTACCTCATCAGCCCGGGCGACCGCGCCAAAGACATTGCCCGACGCCTCGTGCGCCGCCGCCAGACGCCCGTGAAAGTCACTTTCAATAATATCCGCACGCGCCCGCAACTGAGCGAACGGATTGCCGAAGCGATGGAGTTCACGCCCGCTGATTTCGAGGCGGCAATGACCTCCCTCCTCCCCGACGCCGGCTTCAAGCCGGCCGAGTTTGTCGCAGCCTTCCTGCCCGACACTTACGAGTTTTACTGGACCGACCCGGCCGAGAAAGTCGTTGAGCGCCTGCTCAAGTATCGCAACGACTTCTGGACCGACGAGCGCCGCGCCCAAGCCGCCGCCCTCGGGCTCAACCCCGTGAAGGTCGCGACCATCTGCTCCATAGCCGAGGAGGAGACCAACAATCGAGCCGAGCGCGCAAAAGTGGGTCGCCTCTACCTCAACCGCGTACGCAAAGGGATGAAACTCCAGGCGGACCCGACGGTCAAATATGCCGTCGGCGACTTCTCGCTGCGACGAATCCTCAGCAAACACCTCGCAACCGACTCTCCTTATAACACCTATAAAATCAACGGCTTGCCCCCGGGGCCTATCCGCATCCCCGAGCGGCGCACTATGGAAGACTTCCTCAACGAGCCTGACAATGACTACCTTTATATGTGTGCCAAATCAGACTTTTCGGGAACCCACGAGTTTGCGCGCGACTTCGCCACCCATAAAGCCAATGCGCGCCGCTATCAGCAAGCCCTCAACAAGCGTGGAATCAAAAAATAATCCCTCCTATGAATGAACAGAAATTAACCCCGGCGCTGCTCTTCGACCTGGGCGGCGTCATCATGAAAATAGACCGTATGGAGGCCGTAAAGGCCTTCGAAGGCCTCGGAATGGCCGACGCCGACGCCTTTTTTGACCCCTATCAGCAATCGGGCTCATTCGGACTGCTCGAAGCCGGGCAGATTACGCCGGAGCGATTTCGCGACGACGTGCGTCCCCGCTTCCGCCCGGGAGTGACCGACGACGAAATCGACGAGGCGCTCTGCAAGTTCCTCATCGAGATTCCGGCCGAACGTCTCCGCCGACTCAGCGAATTGCGCCGTAAGGGCCACAAAGTCTATATGTTAAGCAACACAAACCGGATTATGTGGGACCGCTTCATCATCCCCGAGTTCCGCAAACTCGGCGGCGAGATGAGCGACTATTTTGACGACGTAGTAACCTCCTTTGAGGCAGGCGTTTGCAAGCCCGATGAGCGAATCTTTGACTACGCGGTCAAAAAACTTGGCATCGACCCCGCGGAGACCACTTTTTTCGACGACGGACCGGCAAATATCAAGGCTGCCGACGCCCTCGGCTTCAAGACACGCCACGTGACTGAAACAGAAAACTTTATCTCGCTGACCGACAATGGATAAACTCGCCGCAGCCATAGGCGTTTTCGACGGCGTTCATCGGGGCCACACCCACCTGATTGACCAACTGAAAGCGGAAGCCGCCAAACGGGGTCTCCGCCCGGCGGTCATAACCTTCAGCAACCACCCACTGCGGCTGGTCAACCCCGAGGCCACCCCGAGGCAGATTTGCCCCCTGCCCGAGCGCATCAGCCGCCTGCAAACCCTTGGGGTTGAGCCAATTGTGCTTGACTTTACCGAGGAGTTAAGGTCAATGACCGCAGCCCGCTTTCTGGAGTTTATCCGCTCCCGGGGCGTCGAGATGCTGATGATGGGGTTCAACAACCGAATCGGCTCCGACCGCAAGCGCGGCAGCGAACTCGTCGGGGCGCCGGTTGAGGTGATTGTCGGCACGGAGTTGCCCGACGATTCCGCCAGTTCGTCGCTGATTCGCAGCGCCGTCAACGCCGGCGATACGGAGGGAGCAACCCGTCTGCTCGGGCGCCCGTTTTCGATTGAAGGAGAAGTGGTTAAGGGAAGGCAAATAGGGCGCACTATCGGCTTTCCGACGGCCAACATAAGCGTCGGCCCCGACCAACTGCTACCACCCAACGGAGTCTACGAGGCGCAAGCCTTCGGTCAAGAAATCGGCACGCACAAAGCGGTAGTCAACATCGGGCGTCGCCCTACCCTCAATAACGGCGAAGACATAACCGTCGAGGCGCATCTGCTCGGATTCAGCGGCGACCTCTACGGTCAGGGCCTCCGCGTCGACTTCCTGCGGCGCATACGTCCGGAAATGAAATTCAACTCACTCGACGAACTTAAAGCGCAGATTCAGCGCGACATAAAAAGCCTATGAACGAACGCCTCGACCGCGCCGAGCGACTCCTCGGCGAGCAAAAAATGGAGCGCCTGCGCAATCTGCGCGTGATAATTTTCGGAGTGGGCGGCGTCGGCTCCTGGGCCGCCGAGGCTCTGGTGCGCACGGGCGTCGGCTCCCTGACTATGGTCGACCCCGACGTCGTTGTCCCCTCCAACATCAACCGCCAACTGCCGGCCACCACCCTTACCGTAGGCAAGCCGAAAGTCGAGGTGCTCGCCTCCCGCCTGCGCGAAATCAACCCCGACTGCCTCATAACGGCCCGCGCCGAACGCTACTCGGCCGAAACCGAGGCACAATTCCCGCTCGACGGCTATGACTATGTGGTCGACGCAATCGACTCCGTGGCCGATAAAGCACTGCTGATTCTGCGGGCCACTTCTACGCCGGGCGTAACCCTCGTCAGTTCGATGGGCGCCGCCCGCAAGATTGACCCTCTGAGGGTGCGCGTCGCCGAGTTTTGGCAGGTCAAGGGTTGCCCGCTCGCGGCCGCCCTCCGCTCCCGCTTCAAGCGCGGGGGAGTCTATCCGCGCCGCAAGTTCAAGTGCGTCTTTTCCGACGAGGTGCGCCCCAACCTTGCGCCCGACGGCCCCAACGGCTCCCTGATGCAGATTACCGCCACCTGGGGGATGCAACTCGCCGCACTTATAATCAACGCCTGAACGCAGAGCCGTTACATAGCAATTGCAAGCCTATCGCAAACTATCACTATTTCAATTACACCGCTGAAATACATTAAAAAGCCGTGGCAAATTTGTTGCAATCACGGCTTGAAGGCTCGTTTTTCGCTATCTTTGCATCGCAATGAAAAAACGAACCAACAGATATAGTCGCAAAACCTACATCATTTCGCTCCTGGTCATCCTGGCGGCCATTGGCGGCATTTATGCTGCCGGTGTCTACCAGATTTACCATTTCAACAGCGAGATGGTAATCCCCGATACGCCCGGAAATGAAATCGTAGTTTTCAAACAAGACCACGACGGATATATCCAGACCCCAAGCCAACAACTCGTCACCCTCGATATGGGTTCGCGCCATAGTTTCATCACTCCCGAATCGCTCGAAGCCCTGAAGGAACAAGGCTACGACGCCAAGGAGCAGCAGACCCTAATATATACGACTGACCAGAGCGGCCACTACCATATTTACACCCGCAAGGTCGTAATGCCCGTGGTCCTCTACGCCCGCCCCGACTCGTCGGAGATTATCACTTTCGACAATGTCGAACTGCTTATTTCCAGCCGCAACGAGGGCAACGTCCTCGGCATGGACTTCCTCGAACGCTTCGTGATTGAAGGCAATAAGGAGACCAAGACTATCTCACTGCTCCGCGAAGTTCCGAAAAACTACGACTATGTCAGCGACATCAACGGCCACGACTCAACCCTCGGCGACCTCTTGGGCTACTCCCGCCGCATATATATCACCCTTCAGGTCAACGACGAGGCCCCCCAGAACTACTATTTCGATACCGGCCGCGGAATCCGCTCCTGCCAACTCGTCCAGCCTCTCAAAAACGCAAACCGTGCGACCTCAAAAGTCTATGTCGACTCTGTAAGCGGACTGATGACTCAGGATTTCTGTCGCGTACTCGTTGGCAACCGTATGCGCTTTGCGCGAGTGACCTACTCCGATTCGCTGCATACCGACAATTACTCAATCAACCCCTTCCGCGTATTCAACCGCAGCATCGTAATCGATATCCCCAATCGCAAACTCTACTATCAGAAGCCGACGACCGGCAACAATAACGCCCCCAACTCCGTCCCCCTATGATTTTTATGCTCTCAGCCGGGGAGGCCTCGGGCGACCTGCATGCCTCTCAACTTATTAAAGCGCTCCGGGATGCCGACCCCGAAGCGCGCTTCTGCTTTTTAGGCGGCGACCTTATGGCCGAAGCGGCCGGGACCGCTCCGCTGATTCATTATCGCGATATGGCCTATATGGGTTTTGTCGACGTGGTTCGCCATCTCCCTCAGGTGCGCCGCAACCTCGCGGCCGCAACCGCCCTGCTGAAGCGCGCGAAGCCTGACGCGCTCATCCTGGTTGACTACCCGTCGTTCAACCTGCGCCTGGCCGAGGAGGCTGTCAAACTCAACATTCCCGTCTTCTACTATATCTCGCCGAAGATTTGGGCATGGAAAGAATGGCGCGCCAAGGATATCAAGCGGGTATGTCGCGAAGTGCTCTCAATTCTCCCCTTCGAACCTAAATTCTATGAGTCAAAAGGTTACGACCGCTGCTACTACGTCGGCAACCCCTCGGTTGAAGAAATCGACGCCCGACTGGCCGCCGCGCCGTCGCCCGAAGAGTTCTGCAAGCGCAACGGCCTCTCAGACCTGCCGATAATAGCCCTCGTGCCCGGTAGCCGCGTAAGCGAAATCCGCTCCAACCTCCCGATTATGCTTGAGGCCATGCGCCCCCTGTCGAAAAAATATCAGGCCGTCATTGCCGCCGCCCCCGGAATAGACCCCGCGATGTATCCCGCCGACATTGAGCGCGTCGAAGGGCAGACAACCGACCTTATGGCCTCAGCAACCGCCGCGCTCGTAACCTCCGGAACAGCCTCGCTCGAAGCCGCCCTGGCCCGTGTGCCGCAAGTGGTTTGCTATCGCCATTCAGGCTCAAAGATTTTCTATAACGTGATGGAGCGCGTGCTGAAAATTCCTTTCGTCTCCCTCCCCAACCTGATTGCCGGCAACGAGGTGGTCCCCGAACTTCTGCTCCATAAGTGCACCCCCGCCGCCGCGGCCCATGCCCTCATCGACATCCTCCCGGGCCATAGCGCCCGCGCCGCCCAACTCGAAGGATACGAACTCGTGCGCCAACGCCTCGGCTCCACCCCTGCCGCCGCCACCGCCGCCCGCCGCATCCTCGCCGCCCTACAAAACTAACGGGCAGCCGCCTCAATAATCTTCTGAACCAGGTCTGCGCCCTCAACCTCAAACCGAGCCAAACTACCTATATTACCCTGAGTTATATGCAGTTGGCCCTCCTTCCCCTTATTTCCACGATGTTGTCCCTTTGAAAAATCAGGATGTTGCGCAACCTCCTTGCTGTTCATCACCCAGATGGTAGTGCTGTCGCTATAAACGGCCATGAAGACAAACACGTCGCAACATTGGGGCTTCAATTGCTGAAAATTCATCAGAAAATTCTTTTTAGTCCCTTTCGACAGCGCCTTTTTGTAAAGCGGGAGACTAAGGTCTGAGTCAGCAACACGCGAGGCCTTGACTTCTATTTTTATCCCGTCAAGCCATAAGTCATATTCCCCTTTATAATCAGGGTCTATCTTCTTGCCGGGCGACAAAAGTTTTTGACTGATTGTCTGTAACTGCGTCTGGGCGTACCTCTCTCCAAAAGCACGAGGGGCAGAAATTTCAAACACCCATAAATTCGGATTGCGACTAATGTATTCAGAGCGGATTGTCAAATAGTCTTCATACGTAATTCCACCTCCGGCAATCATACTCGTCAGAAGAAACTCATACTCATTGAACGGGAAAACAGCATGATCCTCTTCAAACTGATAAAGCAACTGATCCAGTTCCTCCTCTGAGCCTTTGAATGCCTCACAAATTTGTTCCTTTAATTCTGAAAGTTCCATTTAATTTTTCAATATTATATTGGTTTAAGAATCTTTGCTCATCAAACTCATCACCTTCAAAACATGAAGTAAAGATTGGCAGCAACTCAAGGTCGCCCCTCAAAACTTTATGCGTATTAAAAACCTTTGCGAACAAGAAATTCATAATCTCACTGTTGAGCAGCGACGCAAGTTGATTGCTGTTCAAGGGAAAATCCGGATGAAGAATCAACATATTGGCGCTGTTTAAGATAAGCCTCTGCTCCTTGTCAACAAAAAAAACCAGTCGACCGGAAATAAACCTGTAAATAATCTTCTCCGGGGCGTTATACATTTCAAGAGGGGCAACCTGCTGACAGGTTGACAAGTCAGGGTCGATAAACATCTCCGGAGCCGCCAAACCGTCAATGGAAATATCTTTCCCCCTGAAAATCGGCACAAGGCCCGGCTTATACTCCGGCTTACATTTCTCTTTATTGTCTCCGGTAACTATCCCGAGACCCCACTCAGCATTTCCTTCAAGCGACAGATGCGGAATACCCAAAAGAGTATTTATTACCTTCTGCTCCTCTCCGGTCGCCCATATATTGAAGATTGATTTGGGATTTAAGCCAAGCGTAAATTGGGCTCTCAAGTCCCTTTCCTCGCCCATACAGATAATCTCACTGTCTGCGGAAGGAACTCTATTCTCAATTATTATGGAGTAAGCCTTTGTCATCACCCTCTCAAAAGGGCGACCATAGTCCTTGATTTCAGATATTGCAGTTTCTAAAAAACGCCTCCTCAATGACTGAAACGACGCGATATTCAAAAAAGCCTCAGGCAAAAGGAAGCCTAACCGGCCCCCTTCGGCAAGAAGGCTCAACGAGGCAAATGCGAACAATGAACAAGTATCCACACTCTCTCCGCAGCGGTAAAGGCGCGCATATGCATCCTTTTGCGCTTTCGCTATCTTTTTGCCCCACGGGGGATTCGTGTATATCAAATCGAAGGCCTTACTAATTGACTTGGCCTCCGAAAGGAAATCGGCACAAATAATATTCTCCGGCCAAATACCGGTTTTGGCAAAAATACGTCGCTTAGTTATCTCAACAGCATTGCTGTCAGTATCAAACCCATAAATATTCCCGACCTTCACTCCCCTATCGATAGCCCCGATAATAAAATTACCGCAGCCGCAACATGGGTCGAGAAATGTAGTGCTATCCGTAACAACTACCCCTCTCAACATATCCTCCACAATAGCGGAATCTGTATAGTATATACCCTCCTTATTCCTGTAAGATTCGTCGAGCGACCGTTCATATTCCCCGACTATCGAATCATCGAAATTACCGCCATCTAACTCCAAAAGAAAATTTGTTGAAGCCCGCTCACCGTCATGACTCGTTTTTTTCAGTTTATTTGCACGGGCCACAAGTTTAGAAGAACCAAGTCGATTCAATTTTAAATAATTAAGCGAATCAACTGTAACCGTACCCGACACCTCACTTGAAAGCAATCCGGTCTTAATCCAGTTCCGGACTGTGGCAATAGAGACTCCGAGTTCTGATGCAACCTCCCGAATACGCATATTCTCACGCCTAACCACTTCGCTGCTAAACAACGAAAGTTGCTGACCGTCAGAAATTGATGAGGGAGGAAGCATATCTTTATCAAAGCATTGTGAAGGCGCGTTTGATGGCGGCTTCTACGGTTATGGCGGGGTCGTCGGCAAAGATTTTTGCAAGGACCTTTTGCGAGGCCTGTTTCTGGAAGCCGAGCATCACGAGGGCGGCAAGCGCCTCCTCGCGGGTCTCCGACGAGGGCCCGAACGCAGCGGCTCCACCCTCCTGTTCGGCGGCAAGCGCGGCAAGTTCGGCTGCCGCAATCTTATCTTTGAGGTCCACTATTATGCGCTGGGCGGTTTTCAACCCTATGCCCTTGACGGCTTTTAGTTTGGTGTGGTCGCCCGCGGTTATACACATCTGAAGTTGCTGCGGAGTGAGCGACGAAAGAATCACGCGCGCCGTGTTCGGCCCGACGCCGCTCACGCCGATGAGCAGACGGAAGAGCGTGCGCTCCGCCTCGTCGAAAAAGCCGTAGAGGTCGTGGGTATCTTCGCGAATCACCTCGTGGACGAGCAGGCGCGTCTCCTTGAGGTTTTGAATCTGCGTATAAGTATTGACCGAAATAGCCAGGATGTAGCCGATTCCTGCGGCCTCAATTACAGCCTCTGTGGGGGTAAGGCGGTCAATTCCGCCGCGAATATATTCTATCATTAAACACTAAACACACTAAACATTAAACACTAAACATTAAACACTAAACATTAAACACTAAACACTAAACATTATACAAGTATTCGAGGATTTGCTTGTCGGCCTGGGTGATTTCCACGCCGCGATGGCGCATCATCTCCGTGGCCGTGGCGATAAACTTCGGGAAGATAACGCGCGTGAAACCCTGCGCGCCGCCGTCGGAAAACGCCGGTATATAAGGGCGCGGGAAGCCGGAACCGTGGATGTTACATCCCGGGCCGACAACCGTAGCCGTATTAAACATAGTGTTTATACCCGCCTTGCAATGGTCGGCCATAATCAGCCCGCAAAACTGCAACCCGGTGCGCGCAAAGCGCTGCTGCGGGTAACTCCAGAGGCGAATAAGCGAGTAATCGTTCTTGAGATTGGAGGCCACGCATCCGGCGCCGAGATTACACCATTGGCCGATGACGGCATCACCTAAGAAGCCGTCGTGTTGCTTGTTTGAGTAGCCTATGAAGACGGTATTGCTGATTTCGCCGCCCACGCGCGTCGACTCGCCGAGGTTGACGCCCGGAAGCAAACGTGCACCGGCGCGAACACGACAGGAGGGGCCGATAGCAACCGGACCGCGAAGAACCACACACTCCTGCACCTCCGAGTTGCGCCCGATATAGACCGGTCCCTGACGCGTATTGATAAACGCGCCCTCAACGTCGGCGCCCTCCTCAATGAATAGGCGGTCGGCAGGACCGATAAGCGTGCAACTCTCCGAAAGGGGCTGCGAGGTGCGCCCGGCAGTCAGCAGGTCGAAATCGGCAGTAATCCGCTCCTTGCTCAGGCGGAAAATGTCTGGCAGCGAGCGGTAGGCCGCAACCTCGACTGTTGCCGTCGGTTCCGGGAGGAGTTCGCCCTCGCCGCAGATAATCCGTTCGCCCTCAGCCGTTTGAATCCACTCGCCGGGACGGAGTGAGGCCACCATACGGGCCAATTCGGGCGTAGGAATCAGATGTCCGGGAATATGAAGCGACCCGGGCTCATCATGCAGCGGAAACTTGCATTGCAGGTAATCCTCGGTCCGGAAACTGACCTCGGCAGCCGGAAGGAGGAGTTTCCAGCGGTCGGCAATCGAGCCGATGCCGACGGGGAGCAGGGCCGTGGGGCGCGTAAAGGTGAGCGGCAAAAGATTGTCGCGCACCTCCCTGTTATCTTCTAAAATGATGTTCATAAGGATTCAGGCGGAATTCGGCGCGACCGATTGGTCAAACGACCAAGGGCATTGGCAATTCGGCGCGGCCACGCGGGTGAATTGATAGGATTGGAGCCGGTGGGGTCCACGAACGACATAAAGTCTTCCGATGGGCGACCGCTCTGCTCGGGGAAGATAATCATCAGGTTGGTCTGAGTGAAATATCGCTGGAGGAACTGAGGCATTTCGTCCAGTTCCGCATTATGGCTGAGTGAGCCGGGACGCGCCGCAACGACCACAAGGAGGTCATCGTCGAGTATCTGATTGGAAATCAGTATGAAATCGTCCCATTGCTCCATATCCCTGAAGCCGGCGCGCACTTCAATCTGCTCACGGTCAAGCAGCGCCTTGATTATACGCTGCTGGGCAGGCTGACAGAGAAAGACGAGGCGCGACCCGAGGCTGCGAGCAAGACGCCCCACGGAGGTTGCCCAAAGGAGGAAGCCGCTTTCATACTCGGCGCGCGGAGGCAGGTAGACCACTATGCGCCGCAACGTATTGACCGGATTGAACATACGGCTGACAACAATCATCTTGTTGGTCCCCGCCACGATTCGCTCCATTTTCGGCCCGAAGAAGGTATCGATAATCGAGGTTTTGCGGTGGAGCCCCATCAAAACGCAGTCAATATCGCGCTCGGAAATTGTATGCAGCAGGCCGGAGGCAACGTCGGAGTCGAAACGCTCGAAGGCCTCGACCGTAATATCAACGGCAACAGAGGCTTCGCGCGCCAACTGCAGGGCCGACTCGGAGTTGACCCGCGCGTGCTGCGAATTTTCCGTGCGTATATGAATGGCCATCAGCGAGTTTTCGACACTTTCGCGCGGATGGACCATCAGGGCCAGTTCCATCAAGGCAACGGAGGTCATCGGGTTGTCGACGGCCACGAGCGTGCGCGCCACCCGATTCATATCGACCGGAGGCGCCTCCTCAATCATGCGGATTTTGATGCGCGCGGCCCCGCCGGAGGTTATCATCGGCGCAACGGCACAACTGAGCAGAATCATCAGCACAGTTCCGTTGAGCATCGTCGTATCCATCAGTCCGAAGTTCACTCCAACGGTCACAACCGCCAGAGCCACAGCCGTATGGGCCGTAGTAAGCCCGAACATAACGCGGCGGTCACATCCCTCCATATGATAGACCTTTTCGGTCACATAGGCGGCAATCCACTTGGCGAGGAGGGCCACTCCGAGCATTATGCCGGCCATTTTGAGCGTCGGAATCTGCGTGATTACGCGGATATCGATCATCATGCCGACGCCTATCAGGAAGTAAGGGATAAACAGGGCGTTGCCGACAAACTCCAGGCGGGCCATCAGCGGCGAAGTGTTAGGCACAAACCGGTTGAGCACCAACCCGGCAAAGAAGGCGCCGAGAACGGCCTCAAGCCCGATTACCTGCGCGAGCCACGCCGCAAAAAAGACCAGCGCGAGAATGAAAACGAACTGCATGACGCGGTCCGAGTTATGCTTCAGAAACCATCGCGCGAGCCAACGATAGACAATGGCCACGCCGAGACAGAAGGCCGCGAGTTTGCAAATCAGCAGGAGAATCTGCGGGAGCGAAAAGTAGCCGGTAAGGTGGACATTGACCGCCGTGGCCAGGGCAAGCAAGGCGCCGATTACGGCCACGATTGTGCCGACAATAGCCAGGAGCACAGCCGGGGCTTTCGTGATTCCGTAGCGCACGGCGACGGGATAGGAAATCAAGGTATGCGAGGAGTACATAGCCGCCAGAAGCAGCGCCGTAACCGGGTCGGCATCAAGCAGATAAATCGACGAGAAAAAGCCCAGCACAAGCGGGACCAGGAAGGTCAGCAAACCGAAGACGAGGCCGCGCTTCAGGTTTCGCTGCAGATGAAACAGGTCAATCTCGATTGCCGCCAGAAACATCAGGTAGAGCAACCCGACCTGGCCGAAGATGGCAAACGAGGCGTCATTGTCGATTACGTGGAATCCGTAGGGGCCGACGGCGATGCCGGCCACGATCATACCGATAATATGAGGAATTTTAAGTCGGTTCAGCAACAGGGGTGCCAGCAAAATGATTGCAAGCACAATGAAAAAAATCAATATGGGGTTGCTGACTAACGGATATTCCACGTAATGATTCCGGTTTGAGAGGGTTTATTGGGGTCGGGGGTATATTTCAGTTGGCGCGAGGCGGCAAGACAGGCGTCGCGCACCTCCTTTTCGCGCGTTCCGAATCCGGTTGTGCTGACAAGCGAGGCGTCGGTAACGGTTCCGGAAGCGTTGACCTTCACCCGGATGCGCACCTTGCCGGTCACGTTGTGGATTCCCGGCTCGGGGGTGTTCAGGCGCTTGCGTCCGTCGAGGCCGAGGCCGTCTGACTTGGGGTTATTGCCCGTCGAGGCATTGCCCGATTCGGCCGAGCCGCTGCCTGAGTCGGAGGTCTGCGTCTTCAGTCCGGTCGAGCGGCCCATACGTTCGCGAATAGCGGCGGCCTTTTGCGCCTCAATCTCCTCCTTGGTCGGCCCGGGCGCGGGCTTTGGCTCTTCGGGCTTGGTCACTTTGGCTTCCGAGGGCTGATTGGTAGAGACGAGAGTCGGCGCCTCGGGGCTGTTGCCCGAATCGGTCAGGTCCGTGCCGCTCATTTCGGCGGCGGCCGACGAGGCGGGGTTGCCGTCGACCTGAGGTGTCGGGTCGGTCTTTATTTCCTTGTACTCTATGTCGGCAAAGAAAAGTTCCGGCTCTTCGCCCTCGGTCGGAGGCGAAGGATAGGCCGCGGCGGGCATAACCTTCACGCAGACAAGGAGCGTAACGGTCAGCGCCGCAAAAAGCAGCGTCAGCAAGAGGGCCAGAAGTTGTTCGCGTTTAAGGTACTTCATTGGGGTCGGGAAGCGACGGGGCCTGCTGAGGGGCTTGAGTGGCAAGAACCACCCTGACTCCCTGGTCTGACCCTAAGTTAAGAATATCGACTACGCGGCCGTAGGGCACCTCCTTGTCGGCATAAAGGCCGACGAAGGTCGAGAGGCTGTCTTCGCTCTGCTCGTTGACCACGCGCAGGAAGGTCTGCAATTGCTGATCGTTCTCAATCAACTGCCAGTCGGACCCTTCGCCATACATGGTTGCGGTGCGCCCCTCCGTGTCAAGATAGATGCGCGCCGCGGGCTTCAGCGCGGTCTTGCCGTCGCTCTCCGGGAGGTTGACTTCCAGAGCGTTGGGGAACACGAAAGTGCTGGTCACCATAAAGAAGATGAGCAGCAGGAAAATAACGTCGGTCATTGACGCCATAGAGAACGTCGCCGACATATCGAATTGACGCTTGAGAGCCATTATTTCACCGGTTCGTTAAGAACATCCATGAACTCCATAGTTTTGCCCTCAAGGAGGGTCATCACGGAGTTGATACGGGCCACGAGATAGTTATAGGCAAAGAGGGCGGCCACGCCGACAATAAGGCCGGCAACGGTGGTCACCAACGCCGTGTATATGCCGTCGGCAAAAGTGGCGAGCGAGGCGGCCGAGCCGGCGGTTGCCATTGCGTGAAAGGCCTGGACCATACCGATAACCGTGCCGAGGAAGCCGAGCATCGGAGCGCCGGCGGCGGTGGTAGCCAGCCAGGGGAGTCCCTTGCCGAGGCGGGCAATTTCGAGGTTACCCATATTTTCAACGGTCACGAGGACATCCTGCATCGGACGGCCGATGCGGCTGAGGCCCTTGGCTATCAGGGCGCTATAGGCCGTAGGGGTATTGCGACAGAGATTCTGGGCGCTTTCAATCTCTCCTTCGAGAATATAGTCCTTGATGCGCTTCATGAAAGTGGGGTCCTGATGGTTCGCGCGGTTAATGACGATTGTGCGCTCAATGAAGATGTAGATGCAGACGAGGGCGAGCAAGGCCATCGGAATCATAATCCATCCGCCCTGAAGGCAGAGTTGCCAAAGTGAAAGTTCCATGCGTTGAGGGTTTATGGTTGAGGGTTTATAGTTTATGGTTTATGGTTTATGGTTTATGGTTTATGGTTGAGGGTTGAGTGTTGAGTGTTTAGTGTTGAGTGAGTGTGAGGGCCCTTAAAATTTTGTATTTTGTATTTTGTATTTTGTATTTTGTATTCTGTATTCTGTATTTTGTATTATTTTTTCAATTTATCAAGATATTGCCTGATAGTGTTTTCGAGCCCGAGGTAGAGGGCGTCGCAGATAAGGGCGTGGCCTATGCTGACCTCCGCCAGGTGGGGCACCTGCTCGTGGAAGTACTCGAGATTTTCGAGGCTCAGGTCGTGGCCGGCATTCAGCCCGAGACCGCATTTGCGAGCCTGAGTAGCCGCCTCGACATAGGGAGCCACAGCCGCCTCGCGATTGGAGGCATAGCCGTCGGCATACGCCTTAGTGTAGAGTTCGACGCGGTCGGCACCACATTTGGCAGCCGCCTTGACCTGCTCCGGGTCCGGATCAATGAAAATCGACGAACGGATGCCCGCATCGCGAAGTTTGTCAACCAGTTCGGTCAGTTGCTCCATATGCTCGATAACATTCCAGCCGGCCGACGAAGTGATTGCGTCGGGCGCGTCAGGCACCAAAGTGACCTGCGCGGGACGCACCCGGAGGACCATCTCCATAAATTCCTTCGACGGATAGCCCTCGATATTGAACTCCGTGCGCAGGGCCGGCCGGAGTTTCATAACGTCATTGCGCGTGATATGCCGCTCGTCCGGCCGCGGATGAACCGTGATTCCCTGCGCGCCAAAACGCTCGCAATCAAGGGCTACACGGAGCACGTCGGGGTTATTTTCCCCGCGGGCATTCCTCAGGGTCGCTATCTTGTTTATGTTAACGCTAAGTTTAGTCATTTGTAGGTATAAAAGAATTTTCGTAACTTTGCATTTGTCACAATCTTTTGTGGCACGCTATTTGTTATATCACAAAAAGCACCACAAAATTACGGGAAATAATTGAGAAAGGAAAGAAATTGACCCACAGAAATGACATTTTAACCGAAAACGCGCATTTTCAGGCTGACAATTCGGCCAGATTGTGGCATCTGATGCCTCCCCGCACGGAGGCGTCGGTCATCACCGTTGTTTGCCATCCCCGCGATTTCAGCGCCTCGGCCCTGGCCCGCGCCGTCGAGGATAGCAACGCCCATCTGCTCAATCTGAACGTCACGGGCGCCCGGCGCGACGACGGATTGCTCACAATCGAATTGCGTACCTCGTTGCGCCATCCCGAAGCGACCATCCGCTCCCTGAGCCGCTACGGCTTCGAAACAATCGACTCGCAGTCATTTCCCGCCGACGACACCCCCGCCGACGGCAAAGACTTCGACGGAGCCCTCCGCAACCGTGCCGCCGAACTGATTCATATCCTCAATCTCTGATTCCGCATGAAGATTTTTCTCCACGCCTCGCGCCATCATTTCAACGCCCTCACTTGCGGGCCTGAAATAATCGCAAAAATAGCCGAAATGGCTCAGGGCGAACCTATCGCCGTCAGCGCACGCTGCTACGACCAACTGAAGCCGCTGCTCCCGGCTTCGGCCTTCCCCGTCGACCCTCTGAAGCCCCATGAGGCCGAACTCGCAATCAGCATCGGCGGCGACGGAACCTTCCTGCGCACTGCCCAATGGGTCGCGCCCTTCGACGTCCCCATTCTCGGAATCAACGCCGGCCATCTGGGCTATCTCGCCGCCTTCTCGCCCGAGACCTTCCTTTGTCCCGACATCAAACTGACCGTCGAGCAGCGGATGATGCTCCGCGTCGAAACGTCGGCCCCCCTACCCGACGACTTCATCCCCTTTGCCGTCAACGAAGTAGCCCTTCTGAGAAAAGATACGGCTTCGATGATTTCCGTGAGTGCCAACCTTAACGCCCACGAACTGACAACCTATCGCGGCGACGGGCTTATTGTCAGCACCCCCACCGGCTCCACCGGATACAATATGAGCGTCGGCGGCCCGATAATCGAACCGACCGCCCCGGTAATGGTCATCTCTCCGGTTGCGCCCCACGCCCTGACGATGCGCCCGCTGGTTGTAAACGCGACCTCGCGCATCAGTTTGACCGCCGAGAGTCGCGCCGACGGCTGCCTCCTGTCGCTCGACAGCCGCATAATTGATATTCCCGTGCGCTCGCGCGTAATAATCAGCCGCGCCGACTTCCCCCTCCGCATCGTCGTCAGCCCCGACTACCACTTCACCACCACCCTCCGCACCAAACTCCTCTGGGGACAAGGCTGAACACAAAAAAATACAAAATACAGAATACAGAATACAAAATTTTTCCCCGCTATCTTTGCTAAGGTGGCTATTTAAGTTATTGGGGGAGGAGGCGGGCGAGGTGGGCGACGCCGCGGCCGCCTTGGGCTACGTAGCGGGCAATGAGGCGGTGGAGGCGGCGGGGAGTGAGCGGCGGGGCAAGGTCTGGGCGCCCCTCGCGTATATATTCGCCGGCAAGGATGGCGCGGCGATAGTCAATGTATCTAAGGTAGCGGTCGAGGCCGGCAGCGCGCAGTTCGTCGCTGCAGCGGTCGAGCACGGCCTCCCAGCGTCCGGCCTTAGCGGCAAAGCCGGTGCCGGTGATGCTCTCCCGGCGCGCAATCACTTTTACGGGCTCGTCGAGATTGAGTTTTTCGACCCTCGGCGAACGGCATAGCAACGCCACTCCGAGCAGATAGTCATTCCATACAGGGGCATTTTCGCGCCAACCGCCTGCCTCGCGCAAAAAATCGGTGCGCACCGCATAGCGCTGGGTCGACAGAATACAATGGAAAATATGTTGAAACATAAGGTCCCCACCCCTGAATTTGCGGCTCACAACGGAGCCGTCGAGATTTAGCCGCTCCATATCGAAGGCGCCGATATCAGGCCGGCCAAGACGTTCCAACTCGCTGCATATCTGCTCGATATGGCGCGTCGGCATCAGGTCGTCGCTATCGAAAAACATCACGTATTCTTCCGTTACCTCGCGCAAGCCCCGATTGCGGGCCTCGGCGGCGCCGGGAGTCGGCTCGGAAACTACCGTGACCCAAGGGCGCGAGGCGGCAAACTCCCTGAGGGTCTGCAGCGTCGAGTCGGTCGAGCCGTTGTCGACAAGGATTATCTGCTCGGGGCGTCGCGTCTGACCGTCGACCGAACGGAGGGTTTCCCCGACAATATCGGCGCGGTTACGTACCGGAATTACAAGGCTAATCATCGGGCTTGACGGGCCTTACCCGCCAACATTCCGCAGGCGGCCTGAATGTCCTCGCCGCGGCTGGCGCGGATGGTCGCCGTGATTCCGAGTTCGTTGAGGCGGTCGCGGAAGGCAATCATTGTGCTTTCGGGCGCGGGCTGGAGATGAGGCGTATCGGGGAGGGCATGATAGCGAATCAGGTTCACGCGGACGTCAAGCCCGCGGAGCAGACGCGCCAGAGCGTCGGCATGGCGCATATCGTCATTGATTCGGTTCCAGACAATATACTCAACGGTCAGGCGGCGCTGGTGGGCGAAATCATACTGACGCATCAGGTCAAGCACCTGACTGACAGGCCATACGCGCTCGACGGGCATCAACCCGGCGCGCTCGTCGGAGAAAGGCGAATGGATGCTCAGGGCAATATGGACCTTCGTTTCGTCGAGCAGTCGGCGCAACTCCTTGACCTTGCCTATGGAGGAAACCGTTATGCGTTTGGGGCTCCACGCGAAGCCCCAGGGTGCGGTAAGGATTTCAATAACCTTAAGGACGGCGTCGAGATTGTCCATCGGCTCGCCCATCCCCATAAAGACAATGTTCGTCAGGCTCTCGGACTCGGGGATGCTCATAATCTGGTTGAGAATCTGCCAAGCCGCGAGGTTGCCGTGAAACCCCTGGCGTCCGGTCATACAGAAGGTGCAGCCCATTTTGCAGCCGGCCTGCGAGGAGATGCAGAGCGTAGCGCGCTCTTTGTCAGGGATATAGACAGCCTCAACGTCGCGACCTCCGGCGCCCTCAAAAAGATACTTGACCGTGCCGTCAACGCTTCGGGCGGCAGCCTTAGGCGGCTCCAGGCCAACGACATAGCGGGCCTCAAGGGCTTCGCGGCCACGCTTGGAGAGTTCAGTCATCTCGTTAATCGACTTGCAGCGGTTGACGTAGAGCCGGCGGGCTATCTGCTTGGCGGCAAAGGCGGGGAGGCCACAATCGGCGGCAACCTCCTTCAACTCGCCGGGCGTCAGGCCTATCAGGGGTAGTTTATTATCCATAGTTGGAGGGGAAATCAGAATTTGCCGGAG
Source organism: uncultured Bacteroides sp. (assembly GCA_964444345.1). Classification (GTDB taxonomy): domain Bacteria; phylum Bacteroidota; class Bacteroidia; order Bacteroidales; family Muribaculaceae; genus UBA3263. The sequence continues at coordinate 33,643 of CAYUGU010000015.1, forward strand.
GAGTTGACCTGATCGGTCTCCACCTCCTCAATTTCATCCTTGAGGAAATTTTCAATCACGCGCACGGTCGAGAGGGTCGAAAAGTCGGTCAGCAACTCGACTCGCAGCGAGTAGAAATTATCGTCGGCGTCGCGCATCTGCTCAATGACCGTCCCGACGGGAATCCCCTCGGGGAAAACCACCGAGTAGCCGGAGGTGATGATGGTGTCGCCAATGGCAAACTCAACGTGGCGAGGCAACTCTTCGAGCACGGCGCGGCGGGGCGACTTGCCGTCCCAGACGAGCGAACCGAAGGCATCCGAGCCCTTGACCTTGCAACTGAGTCGCAAATCGCTGTTGAGCAGCGAGATTACGCGGGCCGTATGGCGCCCGGTGACGTTCACTATGCCGACGACTCCATTCTGGTCCACTACGCCCATTTCGGGAGCAACCCCGTCGTCGCTTCCCCGGTTGATAGTCAGGAAGTTATTGCTGTGGGCAATCGAGTTATTGATTACTCGGGCCGTGATGAACCGGAAGGGGGTCAGGGCCGAATCGGGCGTAACCGTGTCGGCATAGGCCAACTCCTCGGCGCGCTGAAGGCGGCGGCGCAGCGAGAGGTTTTCCATCTCAAGCAGCGAGAGGCGCTCCTGGAGGTCGCCGTTGATTGTGCGCAGGTTGAAATAGCCGGTGACGCCGCTCGCCGCGTTGTAGACACTCGAACTGACGGCGCCGGCCGAAGTCATATAGACCGACTGCTGGTAGGGATTGCTACGGAAAAGCATCACGCAACTAACCCCCGCCAACAGCAGGAAGGTAAACCACGCTCCGTGGCGTACGAAAAACTCAACCAGTTGCCGCATCAGCGGATGAGGAAGGAGAACTTATCGACGTTTTTGAGCGCTACGGCCGTTCCGCGGGCCACTGAGAGCAGCGGGTCGTCGGCAACGTGGAACTGAATACCGATCTTGTCGGTCAGGCGCTTGTCAAGTCCGCGAATCATCGCGCCGCCGCCGGCCAGCCAGATGCCGTTCTTGACGATGTCGGCATAAAGTTCCGGGGGCGTCTGCTCCAGGGCGCTGAGAACTGCGGCCTCAATCTTGGAGATAGACTTTTCGAGGCAGTGGGCAATTTCCTGATAGCTTACGGGGACTTCCATCGGGAGGGCCGTGATATGGTTCGGGCCCTGGACAACGTAGTCCTCC
>CAYUGU010000016.1:0-34675 GCA_964444345.1 uncultured Bacteroides sp.
CACTGAGGGCGAATGGCATCTGCTGCGTTTTCTTGAAAGGACGCTGGATGATTCGGTTGAAGTTTACTTTAATCCCTTTCTGGATGGAGACCGCCCTGATGTAGTCATAATGAGGAAAGGTGGAGGTGTCATGATTATTGAAGTCAAGGACTGGGATTTGAATCTATACGAACTTGATCGAAAGAAACATTGGCACCTAAAGCGTCCCAGAAACGAAGCCGAGGCTCGTGCGTTTATAAAATCTCCGATTGACCAGTCTATTAAGTATAAAGAGAATCTATACAATCTACATGTTGAAAAACTCTTTGAAAAAAACATCAAGAATCCCAAGTTGTGGGGTGTGGTGACATGTGGTGTCTATTTTCATAATGCTAATCATCTGCAGATCGACAACCTTTTGGTCGCTCCATATAAGGAAGACAAAGGTTATCAGAAGTTTATAAGAAATATTGAACTTATTGGTCGAGACGACTTGGACGAGGTGAAAATCAAAAAAATGCTGACAAAACATTATATCCTGTCCGATCGTCCGAGTTATTTATTTGATGATTCTTTATATGAGAGTATTCACCATATATTGTTGCCTCCTCTTCACCTTCAGACTCAGGGTAGGTTTATAAGCCGCTACGATGGTTATCTTAAGAGGCAGAATCCTCAAATGCTTATGTATTCACAGAAGCAGGACGAGCTTATTTTTGATGAAAGTCGAAGGAAAGAATGGCGAGTCAAAGGTGTTGTGGGTTCCGGTAAGACCACCCTTATGGCTGCGAAGGCTGTGCAAGCGTATAAGGAGTTAACTCTGCTCGGAATTCAGAATCCCAAGATTCTGATTCTTACATACAATATCACTCTTAAAAACTTCATCCATGATAAGATTCAGCAGGTGCAGGAGGAGTTTGATTGGCGCTCTTTTACCATTTTGAATTATCATCAATTCATTAACTCCCAATTGAACAACTTAGGTATTGATTTTCGCCGGGAGGATAATGAGCCTCTTGAATCTTTCTTTGCTCGTTACTATGACAATTATAACCTTTTTGCAGAACGAAAGGAGGAGACTGAGCGATTCGACGTTATTTTCATCGATGAAATACAGGACTATAAACGTGTATGGATGGATATTGTGAAGGATTGCTTCCTGTGTCAATCCGGAGACTATCCCCAAGGGGGATATTATCTTTTAGGAGATGTGAAGCAGAATATATACAACTGAGGAATATCAGGTAATGATGTTGTTACAAATGTACGAGGTGTAAATAAATTGGAAACATGTTTTAGATCAGATATGAAAATCAAAGACCTTGCTCTTGGTTTTCAGCATACATATTTCACTGATAAGTATGAAATAGATTCAACGCTCACATCTGAACAAGACTCATCTTTGTTTGCCGGACAAAACCTTCACCAGGGATACCTCAATTATATCTATCTACAAAACGACAATCCGATACAATCAGTATTCAATATCATAGAGGGGAATATTCAAAACCGGGTAAACTGCGTGGCGATAAATGATATTACCGTTCTCGGAGTAGAATTTGAATTTTTAAAACTCTTTGATACCTATTATCGCTATAAGACCGGACGGCGTACTTCTACAATGTTTGAAACATACGAACTGATGTTCTTACAAGGCATCCGGGAGACGTCAAGTTTTGCACCTCATAAACTTAAATCCGAACTGATAAAACTACTTAGGCGAGAAAATGATCGGAATCTTGATGTTGCTGAAAGAGCAATCGCAACTATGTTCTCGGCTTACGAAATGTATAGTCGTTTCCCGAACGAATTCAAGAAACGTCTTGAGGTCAAGTGCTTAGAGTATAGGTGTAATATTAATGATTTTCTCAATGTTATGAAGCAGCATGAAGATACTTATAATGCTTTCCGTCAGATGGTTTTCACGGCGGATTATGACTTCATCCGCAACAATAAGAAATTTAATTTCTGGATGAATACCGGCAATATAAAAATCTCCTCTATTCACAGCTTTAAAGGTTGGGAAAGCGATACAGTATTTCTTATTCTTCAAAATAGAAAAGAAGGAGACCCATCGTTCGATGAACTTCTTTACACAGGTATAACACGAACGAGGTCAAATCTAATCATAATCAACCTGGGCAATAAGGAATATGATCAAAATATCCGGAGGCTTATTGAAAACTATAAATAACGTTAACTTATATTGTATCAGTTTAATTATGAACAAAGAATTATCAATTATGGAGCAATTGTGTTACAGTACGACACAAATCCAAACGGAAGACAAAAACGGCAACGTATTTACGGGTACCGGTTTTTTCTTTATGTTAAAACAGGATGGAGGTGATAGTAGAGTGCCGTTATTGATTACAAATAAACATGTCGTAGATGGTATGGAAAGAGGACTGTTTCGTTTTAGTGAGGCAGATCAAAATGGAGCCCCCATCCCCGGGAAATATTTGGAGGTTAATTTTGAACGCGATTTTTGTAAAAAATGGATCATGCATCCCGATAAAGATGTTGATTTATGTGCATTCCCATTGTTAAGTATTAACAAGCTGATTCAAACTTCAGGAAAAAGAATATTTTTTAGGTCATTTGATAATTCTATGTTGCCATCTATAAATGATATAGAAGAATTTGACGTGGCTGAAGAGATTTTAATGATAGGATATCCTAATGGTCTGTGGGATAGTGCTAATAATATGCCTTTAGTTCGGCGTGGAATTACCGCAACGCAATATAAGTATGACTATAATGGGAAGAAAGAATTTGTAATTGATGCAGCTTGCTTCCCCGGGTCAAGTGGTTCTCCTATTGTAATGTGTGATTTGGGCCGATATAGACGTAAGTCTGGTTCATTCGTTTTGGGAGGTAGCAGGGTTATGCTACTTGGTATTCTATACGGAGGACCACAATTGACAATTGGTGGAGAAATCAAAGTTGTAACTATTCTTAACCTACAACAAAAACCACTTGCAATCTCCCGTATTCCCAATAATTTAGGCTATATTATTAAGTCTAATAGAATAATGGACTTCATGCCATTGTTTTTCCCTCCTCAATAAAAATGCTGATAGACGGAGAGGTCGGCGACAAGGCCATCGCCATGGGATGGACAATCCTCCTAATCTGTGCCCTCAACTCTTAACCGTTTGTAATACGTTTAGTTATGGACTTTTTATTGCCTTTTCTCGGTTACGTTGTTCTGATCGGCACCTTTGTGAGGTTTATGAGCAATAGAGAGCGAAAGCTTGCCCTTGTAGCGGCTAGGTCCATTCAATGTCAGTTTAAATTTTAGTATTGGCATAGTTTTTTAAGTTATGCGTTTTCATACTCTTTGACAGCTACACAAAAAGGGTACACAAAAAAGCCGTTTTGCTTCACGAAAATTTGTGTACTTGCTTGATTTTCGCTTGCTTGCTCCGCTGCTTAATATCAGCTATAATCAATTGATATAAAACAAGATAAGAACCGGCATTGCTGCTGATTCTTATCTATTGAGTCGGGGTGAGAAGACTCGAACTTCCGACCTCCACGTCCCGAACGTGGCGCGCTGCCAACTGTGCTACACCCCGAGTAGGCGGGTGCAAAGTTACGGATAATTTTCGGTTTTTGCAAATTTATTTTACTCTTTCGGGATTTTTTGCGATAAATTCTTTCCAGGATTTCGGCCCGGAGGGTAGGGCGGGGCGTTGGCTTTCGTAGTGATGGCAAAGGGCGGCGGCGAGTCCGTCGGTTGCGTCGAGTTCTTCGCCTTCGAGGTCGGAGGCGGGGATATTGAGTATGCGCCGCAGCATTTCGCGGACTTGTTCTTTGGAGGCGCCTCCGTTGCCGGTGATGGCCATCTTGATTTTGCGGGGTTCGTATTCGGTAATGGGTACGTCGCGGGCAAGGGCGGCGGCCATTGCGACTCCCTGGGCTCGGCCGAGTTTGAGCATGGACTGGACGTTTTTGCCGAAGAAGGGGGCTTCGATTGCCATTTCGTCGGGGAGGTATTGTTCGACGAGGCCGAGGACGCGTTCGTAGATTCGGCGCAGGCGCATGTAGTGGCTTTCGAGGCGGCTGAGTTTGATTACGCCGAGGGCTATCATGTGCGGTTTGCCGGCTTTGATGCCGAGGATTCCGTAGCCCATGAGGTTTGTGCCGGGGTCGATGCCGATGATGATTTTATCCCATTGGTTGAGGTTCATAGGGCGATTTCTTCCATTAGGGTTGAGAAGCAGGTGAATCGTTCGGGTCCGTAGAGGCGGAGGAGTTCTTGGGCCATGGGGGCGGCGATTTCGTCGGCAAAGCGTTGGGCTTCGGCGCGGGAGGGGAAGGGGGTCTGGAGGGCGAGGCGTTCAATTCCGTCTTCGGCGTCCATTTTCAGGCATAGGGGGCGGCCGCATCCGGAGACTTCGCAGGCGCGCATCCAGCGGGTTGCGAGAAATTCGCGCAGCGAGGGGGCAATCGTCGGCGCAAAGAAGAATGTTGTATTAAATAGTGCGTTCATAGTGCAAAGTTACGAAAAAATTCATAAATTTGCACCTATGAACCTGATTGAAGTTGAATCGCTTGACAATCCGGCCTTGGCGCCCTATGCGCGGCTGACGGAGGCTCAGTTGCGCAACCGGCTGAACGAGTCGGAGGGTTTGTTTATTGCCGAGAGTCCGAAGGTGATAGACGTTGCGCTGCGGGCCGGCTATGAGCCGGTTTCGTTGCTGACGGAGCGGCGCCATATCGAGGGCGACGCGGCGGGGATTATCTGCCGCTGTCCGGAGGATATGCCGGTTTTGACCGGCGGGCGCGAATTGCTGGAGCAACTGACGGGCTACAGGCTTACGCGCGGAGTGCTTTGCGCCATGCGCCGTCGGCCGATGCCGTCGGTTGCGGAGGTTTGCCGCGGGGCTCATCGCGTGGCGGTTATCGACTCGGTTACGGACACTACTAATATAGGGGCGATTTTCCGCTCGGCGGCCGCCTTGGGGGTTGATGCCGTGGTGCTTACGCCGACGACTTGCGACCCGCTCAACCGGCGCTCGGTCCGCGTCAGCATGGGTTCCGTCTTCCTCGTCCCCTGGACGTGGGGCTCGGCGGCTGAACTTCAGGCTGAGGGTTTCCGCACGGCGGCTATGGCCCTTAGCGATAATTCTATCCCTATCGACGCCCCGGAACTTGCCGCCGAGCCGCGCCTGGCGATAATCCTCGGGACGGAGGGCGACGGCCTGAGCGCCGAGGCAATCAGCGAGGCCGACTACACGGTGCGCATCCCGATGGCCCACGGGGTTGATTCTCTTAACGTCGCTGCGGCCTCGGCCGTGGCCTTTTGGCAACTGAAATGGCAGGAATAAAATCATTAGCAAAAGATACGGCTATCTACGGCCTGAGTTCCATAGTCGGGCGCTTTCTCAACTGGCTCCTTGTGCCGCTCTATACGTTCAAACTGACGCAGCCCCAGTATGGCACTGTCACGAACCTCTACGCCTATGTAGCCCTGACCCTGATTGTTCTGACCTACGGAATGGAGACCGGATTTTTCCGCTTTGTCAACCGCGAGGACTGCAAGGACCCGATGAGGGTCTATTCGACCGTCTTGATTTCGCTGGCCGTGACTTCGAGCCTCTTTATCGGGGGGATATTTCTGTTTCTTGACCCCCTGAGCCGCGCCCTTGACTGTGCCGACCATCCTTATTATATATGGATGCTGGCGGTCACGGTGGCCCTGGATGCGTTTATGGCCATTCCGTTCTGCTATTTGCGCTATCGGAAAAAGGCCGTGAAGTTCGCCGTCTTGAAATGTCTTAACATAGCGCTGAATATCGGCCTGAACCTTATCTTTTTCCTCCTTATATATAATAAGGAGATTGCCGAGGGTTATATCTTTATTGCCAACCTGACGGCGTCGGTGCTTCTGCTCCCTCTGCTTTGGCGCGAACTGACCGGCTTCCGCTGGCAGTTCGATTGGCCCTTGCTCAAGCGTATGCTCTCCTATTCGTGGCCGCTGCTGATTCTGGGCATCGCCGGAAATATGAACCAGAATCTCGACAAGATTCTCTTTCCTTTCCTTATGGAGGGCAATCCGGACGGTATGGCCCAGTTGGGCATCTACGGAGCCTGCTGTAAGGTGGCACTCGTGATGATGATGTTTACCCAGGCCTACCGCTTCGCCTACGAGCCGTTTATCTTTGCCAAAAATCGCGAGCAGGGGGGCGACAAACTCCGGGCCTATAGCGACGCCTTGAAATATTTCGTCATTTTCGGGATGGTGATTTTCCTCGGCGTGATGTTCTATATGCCGCTGCTGCGCAACTTCATATCCGAGTCGTTCCGGAGCGGCTTGCGTGTGGTCCCCATCGTGATGATTGCCGACCTGTTTTTCGGCGTGTTTTTCAACTTGTCGCTATGGTATAAACTCACCGACAAGACAATCTGGGGGACCTGGTTCTCGCTCTTAGGTCTCGCAATCACGATTGGGGTCAACGTTGCTTTTGTGCCCCGCTTCGGCTATATGGCCTGCGCCTGGGCGGCTTTTGCCTGCTATGGCGTTATGATGGTTGCCAGTTACTTCGTCGGGCTTAAGCATCATCCGCTCCGCTATCCGGTCAAGCGGATGTCGGCCTACTTCTTTGCTGCCCTGGGCCTATGGGTCCTTGGCGAGCAGGTTGAGTTTCAGTCGGCTTGGCTGACAATGGCGGTGCGCACTCCGCTGCTCCTTGTCTATCTCTTGGCCGTCGTTAAGTTTGAGCGTATTCCCTTAATCCATAAGTAAATATCAGATGAAGATTGCGATATTGACCACATCGGGGCGCCTGGGGGGTGCGGCGATTGCGTCGGCCCGACTCGCCGAGGCCCTTGAGGCGCGGGGCGAAACCGTGAAAGTCTTTTCCCTCGACGACAGGCGGCGCGAGCGCACGTTTGGCTTCCTTGCCGAGCGCGCTGAGATTTTTGCCTCCAACGGATTTAATCGCGACAACCTCTTCAAGGTGTCGACCGCCTCGTTCGGGCGCAGGGGGATTGTCGAAGAGGTCCTGGCTATGGTGCCCGACGTGATTATTCTCGGCTGGGTCAACCAGGGGCTGCTTTCGCTTGGCCAGATTCGCCGACTCGGCAGCAACGGGATTCCCCTGGTCTGGATTATGCACGATATGTGGAACCTGACCGGGATATGCCACCATTCGCTCGGCTGCAGCCGCTATACGGGCGAGTGTGGCAACTGCCCGCTGATTTCCAAGCCTCTGCGCGGCGCCGGCGACCTCAGCCATCAGGTCTGGAAACGCAAGGAGTCGCTCTATCGGGCCGTCAAGCCCCGGTTTATTGCCGTAAGCCATTGGCTCGCCGACCTTTCGCGGCGCTCGAAGTTGCTGCGCGATAATCCTCCCGTCGTGATTCCGAATGTCTTCCCGATGGAAAACTTCTATATCGGGCCGAAGGAGCCGGGCCTTATAGTTATGGGCGCGGCGCGTCTCGACGACCCTATCAAGGGGCTTCACCATGCGGTCAGCGCCCTCAACCGCCTTCAGGGTCACCCGACGGCCCACGTGAAATTTTTCGGCGAACTGCGTAATCCGGCGGCTCTTCGCGCCCTGAAGATTCCTTATGAGCATCTCGGGCCGCTTGAGGAGGCTCAGGTTGCCGAACTGATGAGCAAGGCTCAGGCAGTCCTCTCCTCGTCGCTCTACGAAAATTTGCCTACCACCCTTATCGAGGGTCAGGCCTCCGGGGCGATGCCCGTAAGTTTTGACCGCGGCGGCCAGGTCGATATTATTGACCATTACCATTCCGGATTTCTTGCTCCCTTCGGCGACGAGAGTTCTCTCGCCCGAGGACTGAATTGGGCCTTGGAGGGAACGATTGCTCCCGAGACATTGAGGAGCGAAGCCGAGCGAAAATTTTCTGCAAGAGCAGTCGCCGAGCGCATGATTATTCTCTGTAAGAGCGTTAAAAATGGTGAAATATGCTAAAAAACACGTTTTTTTTAAAAAAAAGTGAAAAAAAATTAAAAAAATGTTTGCAGATACAAAAAAATGCTCTAACTTTGCAGCGGTTTTAGAACGAAACCACAAAAACAACTGAAATAGAAATCAATTTTATAATCATTTAAATCTTTAAAGAAAATGAAAAAGTACATTCTTATGCTCGCTGTAGCTGCTGCTACCACTCTCGTTGCTTGCGGCAACAAGGAAGCCCAGACCGAAGAGGCTCCCGCAACCGACTCTGTAGAAGCCGTTGTTGAAGAAGTTGTTGAGACCGTTGACTCAATCGCTCCCGACAGCGTTGAAGTAGCAGTTGAAGAAGTTGTTGCTGAATAATTTCGGCTACAGCCCTACCAACGACTGACTATCAGCGAGCGGATTTGGCCCCGGGTCAAATCCGCTATCATTTTTATTCCCCTCCCCTCCTTACTTCCCTATGGACCTTCAGACCTTTCGCTCCGAGACGCTTAAAGCCCTGGCTGACGCTGTCGGCGACAATGCCGAGGCGCGGGCAATGGAGCGCATAATCCTTGAGGACGTCTTGATGCTGACGCCTGCCCTCGCGCTCGCCAACCCCGAGCGGGAGGTCCCGGACTTCATTGAGGCGAAGGTCCGCGGGATTATTGGCAAGGTGGCCGAGGGGATGCCCTTGCAGTATGCGCTGGGCCGCGCGAGGTTCTACGGAATGGACCTGAGGGTCTCGCCGGCCGTGCTGATTCCCCGGCCGGAGACGGAGCAGTTGGTCGATATAGTCGTTGACCGCGTCGGCGGGCGCGCTGACCTCCGGGTCCTCGACCTCGGGACCGGCTCCGGATGTATAGCCCTCGCTTTGGCGCGCACCCTGAAGTTTCCGCAGGTGACGGCCGTCGACATTTCGGCCGACGCTCTGGCCGTTGCCCGCAGCAACGGGGAAGCCCTGAAGGCGAAGGTGTATTTCCGTCAGGGCGATATTTTGCGGCTCGATGACCTCGGCGGCCCGTGGGACGTGATTGTCAGCAATCCGCCTTACGTTCTGGCGTCTGAGGCCGGGGAGATGGAACGCCATGTGCTCGACTTTGAGCCTCACGGCGCCCTCTTTGTGCCCGACGAAGACCCGATGAGGTTCTACCGCCCCATAATTGACTATTGGCGGGCTCATCGCGCTCCCGGGGGTTTGCTTTGTATGGAGATTAACCCTCTGTGCGCCAAGGAGTTCCGGGGCGCGGAAGTGATTAAAGATTTTTACGGTAAGGACCGTTTTGCCCTCTATCAATGAAACGCGAACTGACGCCCGCCGAGGCCCTGTCGAAACTTGTCGACCTCTGCTCGCTGGCAGAATATTCCACGGGCGAGGCCCTCGAAAAATTGCGTGCATGGGGAGTCACCGGCCCCAATGCTTATAAGATAGTTCAACGGCTTGTCGATGAGCGATTTATCGACGATGAGCGCTTTGCCCGCGCCTTTGTTCGCTCCAAGGTTAACTATTCGGGCTGGGGGCGCATAAAGATTCGCCATGCCCTCTATCAGAAGGGCCTTGAGCGCGAACTGATTGACCTTGCGCTCGAAGAAGAGATTGACCTTGACCTCTACTACGAAAATCTCGCCTCGGCTTTGCGCTCAAAGGCTCGCAATATGCCCGAGATACTCGATGCCGACTGCCGCTCCAAACTGCTGCGCTTTGCCGCCGGTCGCGGCTACGAAACCGGCCTCATCCTCGAAATGCTCCCCGAAGAAGACTTCTGGCGCTATGAATCAGATGACGATTAAGGAGATTTTGCAATGTTTTATCCAAAAAGTGAACGCATTGCGTTCACTTTTTGCTGCCGAGTTGAATGAATCGGATGATTGAGGGGTTGTTGGGGCTTTGCTTTCCGGAGGTTTGCGCGGTTTGCGGAACCGCTTTGGTCAAGAGCGAGAAGGTTATGTGTCTCAAATGCCGCCTTTCGCTCCCGATGACCGGCCTGGAGGAGAACCCCGGGTGGAATCCGATGATGGAGAAACTGGTGAACCTTCGCGGGCCGGTCGAGCGCTGTGCCTCCTATTTTTATTATAGCGGAAGTGCGCCCCATGCGCGGTTGGTTCAACAGTTTAAATATCATGAGAAGACGCGGATAGGGCGCGACCTTATGCGCGAATATGCGCGGAAACTGCTCCCCCTCGGCTTTTTCGACGGCATTGACGCGATTGCGCCTGTGCCTCTCAGCCGTGGTAAACTTATAAACCGCGGCTTCAACCAGAGTTTTCAACTTGCTTGCGCGGTGCGCGACGTCACTTCGCTTCCGATTGTCGAGGCGCTCAAGGCGCGGCGCCACGGCTCGCAAACGCGCCTGTCGGCCCACGAGCGACTGGAGAATGCCCGTGGTGTCTATAAGGCTGTAAGCCGGAATCTTGCCGGGGTGGGCCATTTATTGCTGATTGACGATATTGTGACCACCGGGGCTACGGTCTGTGCCTGCGCCGAGGCGCTTCATTCGGCTAATCCGCAGATGAAGGTCTCGGTTTTGTCGCTTGCAACGACGCAGATGCAGTAGCGAAAAGAGTGTTAAAAAATTCTTACAAAATCGTTGCAAAGTTTGTTTCGGATGCGAAATTTTTTTAATTTTGCATTGCAAAAAATAAACCGAAATTCATTTATGTCGGACTCTGAACCCAAGAAATATCTTGCCCTTGTATCGACCAGCGACGACAAGTTGGGTCAATTGATTGCCGCGATGCTTACCCCGTTAGGCTTTGCGGTGAGGCTCATACACCCGGGCGATTCGAAGCGGGAGCACATAAATGATTTTGCTCTGCTGATTGTCGACGGCGACCCGGTTTATCCAATCGAAGGCCTTGAGCCGGCCATAGTGGTTATTTCTCCGTCGGACCATATTGCGGCTTATGATGACGGCGCTGACCTGGTAGTCAATAAGCCCTTGGCCGCCAATGTTTTCCTGGCGAAAATCCGCTCGGTGCTTCGCCGCTACGGGATTAAGTTGTGACCCTCCTGCCCCCCTGCCTCCAGACTGAGTATATAGAAGCCGGATGTGATGAAGCCGGCCGCGGTTGTCTTGCCGGCCCGGTTTTTGCCGCTGCGGTTATTCTGCCGCCTGATTTCCACCATCCGTATCTCAACGACTCGAAGGCGCTGACTGAGCGTCGGCGCGACGAGATGCGCGAAGTTATTGAGCGCGAGGCGATTGCCTGGAGCGTAGCGTCCTGTTCGGCGCAGGAGATTGACGAGATTAACATTCTGCGCGCCTCGATTCTTGCGATGCATCGCGCGCTCGACGGCCTTAGCATTGAGCCCGAAATGGTGATTGTCGACGGCAACCGCTTTGCCCCCTGGCGTGCCGGAGTTGAGTGGCACACTATTGTCAAGGGCGACGCCAAGTTCGGCAACATTGCCGCCGCGTCGATTCTCGCCAAGACCCACCGCGATGAGTTCATTGCCCGCGCCGCCATTGAGTATCCTCAGTATGGCTGGGCAAAAAATAAAGCATATCCAACCAAGGAGCATCGTCAGGCCATTGCTCAATACGGACCGACGCCGCTCCACCGAATGACCTTTAGGCTTATATGAAAAAATTAGTGTTTCTGACCGGCGCCGGAGTGAGCGCCGAATCGGGCATCTCGACCTTTCGCGATGCCGACGGACTCTGGGAAAACCACGACGTGATGGAAGTATGTTCGGCCGACGGATTTCGACGCAACCCGGCGCTTGTCCATGAGTTCTACAACGCCCGGCGCAAGCAATTGGCCGAGGTTGAGCCCAACGGCGCCCACCGCGCTATCGCCGACCTGATGAAGGACTTCGACGTCTACGTCGTCACGCAAAATGTTGATAACCTCCACGAGCGCGGAGGGGTGCCCGCCGACCGAGTCACCCACCTCCACGGCGAACTGATGAAGGTCCGCGCCCTCGACGACGATTCGCTCGTCTATGAACTCAAGCCCGAGGCGTGCGAAACCACGCCCCATACGCTGATTGACGGTCATCAGGTGCGGCCCCATATCGTTTTCTTCCAGGAGGCGGTCCCGATGCTTGAACCTGCCGCAGAGATTGTCAGTCAGGCTGATATTCTTGTGATTATCGGAACGTCGCTGGTTGTCTATCCCGCAGCCGGACTCATAAACTATGCGCGCCGCGATGCGGAGATTTACTATATCGACCCGCATCCCGCCGCTGTCCCCTCGCGGGTTCATGTTATCCCGATGAAGGCAACCGAAGGAATGAAGTTGCTGGCCAATGAACTTCGCGGCTCCCTTTGACTCGCCTCTCGGGCTGATTGAAATGCAGTCGGCCGACGGCCTGACCCTCAGCGCTTTGCGCTTTGTGGAGCACACGGAGGCCACCGACCGTCTTCCGATATTTGACGAAGCCCGCGAGTGGCTGCGGCGATATTTCGCGGGCGAAGACCCGGGCGAGTTTGACCATATCGACCTGCGGGGCACGGAGTTCCAACGGCGCGTTTGGCGCGAGTTGCGCCGCGTTCCTTATGGCCGGCAGATAACCTACGGACAATTGGCCCGAAGGGTGGGGTGCCGCTCAGCCCGGGCCGTCGGCCAAGCCGTAGGGGCCAATCCGCTGCTGCTGATAACCCCCTGTCATCGTGTCGTCGGGGCCGGCGGCCTCGGGGGCTTTGCCGCCGGAGCGACCCGCAAAGCCGCGCTGCTGGCGCTTGAAGGGGAATAAAAAAAGACCGTCCGGATGGCGTCTGGACGGTCACTATACACTTGAAATTGGCTACGATGTCATTTATGTTATGTAGACTCGTGTTACATTTAAAACACCCTGTCGCCGCCAAAAGTTCGCCCGCAACTGTTAATAAGCGTTAATTAGGTTTTTTGCGGCAAAGATAACAACCCCGCCTCACCGCCGACCGCAAAATTTTCCCTCTTTCTCCTAAAAAAGGTTGCTTTAGCGGATAAGGTTGGAAAGGGCAAAAAGCGGGAAGATTTGAATGTCCTGATACTCTCCGAAATTTTCCAGCGAAGTGCGGATTCCTCGCTGTAGGTGCTTATTCTCTATAAAAATTCTCAGACTCTGCATTCCTCCTTTTAGTCCGGCTTTAACCTCTATAGGGGTGACCCGGCGGTCGATAATCTCAATATAATCAACCTCTGCTTGGGCGTTCTTGGCCATACGCACCCAATAGAACAATTCGGCACGCAAACGCGGATTTTTGTACTTGGCAATTTCAAGCCCGGCACTCATTTCCGCCAAACTGCCTCGATTGACCAGTTCAACGGTGTCCGATAAAATAATTTCCGAAGGGTGGGTATGGAGCAGTGCAAGCATCAGGCCTGAATCCATAATGAGGAACTTACGGTATTTTTCGTTTGCTTCGGCTCCTAACGGGATTCCGTTGGCAGATGTGTGGGTAACGGAAAGAATAATTCCTGCCAGTTCGAGCAATGAGAGGGCTTCTTTAATTGCTCGATTTTCCAATCCTTCGCCAACGTTGGAAAATACGAATTTGTTGCCTGTTTGCATAGCAACGGCGTTTAGCGTCTGCCAAAGAATCAGGGGTGATATGCGGGATTTATATTTTGCGAAATCATCGCGGTAGGAGAGCAAAATGTCGTTTTGAATCAAATTGCATTTAGCGTAACTTTTTTCGCTTACCCAAGTGCTTACCACTTCAGGCATCCCTCCGATAAGAAGGAAGTCCTTATATTGACCAACCAATCGGTCATATATTGGCGCAGGGAGAGGTCGCTCGGGGCTCCCGTTATTGCGCTTATATTCAACTAATGTATGGAGGCCGTTGGCCGCAAGAAATTCATCGAATGAGAACGGATACATGAAAAGAGACTCTATGCGTCCGACTCCGAAGGATGGGAGTTCGGCCAACGCAAATTCAAGTAATGATCCGGCGGCAATCAGATGAAGTCCGGGACGTTGCTCATAAAAATATCTCAGGGAGGCTATGGCTCTGGGACAACTCTGTATCTCGTCAATAAATAGAAGAGTTTCTCCATCAACAATCTCTATTCCGGTGATGGCACTTAATTGCATACAGATTTCCGAGATGTTGAGATTTTCGCCAAACAATTGGTGCAAATCCTGTCGCTGGTCGAGGTTCAACTCAATAAATGACGGAAAAGACTCCGCAAGGTGTTTTACGGCCGATGACTTTCCGACCTGTCTGGCCCCGCGCAACAACAGAGGTTTATGGTTGGCAGAATTCTTCCATTCAATGAGATAGGAGTCAATATGTCGAGGATAATATGTCATAATTGCTTGATTATTTTAGTTTAACGGTGCAAATTTACGGATTTTTGCAAAAAATCCAAACCGTTTTGGGGCTAAATTTGCAAAAAATCCAAACCCTTTTTGCTCCGATTTTGCAAAAAATCCAAACCCTTTGGCTTTTTAGGCGGCGGCGACGGGACGTCGCCTTTCCCTTGGGGAGGCTGTCGGTAATTGCATTTTTCATTTTAATTGCGTAACTTTGCGGTGAAATTTCGAAATTTTATGGATCAGCCAGTTGATATCTCTGTGATTGTGCCTCTCTATAACGAGGCGGAGTCGCTGCCGGAACTTGCTCAGTGGATTGAGCGGGTTATGGCGGAGAATAATTTTACGTATGAGGTTATTTTTGTTAACGACGGGTCGACCGACGGCTCATGGGATGTCATTGAGCAACTTGCGTCGAAGAACCCGGCGCTCCACGGAATCTCGTTCCGCCGCAATTATGGCAAAAGCCCCGCGCTAAATACCGGCTTTAGGGCCGCCCGCGGGCGCGTCGTCATCACGATGGATGCCGACCTGCAGGACTCGCCCGACGAGATTCCGGAACTCTACCGAATGATTACGGAGGAGGGCTATGACCTCGTAAGCGGCTGGAAACAAAAACGTTATGACCCGCTGAGTAAGACAATCCCGACGAAACTTTTCAACGCTACGGCCCGCCGCGTCAGCGGAATCAAGAATCTGCATGACTTCAACTGCGGTCTGAAAGCATATAACTGCGAGGTAGTCAAGCATATAGAGGTCTACGGCGATATGCACCGCTATATTCCCTATCTGGCCAAGAACGCCGGGTTCACGAAAATTGGCGAGAAGGTTGTTCATCATCAGGCCCGCAAGTATGGGACCACCAAGTTTGGCCTCGACCGGTTTGTCAACGGCTATCTCGACCTGATGACCCTCTGGTTTACCTCCAAGTTCGGGGCCAAGCCGATGCACTTTTTCGGACTTATGGGCTCGCTGATGTTCCTTATCGGCCTGATTTCCATAGTGATTGTGGGCTTCGGCAAACTCTGGCGCATGAAGCAGGGATTGCATTACACCCTCGTGACCGACTCGCCTTATTTCTTCCTGGCGCTCACAATGATGCTCCTCGGCTCGCAATTTTTCCTTGCCGGCTTTGTAGGCGAAATCATCGCGCGCAATTCGCCCCGCCGCAACGACTACGAAATCGACGCCCGCTTATGAGGATAAAATCAGGGTTAATCGCTGTGGCTTCGGCTCTGGGCCTCGCCGCCCTTGCGGGGTGTTCAACCGGCGCTTGCTATGACAATCAGAACTCGCTGCCGAAGGCCGGATTCTATGCGTCGGGCAGCGGCGATGCCGTGAAGGTCAGCGGTTTGGCCGTCGGAGGACTCGGGGCGCCCAACGACTCGCTGCTCTGCGAGGCGTCGGAAACCGTCTCCGAGGTCTATCTGCCCTTCAATCCCGAGGCGTCTGAAACCTCCTTTACCTTCAAACACGGGCTTTTTGCCGACATTGTTACCTTCGGCTACGAAACGATTCCCTACTATGCCTCGGCCGATTGCGGCGCCGTCTGGCGCTTTCGCATCCGGTCGGTCCGTTGGCAGGGAATGTTGATTGACTCCGTGGCCGTTGTCGACTCCCTGATTACCAATGTAGACGCTCAGCAACTTAAGATATTTCTTAACCCCGGCGAGGAGGCCGACGAGGAGGAATGAACCGCCTTCTTTCCGTCTGCCTGCTTCTGATTCTTGCGGCCCTTCCGCTGGCGGCGCGCCGAACCGTGACGCCCGTGGGCTCCGAGGCGGCCCCGAAGACCGTCAACCTCGCCGACTCCCTTCCGGGCGACCTTTGGATTGACTCCGTGGCAGCCGCCCAGCCTAAGGCAATCGGCAATATCTATCCGCTCTGGGACGCCGTTCAGGTCAGCGTTGACCTATGGCCCGCGCTCAACCGCGCCTTCCGCTCCGGCTATGGCATTGTCGGCTTCGGGGCTCAGGTCTCGCTCCATAATCGCTATTTTCCCACTTTTGAGGCGGGCATAAGTTCAGCGCGCAAGACGCCCGACGGGATGAACTATTCGTTCCGCTCCCCCCTGGCTCCATACTTCAAGATTGGTATGGACTATAACTTTATGTATAACTCAAACCCTGATTATAAGGCCTTTGCGCTCGTGCGCTACGGTATCTCCTCGTTTGATTACCGGTTTACGGACGTCACGCTCGGCTCCTCCTATTGGGACAATTCCGAGACCATCGATTTCCCCTGGCATCACTCAACCGCCGGGTTTATCGAGGTCGGCGCCGGGTTGCAGGTCAAGGTCTACAAGCATTTTTCGGCCGGCTGGTCGTTCCGCTATCATCGGATTCTACACCAGTCGCGCCACCCTAACGGCACCCCCTGGGCCATTCCCGGCTACGGGACCTCTTCCGGCTCGCTCGGAATCACGCTCTCCGTGACCTATACGATTCCTCTTCACGAACCTATCATTATTAACAAAGATGACAAAGCAAAGAAAAAATAAGATACTGCCGGCGGCCCTCTGTCTGCTCGCATCCTTTACGGCCGGCGCGGCGACTCCCCTTTGGCTCCGCGACGTAAAGATTTCGCCCGACGGCAGCAAAATCGCCTTCACCTATAAGGGCGACATATTTACCGTGCCCGCTGCCGGCGGTAGCGCCACCCGATTGACTACCGACCCGGCATATGAGACCACCCCCGTCTGGAGCCCCGACGGAAAGACGATTGCCTACGCATCGGAGCGCCACGGCTCGGCCGACATCTTTGTTATTCCGGCCAACGGAGGCGAACCTCGCCGTCTGACCTCGTTCAGCGCCTCCGAGACCCCTCAATCTTTCAGCCCCGACGGTAAGTTGATATATTTCTCGGCGGCGATTCAAGACCCGGCGTCGAGCGCCATGTTCCCCACAGGGCGCCTGACCGAACTCTACTCAGTCCCCGTCGGGGGCGGCGCGGTAAATCAGGTCCTGCCGACCCCGGCTGAGCGCATCGCCTTTGCACCCGACGGAAAATCGTTTGTTTATCAGGATATTAAGGGTATGGAAAACGAATGGCGCAAGCACCATACGTCGTCAGTGACCCGCGGCCTTTGGAAATATGACCTCGCCGAAAAAAAGCACACTCCCTTGGTTGACCACCCCGGCGAAGACCGCGACCCGATTATCTCCCCCTCGGGCGCCGACCTGATTTTCCTCAGCGAGCGCAACGGCGGCTCGATGAATGTTTACTCCTTGCCGCTCAATGACTTGAAGGGCGAGCCGAAGGCCCTCACCTCCTTTGCGTCTCATCCGGTGCGCTTCCTCTCGCAGGCCTCGAACGGCACTCTCGCCATGGCCTACGACGGCGAAATCTACACGCTGACTCCCGGAGGCGGCGCCCCCGTCAAGGTCAATATCGATATTGTGACCGACGCCTATGAAGCGCCTGATTTCCAGAACTTTTCGTCGGGCGCGAGCGGCGTAATTCCCTCGCCTAACGGCGAACTGATTGCCTTTGCCCGTCGCGGCGACATCTTTGTCGGCTCCGTCGAGTTCGGAACCACCAAGCAGATAACCTCCACCCCCTGGACCGAATCATCCCCGAGTTGGGCCGACGGAGGCCGCTCGCTCTACTTTGTCAGCAACCGCGACGGCAAGGACGATATATATAAGGTGGAAATGGCTCGTTCGGCCGACCCCGATATGCTCCACTCAACCGCGCTGACTGAAAGCCGCGTGCTCCCGGCGAAGGAGGGCGTTGAGCGGGCCGATGCGCGCCTGAGCCCCGACGGCTCGAAGTTGGCTTTCGTGCAAAACCGCAGCGAGTTGATGCTCATGGACTTGACTACCAAGAAAGTGACCAAACTTGCCGGCGCCGAACTCAACGCCGAGCGCACCGGGATGCAATATTCATGGAGCCCCGACGGGCAGTGGATTCTCTTCACCTGCGTGCCTCATCATCATTCCCCCTACTATGATATTGCCCTGGTGAACGCCGACGGAACGACCCCCGAAATCACCTACGTCACGGAAACCGGCTATTTCGAGGAGATGCCCCGATTTAGCCCCGACGGCTCCGCAATCACTTGGATTAGCGAGCGTTACGGGATGCGAAACCATGCTTCATGGGGTAGCCAATATGACGTAATGGCGGCTTTCCTGACCCAAGAGGCCTTTGACCGCCATAACCTTTCGGCCGAGGAACTTGCCGTAGTGAAAGCCGCCGAAAAGAAGGCCAAGAAAGACGATAAGGAGAAGAAAGACGAAGGGAGCAAGCCGACGAAAGTTGAGCGCGAAGGCCTCGAAAACCGCATTGTGCGCCTGACCCCTTACTCATCGGCAATTGCTGACGCTATCCTGAGCAAGGACGGCGAGAAACTCTACTATCTGAGCCGCGTTGAGAAGGGTTATGACCTTTGGAAAATTGACCTCCGCAAGGGGGGCGCATCCATTGTCAGCAAACTTGCCCTGGGTGAAAATGCCCACTTTGAGCCTATGGGCGACGACCTCTTTATCCTGACCTCCTCAACCATGAAAAAAATGGGTTTCGGCAACGAAAAACTGACCGGAATCTCAATTTCGGGACGCCAGAAGATTGACCGCGCCGCCGAGCGCGAGGCGATGCTCGAATTTGTGCGCACCGAGGAGAAAGAGAAGTTCTACACCCCCGGAATGCACGGCGTGCAATGGGATGCGCTGGTCGACCACTATAAACGCTTCCTCCCGCATATAAATAACTATGGCGACTTCTCCGAGATGCTCTCCGAACTCCTCGGCGAACTGAACGTCAGCCATACCGGCTCCGGCTATCGTCCGAACCAAAGCGCCGACGAGCAGACGGCCGACCTCGGCCTGATCTATGACCTGACCTTCAAGGGGCCGGGACTGAAGGTGGCCGAAGTGGTCAAGGGCTCGCCCCTCGACCGCGCCGATTCGCAGATTCGTCCGGGCGACGTAATCACCTCAATCAATGGCGTCAAACTGGGCGCCGACACCGATTTCACCTCGCTCCTCAACGGCCTGAGCGGCAAGTTGATTCTCCTCGAAGCCAAGTCGGCCGCCGGAGGCAACGTCGAGCAGACCGTAAAGCCGATAAGCCGCAGCCGGATGCAGTCGCTCCTTTACGACCGTTGGGTCAAGCGCAACGAGGCCAAAGTGGACTCCCTCAGCGGCGGACGCCTTGGCTACGTGCATATTCAGAGCATGGCCGACCCCTCGTTCCGCCCGATGTATGCCAAGGTGCTCGGAAAGTATAACGACCGCGACGGAATCGTGATCGATACCCGCTGGAACGGCGGCGGACGTATGCACGAAGATATCGAAGTGCTCTTCAGCGGCAAGCAATATCTCACCCAGAAGGTGCGCGGGGTCGAAACAGCCCGGATGCCCTCGCGCCGCTGGAACAAGCCCTCCATTATGATTATCGGCGAGGCCAACTACTCCAATGCCCACGGCACCCCCTGGGTCTACTCAAAGATGGGCCTCGGAAAACTCGTCGGTATGCCCGTGCCCGGAACGATGACCTCCGTCAACTGGGTCGACCTCCAGGAGCCCTCGCTCTACTTCGGTATTCCCGTAATTGGCTATGAAACAGCCGAAGGAACCTATCTCGAAAACTCTCAGTTGGAGCCCGACATCAAGGTGGCCAACACGCCCGAGCGCGCCGCCGCCGGCATTGATGACCAGTTGGAGACCGCCGTCAGGTCGCTCCTCAACGAAATAGATTTGAATAACCGGAAATAATTTGTTAACTTTGCGCCGTTAAAAAATTATGAAAGTAATCCGAACATCCAAAGAACTCCGCCAATGGAGCGCCGACCGCCGCTCCGAGGGCCTCTCTATCGGCTTCGTGCCGACTATGGGCGCCCTCCATGCCGGACATATGTCGCTCGTCGAGAAGGCGCGTGCCGCCAACGATATGGTGGCCGTCAGCGTCTTCGTCAATCCGACGCAGTTCAATAATCCAACCGACCTGGCCACCTATCCGCGCACGGAGGAGGCCGACCTGGCCCTGCTTGAAGCCGCCGGCGTCGATGTGGCCTTCGTTCCGACGGTCGAGGAGATGTATCCCGAGCCGGATACGCGCGTGTTTGACCTCGGCCCCGTGGCCGAAGTGATGGAGGGCGCGATGCGTCCCGGCCACTTCAACGGCGTGGCCCAGGTGGTCAGCCGCCTCTTTGAGATGGTCCGCCCGACCCGCGCCTACTTTGGCGAAAAAGACTTCCAGCAGATTGCCGTGATTCGCCGTATGGTTGAACTCGAAGGCGGTTTCGACGGCCTGGAGATTGTCGACGTGCCGATTAAGCGCGAAGACGACGGCCTCGCTATGAGTTCCCGCAACGTGCGCCTGACGCCTGAGATGCGTGCCGCCGCCCCCTCGATTCGCAAGGCCCTGCTCGAAGCCGTAGAGATGGCCCCGAACGCGACCCCGGCCGAAGTGATTGCCTCCACGGTCAGCAAAATCAACGCCGTCCCCGGGCTCGAAACCGAGTATTTTCAGATTGTCGACGGACATACGTGTCAGCCCGTTAGCGAGTGGGCCGAAACCGATATGCCCGTAGGCTGCGTGACGGTATATGCCGGCGATGTCCGCCTGATTGACAACATAAAGTTCTAAGAAATGCTTATTCAAGTTCTTAAATCCAAGATACACCGCGTAACCGTCACCGAGGCCAACCTCGACTATATCGGCAGCATAACTATCGACTCCGACCTCATGGACGCCGCCGGAATCATCCCCGGCGAGCGCGTCTTCATTGTTGATAACAATAACGGCGAACGCTTCGATACGTATGCTATTCCCGGCCCCGCCGGCTCGGGGGTTATCTGCCTCAACGGAGCCGCCGCCCGCAAGGTGCATCGCGGCGACGTGGTCATCATCATGGCCTATGCGCTCGTGACCCCCGACGAAGGCGCCGCGCTCAAGCCCCGCCTCGTTTTCCCTGACACATTGACCAATAAGATAGTTGGCTGACGAAGGATTCGCATCGACCCTGCTCGACAATGCAGTGACCGAACTGAGCCGCCTGCCCGGACTGGGGCGCAAGACGGCTCTGCGCCTTGCCCTGCACCTGCTGCGACGCGAACCCGCCGAGGCCGAGGCTCTCGGTAATGCCATAATAAATATGCGTCGCGGAATCCGCTACTGCACTGTCTGCCATAATATTTCCGAGACCGACGTATGCCCGATTTGCTCCAATCCGCGGCGCGACGCCTCGACAATCTGCGTCGTCGAGTCCGTCAAGGACGTGATGAGCATCGAAAACACCGGCCAGTTCCACGGCCTCTACCACGTCCTCGGCGGCGTTATCTCCCCCCTCGACGGCATCGGCCCCGACCAACTCGAAATTGACTCGCTGATTGAGCGGATTCAAGGAGGCGGAATCAGGGAGGTTATCCTCGCCCTGCCGCCTACAATTGAGGGCGAAACCACCGATTTCTACATCTTCAGGCGAATTGGCACCCTCCCCGTTGCCATCACCCAACTTGCCCGCGGCGTCAGCGTGGGCAACCAACTCGAATACACCGACGAAATCACCCTCGGCCGCTCCATCCTCAACCGCACCCCCTTCAGCAAATAACCCCAATCAACCAAAAATGGTTGTTTTTCTGAAATCAACCAAAAATGGTTGTTTTTCTGAAATCAACCAAAAATGGTTGTTTTTTCGGTTTTTTTCCGTATCTTTGCCCCAAAATTGTTTGAGAATGAAAAGTGAAGTTAAAGGAATAATTACCGGAGATATTGTTAACTCATCGGCAATCAAAGGCGAGGAGAAGATAGCCTTGATTGCGGAGATTGAGAGAATTGGCCTAAAACTTAGCGAACTGGTCCCTCTCAAAATAGAATTGTTTAGAGGCGATAGTTTCCAAATTCAGACCGATGACCCTACGGAGGCCATCCGGCTTGCAATCTTGTTCCGCACCGCTTTGAAGTCCGCTTCTCCGAGTGAGCATGAGTGGGATGCAAGGGTTTCAGTAGGAATTGGCTCCGTTGATTTCGTCTCCGAGCAGATTGTCGTTTCTGATGGTGAGGCTTTTCAGTTATCAGGCCGGGGACTTGATTCTATCGGTAAGCGTCGATTGGCGGTTGCTACTCCTTGGGCTGATGTGAATGGCGAACTTTCTTTGACTACGGCCTTTGCCGACGATATAATAACGGGGTGGAGTGTTAATCAGGCGCGCATCTCATATCTGAAACTAAGCACGGGCGATACTCAGAAGGAAATTGCGCGTGAAGAAAATATTACCGCTCAAAATGTCAGTAAGATTTTGGTTGCCTCCAGAGTCTCCCTTATTACTGACTATATCAGCCGGTCCGAGTTTATAATTAAGCAAAAACTCAATGAATTATGATGATTCTCCTCAGGCTTTTAGCCGCTCATTTTGTCGGTGACTTTTTACTTCAGCCCGATGCTTTATGTCAACGCAAATTATCTGCCGGACGTGAAGGCTTTTTGGCTATATTGTTTCATTCGGCAATTCAGGCCGCATTGGCGTACCTGTTTGTGGCTGACTGGTCGTGTTGGGTTATTCCGCCGGTAATTTTTTTAACACATTGTTTGATTGACCTTTGGAAAACTCATTTCGGCCGTGATTCCACGATGGCTTTTGTTGTGGACCAATTGCTTCATATATTGGTTATTATGCTTCTGTGGGCTTTTCTTACAGGCAGTAATTTTTCTGCTTTCGAAGAGGCGTTTAGTTCGATTCTTGTTTGTCGGAAGTTCTGGATAATTGCGGTAGCGTATATTATTATCCTTCGGCCTACAAGTGTGTTTATTCGCCT
The DNA here is from genome assembly GCA_964444345.1 of uncultured Bacteroides sp. Taxonomy (GTDB): domain Bacteria; phylum Bacteroidota; class Bacteroidia; order Bacteroidales; family Muribaculaceae; genus UBA3263. The sequence goes on from CAYUGU010000016.1 coordinate 22,900, forward strand.
TTTTGTTGCGAAGTGGACTCCTGATAATAATAAGATAGACAATAGTTTACCCAATGCAGGAATGTGGATTGGCTATCTTGAACGTATTTTAATAGTGACGTTTGTTGTAACGTCTAATATCGAGGCGGTAGGGTTTCTTTTGGCCGCAAAGTCGATTTTTCGATTTGGAGAACTTAATAAGGCCGCAGAAATCAAAACGACTGAGTATGTGCTAATTGGAACTTTTGCCAGTTTCACGATTGCCTTGTTGGTCGGTTTTGGTGTGAATTATCTGTTATGAAGAGACGGAGTGGATTTTTTTTGGTGGTTTTGGTGGTGCTGGGGCTGACGGCTTGCCGGAGCGACGGGCCTGACGCAGAGGCGGTTATATGGTTTGACGTTTACGATATTGTTCATAGCGCCGAGGCGCCCCGGGGCGACCGCCAAGGGCGCATAACCCCGGGCCAATCCGACGGATTTTGTAATGTCGGCGATGTCGTGTGGCTTGAACGCGACGGCCGGTTTATGGCCACTGACAAATGCGGAAACTGGTTGTCGCGCTGGATTTTTGCCCCGGCCTTCGGCTCTTTTTCCGGGACCGGCATAAAGCCGGTTGAAGGGCGACGGTATGCGTGTCGCCGGTCGGGAGTGCACTATGTCGCCGAGGGGGGCCGACTGATTCCAGATGAGCCCCAAATGCCTTCTACAGCGACGGTTATGAGTTGGAATATCGGGTGTTTTACCAATGGCAACAATTCCGCGCCGGCCCTCGGTTCGCCCGACGAGTATTTTCAATTGGTCAGCGACTTTTCAGAGCCCTTTGCGCTCTTTTCGCCCGACCTGATTGGCCTTTGTGAGTTTGTCCCGGAGCCGTTGGATGGATATGACCTGCTTACTGACCTTTTTGGCGGATATAAAGGGCGAGCCGTTTCGTGGCTTACTCGAAACTACCTCGGCAAGGCGCTGATTGCCCGTTCTAAAATCTACAATCTCAAGCAGATAGTCACTCCCGACGGAATATTGCTTGAGGGGGAAACACTTCTTTGCGGCAAGCCGTTTGTCGTTGCCGTGGCCCACTGCTCCTGGGCTCGCACCCATCGCAATGACTTCAACCTCATGGACTTACGGATGATTAGCGAAAGGTATCGCTATATGCCTAACGTAATTCTTATGGGCGACTTTAACGTCTATGAGTTTCGCGAGGAAGAATCGTGGCGGCTCTTCACCGACGCGGGCTTCACCTTGGCCAACGGCGGCCGCTTCGGCTCGCACATAACCACTTATAACTCAGAACTCTGCTCGCCGGCCATTGATAACATTATGGTCAAAGGCGCCGAAATCATCGCCGTCCAAACCCTTCAAAAAACGCCCGAGGGCCTCGACCCCCGAAATCCCCTCATCGCCGACGAGCGCCTCTGGGACGCCGCCAACCTCAGCGACCACTTCCCCCTCTTCGCCACCCTCTCCCTCCGATAGGGGGAGGCACTATAATCGCCTCATATGGAGGCGGCGATCGCCGAGCGCCGCCATCGCGACCAAGGGAAAGGCGACGACTCGTCGCCGTAAATCAGCCGCCGCGATGCGGCTATTGACTAACCGGGATTTGCACGCGGGGGCGCGTGCATGTCCCATTTTACTTGCCGGTTTTGGGGTTTTATTCGAGGATGGGGCGGACGGCGAAGCCGTGGGTGCGGGGGTTGGTGTTGGAGGAGATGGTGCCTTGGGTGAGGATTATGCATCGGGCCTCGGTTTTGGCGGTGTTGGAGGCGCCGGGGGTCTGGGCGAGCCATACCGTGCCGATAGAGCCGATGCCGGAGGCTTCGTGGCCGCTTGCGCCCGAGCGATAGCCCAGTTCGGGGAAGAAGAGGTCTTCGCCCGAGGGAAGGGTCAGGGCGAGGCCCATGCTGTGGTTGCCGGTGGTGGCCGCCCTGTAGGTTTGGGCGACGGAGGCGTCTTTCATCATAGCCAGCAGCCCGTTGCCGAGGGGCACTTTCGCCCCGACGGGCGAGGGGTCGTAGACGCTCTTGACGTTGCTCTTGGTGTTGAGGCTCGTGTTCCATAAGTTTGAGTGCTCAAACTCTTGAGAGTGAGAGGCTTTATAGAAAACGGCGGGGTTCTGGATCATGGCGGGCATATAGTCGGTCGAGGCCTGGTCGGCGGGCAATTCGCTGCGGGTGAGCGAGGTGATTTCATAGTGGTCGGCGTCAAACCATTCGGTCATAGTTGACTTGATAGGGTCTTTGCGGCCCCACTGGTAGAAGTTGTAACTATCGGTGGTTTCAACGGTTATGCCCGTCTGGTTGAACTCGATGGTCTTGCTCAGCGGCTCCATTCCGTCGGGCACGTTGGTTTGGGTGAAGCGGACGTAGGTCAGGCAGTGGGGGAACTGGGTGATGTCGCCGCCCATAATTCGCCCGATGTTGCGGCCATAGTAGTGGTAGGTGGTTCCGCTTGACGTATAGGTCGTGGAGTCCTTTGCCGGCTGATAGTCGGTGACCCAGATGTTCCAACTCCACATAATCCGGCCGTCGGCATCGTAGACGGCAATCAGGGCGTTGCCCTGGCGAATTGCCTTGGGCGTCACGGTGAAGAGAATCTGCGAGCGGTCGGCCGAGAGCGTAACGTCGCTGATAAGACCGAGGCGGCCTTCCCAAACGAGTTTTGCCTCCGAGGGAGTGCAGCCGGAGTTTTGGGAGATATAGGGCGCGGTGATGGCGTTTCCGAGATGGTTCACAAAGGCTTTGAGAGCCAAGGCGTTATGGGAGGTGGAGGTGTAGGCCGCCTTATTGTCGGCCCCGTCCTTAATTGCGTTGCCGTAGACCAGGGGAAAACTATATTGACCCGGAGCGTTGACAATATAGCAGTTGGCCGTGTTTTCCACTGCCGGAGCGCCCGTGGAGTTCGATAGATTATAGGGAGTCTGACCTGAGGTTTGGTTAATGTCGGGGGTGTTTTGCAGCAGTTGCGACTCCTTGCTGAGTTGGAGGTAGGTAGGGTCCTGCATACGGGTTACGGCCTTGAGGTCGTCATGGCCCGTACCGCTTTCGGGGAAGGTCGTAATCCAGTCGGGGCGCTCGCCGAGGAGGTTGCCGTCAGCGTCCACAAACTCGGCTTTCCAACTGATTGCGGTGCTGTCGCCGCTATCGCTCACAAGGGCGCTGCGCACGCTGAAGGGAACGGTCTGGCCCGGATAGGCCGTAGTGAAGTTGCCGTCAACGTCGAGAGTGAGGCCCGACGTTTGCGGGTTGGCCGAGAGCCGATAGGTCACCAGGGTGCCGGCGTCCCATTTGCTTCCGCCAATCGAGGCCGTGAAGTCGTAGGGCTTGCCGTCGATTTCGAGGCTGATGCTTACGGAGGCGTCGGCCGGGAGCGTTCCGGGAATCATCAGCAGGGTCATCTCCTCGGGGGCGAGGAGCGACTTTTCGGCCACGAAGCCCGTGGAGGCATCGGCTGCGAGGGTCAAGTCGGGCGAAATAGTGAACTCCCCGGGGTCGCCCACTTCGCTCCAAGAGCCGTCGGCAATCGCGAGGCGTCCCGAAGAGGGAATCCCCTTTAGGCTGATTGAGCGGACCGTGCAGGGCGCGAGTTCGCTTCCGGCAATAAAGCGTATGGCGGTCAGCGCGTTGTGGAAAACCAAGGAGCAGGGCGACGCGGACGCCTCGACCGGCTCGGCGCGGAGAAGGCTCTGTTGCGAGGCTACGTCGGCGGGCGTCTGCCAGTCGATTAAGACGTTGCCGTCGGAGTCAACCGTCGGGTCGGTGACATAGGGCGAATAGGCCGTGAAACTCAGTGAGCCTTTGCCCGGCCAGAGGTATTCATCCTCAGGGCTCCAGCCGTTGGCGCGCGTAACCTTAACGTTGGTCATGTAGGCCTCGGAGCCGTAGGCGGCATAAACGCCGAAGTCACTGATGCTCTCCGAGGAGGTCAGTGACGAACGGGATGACGCCCCCCCGAAACCCTCGCTTACTTCTGCCGTCAGGTAAAGCGTCTTCCGGCCGTCGGCCTCAAGTTTTACCGACGGAGATATCGACCTGACTCGGCTGCCGCTTCGCGAGGCAACAGTTTGGTCGCTGCTGCTGACGTCAAAGCGAATCCGGTTGCCTCCGGCGCCGACGGTAAGGTCTTCGTCGGCGCATGAAAAGAGGCTGAGGGCAATAAGCGGAAGGGTGAATACGAGGGATTTCATTTTATCGGGGGGGGTGAATTAGGTTAACGGTTGTTCAGGGGTGGGTTATTCGGTGACGGTTGTCATGTCCAGGTTGGTCTCCGGGGCGTCGACCCAGTCTTCAACCTGCACGGTGAACTTGATGGGGCCGCCGAGCACGGGCGTACCGGGATCGGGGTCGTGGGGGTCGACATATCCGGCGCCATGGCTCAGGTCCAGAGTATAAATGTATCTCTTGCCGGCTTCCCAGTTGGTCGAGATAGGAATTGCGGCCCATTGGTCCTGATCGTTGGAGGGGAAGGGATAGATTTGCGTATCGGTATCGGCCGTAGCGATTTGGAGTTTGATGCTGAGGAAGGCGCCTTCGAGGGTGTTGGCTCCGTCGGTTGTCGGTTGCCAGGCAATAAGTTGCTGGGGGAGCACCATTGCGTTACCTTCCGTCCCCATCAGGCTTACGGGGTCAGGGCCGAGGGTAATCGGGGCGTCATAGGTCGTTTCATAGTCGGCCTTGTCGGTTCCGAGGGCCCAGGCTTCGCTTTCGAGGTTGAACGAGCCGGTTGAAACCGGGCGGCCGATGCGCACGCCGCTTACCTTAAAGGTATAAACCTCGTTTGAGGTCTTGGCGCGCACTTCAATCTGGGCAAGACGGTGGCCGAAATCGAGGGGCACACCGGCGCTCTCGTTGGCCTCGCGCGTGCCGGAGGCGATGGCCGAGATGAAGTCGACCTGGTCGGCGATAGAGGCGGCGGGCGAGAAGTCGCTGACGGTCTTTTCGGTGGAGGTGATGGTTACGCCCTCAAGGTCGCTCGGGGCATAGGCATAGAAGTTGATTTTGGTGTCGTCGCCGGGCCAGAGGTAGTCGTTGGCCGACGTATAGAAACTGCCGTTGCGGCTAAAGGTTACCTGATCGAAATAGGTGTCGGAGCCGATGAAGGCCGAAGCCTTGAAATCCTGAAGGTTAGCGTTGGTGGTTTCCGTGGCGCGCGAGGTCAATGCAGGGCGGAAACTGATTCCACGTCCGGAACTGACTTCGACCGTGTCTTCGTCGGTACATGAGGCCAGAGCCAAAGCAGCGGCTGAAAGGATGATAAGCGTGTGTTTCATAAGAAGTAAAGAGTAAGTAAGTTTTTTAATAAATAGTTTCTACATTTTGAGGTCAATTTCGGTCGATTCCCAATCGTCGACCCGAGGGGCGAAGCCGCCGCCGGAGTCAATCACGCGGGGAATCTTCAATCCGCTGACTATGATATTTACGTTTTTCGGATCGGGAGCATTGCGGACCTGGTCTGTCACGTCAAAGGTCTGATAACTCTTTGTTCCGTCGGCGTACACCATATAAACAATTAAACTGTGGGGGAAGTTTGATTCGGAACACTCTCCAAATGTTAAAAAATGGCCGTAGAGAGCATTTTTATCCTTGTTTTCGCTCAGGGTGAAGGGCATCGTGACCGGATTTTCGGCCGCACATTGCTTGCCGTGATAGTATCCTTCGGCCATACCCGAGAGGGTCGCGTCAATGGTAGCGCCGTCGAGATTGCCGATATTGTCGACGTTGCGGACCGTCACGCTGTAATGGCAGGTAACTTCCTGAGGGTAAAGGGTTACGACCTGCTCGTCTGAGGTCAGTTCAAGGTGCTGGCCGTCACGTCGGTCGCTATAGACCGCCTCGGGCGTTTGGGCTATGCGCTCCGAGGCGGATTCCCTTGACGCCGGGAGGCTGCTGACCTCGATGCCTTGGGCCGCGAGGCTCTCGGCGTCGGGAGTGTATATTTCAATGGATTCGAGGCTCTCGGTATTGCGCAGGCGCAGGGCGTCAGTATGGTCGCTATTGAAACCGATTACGCTGTAATCGCCATAGTCAATATGGATTGAGCCGCCGTCGCGCCCCTGAAAAATGAAGCGGGTAGGGGAGTCGGAGGTGTTGAAAAACACTGCTTCCATCGACTCCGGCGTTGCCTCGGGGGCGTTTTGCCAGTCGAAGTCCACGCGGACATTGCCCGCATCGGGGAAGTCATAAACCAGGTCCTTATGGTCGCAGCCGGTGAGTGCGGCGGCCAATATGCCGATTGAGAGTAGGGTTAAGGGTTTCATCGGGCGCCTCCTTTCTTAGGGTTGGTATTGCCGTGGCCAATCAGCCATACGAGCGAAATCTCCGCCTTGGTCGGGCCAAACCAGTTGACGTGTTTGGTCCGCTCCCAAACGTATTGGCCGTCGCGCGGAGTGTATTCGACGACTTTACCGCCGGCATAGCCGAGGGCTATCGAAAAATCGAGGTTCAGGCGCCGGGCAATCGGCAGGGAGTAGCCGTATTCAACTCCGGCCGTTGCCAGACAGCGGTCCCAGAGGCTGTGGCCCGGTTTGCCGCCCATATATCCTTTGCCGCCGAGTTCAAAATCGTAAGTGAAGACCCCGGCCACAATGCCGAGATGATGACCCGTCAGAGGCTTTGCTTCGGCAGCCGAGCCGAGCCATCGCCGCAGGCCCGCTTCGCCTCCATAGGCGCGCCAATAATGGTGAGTGCGGTCCTTGTCCCACCATCCGTAGGCCCAGTTGCCCTGAATCGACCAGTTGCGGCCGAGATAGAACTCCGCGCCGATGTTTGGAATTGCAAGGGCGTCATAGAGCAAGTTGGTTTTCAGCGCCATATAGAAGGGTTTGCGATTGTCAACGACTATGGGGCGCAACGTCGGGTGCGGCTCCGTGAGGGCGACTGCCGAGACAAAAGCCGGGGCCTCGGCGCTGACAATCATCGGACGTATTTCCGGCTCAAAGTCGACTGTCAGGCGCGAAAAGCGGAGCGACGGAAACATCCGGCTGTACATATAGGCGTAGGGCCGTCCTCCGGCCAACTCTTTGAGCCGACGGAGGTTAGAGGCATTATCAGGTTCGCCCGCGCGGAGCGACCCGTTTATTTCGTCAAGGAGAGAAAGCACTTGGGCGCGCGCCGGAGTCAACGTGTCGGTCTCGACCATTTGCTGCAATCCGGCCCAGTCGCGACCTATATAATTAAAGGAGGCGAGCGAGTCAGTCAGCCCGAAGTAACTGAAAATGGCGTCGGCACGTCGGCGCGAGAGCGACCGGTTGATTTCGACCGACCCTTCGGGCGATGCGCTGCCCGTAACCGTAATGCTGCGGACCCTCATATGCGAGTCGGCCCGCATAGCCTCGGCCATCGAGTCGAGGCGAGAACCGTTGCCGCCAAAGGCGCGGTCAAGTTGCGCGCGACCCTGACGGAACATCACTTCGGCAGAGTCGGTCAACTCTGTCGCCCGGGCGCCGGAGGCGAATGTCAATCCCAAAGCCAGCGCGATGAATCCTCTGAAATAGTTAACGTGTGCTTTCATTTCCAATAAAACACCCCGGCCCCTCAAAAAGTTTTATCTATGCAAATTTGTAATGCCACAGCAAATTTGCACAAAAATCCTGATTTTGCAAAAAAAATTATGAGGTCGGTGAACTTTTTTATGCCCGGGGTTGTTCTATTGATGAAAGACACACGAAAGAAATGTGATAATGATTGGTTTATTATTTGACGAGGAGTGACTGCGACAGCCACTCCCGTTTAATTTTCCTCCCCCCCCCGAAAAAACACAAAAAAAGTTTCTTATTTAGGAAACTTTTTGTAAATTTGCACTTATGATGAAATATACGAGATTAAATTCTATAGGCGGATTGATTGCTTCCCAGCGAAGGAATCAGGGCCTGACCCAGTCAAAGGCCGGCTCCTTAATTGGAGTTGGAAAATCTATGGTTTCAAAAATTGAAAATGGGGTCAGTGTTCATGTCGCTTCGATCGAAAAGTTGGCAAATGCTCTTGGGTATGAACCCGTTGTAGATTTAAGACCCAAAAGTGGGCCGGGCAGGGAAGTGATTGACTATGTTATGACGGCCATTATTGAGTTTGCCCGTTATCATTCCTTATCAATACGGGAGGCGAGTAACTACCTTCTCCGATTTAAGGGAATAGAATTTCTGACGGAATTTTATGATGTTGAGCATACGCTCTCGTTTAATGACTGTGTGGAAGATCTGACATTGATTTGTCAAAATAATGGAGGCGCTTTGAAATGAAACTTTATCATGGCTCGAATATCACGGTTGAGACTATCGACCTGGGAAAGTGTCGCCCGTACAAGGACTTTGGCAAAGGATTCTACCTTACTGATATTGAGGCACAGGCGACATTTTCGAAAGTTACCTCGCAATTCTTTTTTCATACGGAGGCGGCTATAAACTTTTTGAAAAGGATATGAACGAAATCAATGCTCGATATTTGTTTGAAGGAATATCGTCTGATGTAGTGAGGTATTTGATTGAGAGAGATGGAATGACCTTGGAAGAGGCTATTTCAACTTTTCATAATTCGGAAACCTTTGAAAAACTTGAAGATTTTGAGACGGGTTTATATATAGAAAGTCCTGCGTATGTTTATGATATGTTAATGACGGAGTTGAAATATGGGAAACTGCGACCTTAAGGTTGTCGGCAATTGGCGGGGTTGTGAGATTGGGGGGAAATTTGTAACTTTGCGGGTATGAAGAGATTGATTTTTGTTTTGGTCGCTTTGGTGGCGATGGCCGTCAGGGGCGAGGTGCCCCGGGTGTCGCTGCTGACGGCTATGCCCGGCGGAGAGGTCTATGAACTGGAGGGTCATACGGGCCTGAGAGTTCGCTCGCAGGAGGCCGACTTCGTGGTCAACTGGGGCATTTTCGACTTCAATTCGCCCAATTTCGTCTATCGGTTTGTCAAGGGCGAAACCGACTATCTCTGTGCGGCTTATCCTACGGAAATTTTTCTGGAAGACTATCGTAGCCAAGGGCGTCAGGTAGTTGAGCAGCCGCTGCTTCTCGACTCCGTGCAGACCATGCGCCTTCTGGCCCTGCTGGAGGAGAATCTCCTGCCGGAAAACAGGGTCTATCGCTATAATTATGTGAAGGACAATTGTGCAACCCGCCCTCTTCTGCTGATTGAGCAAGCCGCCGGCACTCAATTGATTCCCGAGGATGAGCCGTGGACCAACTTCCGCAACGAAATGAGGCGCTATCATCGCAAGTATCCTTGGTATCAGTTCGGCATTGACCTCGCTCTGGGCCGCGGAATTGACGCCCCCATCGGTACCCGCGAAGCAGCCTTCGCGCCCGTAAGCCTGATGGCCGACCTGGAGTTGTCGCCCCTCGTCGGCCCCAAAGAGTTTATCGGCGAGCAGACTCTTGAACATCAGTCAACGCCCTGGATTTTGACGCCGGTTGCAGTCGGCATCTTGCTCCTCATCCTCTCGATTATGGTCATAGGAAAGACGGCAAAAGTGTTTGACTCCGTGCTGTTTACGCTTTTTGGCTTGACCGGATGTGTCCTCTTCTTCCTTGTGTTTGTCTCAACCCATGAGGCCACGTCGCCCAACCTTCTGTTGCTCTGGCTCAACCCGTTTTGTCTGCTGGGGGCGGTGCTCCCGTGGTTAAAATCTGCAAAAAGGCTGAAAGTTTGCTATTTTTTTATTAACTTTGCACTTATAATTTTGCTCGCAATACTTGCTCCCCTGCTCGGCCGGCAGATGAATCCGGCGTTCTGGCTACTGATGTCCGCCGATTTGGTGAGAAGTTTTGCGAACTTGAAGTGTATAAATGTCAAAGACTAAGTCGCTGATAATCAGTGCGCCCGCAATGGCGCTGATAGCCACGTTGCTGACGGCCCTCCCCGTGAGGCTTTCGGCGGCTGCCGACGTGTCCGCTTCCAAGGCTCGCCCTCAACTGGTTTTGAGCATTATGGTCAACGGGCTTCGCAGCGACTATCTTGAACTCCTTTCCGACCATTTCGGCCCCGACGGCTTCAATCTGCTTATGCGCGAGGGCGTTACCCTCGAAGAAGTTGATTTCGGCCCCGGGGTTGACGCCGCCGGTGCTGTCGCTATGCTCTATACGGGCGCGGCCCCGTCGGTCAGCGGAATTGCTGCCGCCGAAGTGTTTTCAACCGAGCGCAAAATTTCGCAGCCCTCGCTTTTCGACGCCGCCAAGATTGGAAACTACACGGACGAGACCCTCTCGCCCGCGGCCTTGCGCGTCTCGACCTTAGGCGACGAAATACGCATTGACGGCGGCGGCGCGGCCTATGTCCACGCAATCGCCCCCGACGCCGAGACGGCAATCATCATGGGCGGACATTGCGGAAACTCGGCCTTCTGGGTCAACTCCGCCACGGGCCAATGGGCCACGACCACTCACTATCGCGAAGTGCCCACAGCCGTCAGCCAGCGCAATTTCACGCGTCCGCTTTCGGCCCGCATTGATACCTTCCGCTGGACTCCGAGCCTCGACGTGAGTCTCTATCCGGGCCTTCCCGCCCATAAGCGCCACTATCCTTTCCTTCATTCCTATTCAGGCCTCGGAACGGATAAGTATAAGATATTCAAGGCGTCAGCGCCGGTCAATGCCGAAGTGACCGACCTGGCTCTGGACTATCTGCGCGATATGAAGTTGGGCGAGCGCGACGCTATGGATATGCTTTCGGTGGCCTACACGCTGAATCCGCGGCTGGAGACGGCCGAGGCCGACGCGCGTCTGGAGACGATGGATGCCTACCTCAAACTCGACCGTCAGATAGCCCGCCTCCTGAAGGCGGCCAACGGGGAGACCACCGTAGTTATTCTCGGGGGCACTCCCGCGGAACCGGCCAAGGGGCCCGACGACCCGATGTGGGGAATGCCCGGCGGCGAGTTTTCGGCAAAAAAGGCCCTTTCGCTCCTCAATATGTATTTGATTGCCAAGTTGGGCAATGGCGACTGGGTGACTGCCTACCATAAAGGTGCATTCTATCTGAACCACAAACTGATAGGCGAGAAGAAACTTGACCCGGAAGAGATACGCACGGAGGCCGCCAAATTCCTTACCCGCATGAGCGGAGTGGCCGGTGCGTTCACAATTGACGATATTCTCGAAGGGCGCACCTCCGAGGCCCTGCGGCGCAACACTGTGGTTGCCTCCGCCCCCGACGTGTTCGTGGAGGTAATTCCCGGCTGGACCCTTGCCGACGATACGGTCAACCCGCCGCTCAAGGAGGTTGTCCGCGCGGCTCATTCAACCGCGCCGCTGATAATCTACGCGCCCGCGCTCCTTGAGGCGGCCCGCATTTCTACACCGGTCGACGCCCGCCGCGTCGCCCCGACAGTGGCCCGCGTGCTGCGAATCCGCTCGCCCAATGCGGCCGGCGAACCCCCGCTTAATCTCAAATTCAAATCCCATAAACATCAGAATAAATAACAGTAAAACCCATATATAACTTTTATGTCGTTTACGTCATTCTTAAGCAAACTGTTCGGCAATAAGTCGCAGCGCGATCTGCGTGAAATTCAGCCGATTGTAGACAAAATAAACGCCCTCCGCCCGGAAATGGAGGCGAAAACCCCCGACGAACTCCGCGCAAATATCGACAATGTGCGCGCCGACATCCGCTCGGTCGTTGAACCCCACGAAAACGCCGTCAAGGACCTTAAAGTCAAGATTGAAGAACTTCCCTTCGACGAGCGTCAGCCCCTCTGGGACGAAATCGACGAACACGAGAAGCAGATTCTCGACGCTATCGAAGACAAACTCAACGAGCATCTGCCCGTAGTGTTCGCCACCTTGCGCGAAACCGCCG
>CAYUGU010000017.1:0-34077 GCA_964444345.1 uncultured Bacteroides sp.
ACCAGGTAATCAAGATGGTCGACGGCCTGCAACTCAATTCCGAGAGCATCAACACCTGGAAAGCCGGCGTTGAACGCGCCCTGAAGAAGTATATCCCCTCAGGCACTCTTGCCGGAGGACAGGTTTGCCCTAATTGCGGTCAGGCCACTCTGGTTTATCAGGAAGGCTGCCTGGTCTGCAAGTCGTGTGGCGCAAGTAAGTGTGGATAAAGGTTTATGCTGTTTAAGGTAATAACTCCGAGGGTCGAATCAGACTGTGTAGTCAAGGTAGTGGGATCCTGTGCCGAACTGGGCGATTGGGACCCTCGGCGCGGCGTGACGATGAGTGCGTCGCGCGCCATACCTCTCTATACGGCTACGGTCCCCTACCCGCTCCCGGATAATCTGGAGTACAAATTCATTATCTGCCGCGGGCAGGAAGTGATTTGGGAAGAGGGGGAAAACCGAACCCTCTCGAACCGCGGACCGCTCGATTTCCGCGGGCGTGAACGTTGGAGCGCAACCGGGGTTGCTATTCCGGTTTTCTCGCTTCGCTCTGAGGATGACTTCGGCGTAGGTGACTTCGAAGACCTTAAACTGATGGCCGATTGGGCCGCACGTCGCGGAATGAGCGTCATTCAGATTCTGCCGATTAACGACACGACGATGACGCGCACGCGCACCGACTCTTACCCTTATAACGCCAACTCAACCATAGCACTGCATCCGCTTTACCTCCGGCTTGAGAAACTCGGGGTGCTTGTCGATTCCGGTCAACGGGAGCGGTTTGAATCCATTCGACGCGAACTGCAGCAACTGCCTGATGTTGACTATGAGCGAGTTGTACGCGCCAAGGAGGAGTATGCGCGCCTCATTTTCGAACAGCAAGGCGACCTGACGCTCTCCAATCCGGATTTTTACCGCTTTCTTGACGAGAATTTTCAATGGCTCATTCCCTACGCCGCATTCTCCGTCCTGCGCGACCGCTACGTAACCCCGGATTTCCGCACATGGGGAGAAGATGCCCACTATTCGACCTCGCGCATTGTCAATATGCTCAATGAGGACAAGGTACGTAGCGAGATGCAATTCTATTTCTTCCTGCAATATCATCTCCACAAACAACTGACCGAAGCAGCCGACTATTGCCGTTCTCTTGGCGTTGCACTCAAGGGCGATATACCCATAGGAATTTCTCCCGACAGTGTAGATGCGTGGCAATTTCCCGACCTGTTCAACCTCGGGATGCAAGCCGGCGCACCACCCGACGACTTTGCCCGCGAAGGTCAGAACTGGGGCTTTCCAACATATAATTGGGACCGTATGGCGCTCGACGGCTACGCCTGGTGGAGCCGTCGCCTGAAAAAAATGGGTAACTATTTCGATGCATTCCGCATTGACCATGTTCTCGGCTTTTTCCGCATATGGGAGATTCCCTCGTCGGAAGTTTATGGCTTGCTTGGCCATTTCTCGCCGGCACTCCCCTTGACGCCTGAAGAAATGCAACGAGAGTTCGGCTTCCAATTCAAGCCCGAAATGGCTAAGCCACTCAATCCGACCGAAGGGTATGAGTCGCAGCGTGAAGCACTCGCGGCAGGTCGCGCCGATCTACTCCCTCTTTTTGCTGACCGACTTTTTGTTGAGGATCCCTACCGTCCAGGGCGATTCCATCCGCGCATTGCCGGATATGAAACCGAAATGTTCCGCACGCTTTCGCCCGACCAACAGCATACCTACGGACGTCTCCACGAAGAGTTTTTCTATCGTCGGCATAACGACCTCTGGCAGAAAAATGCCGAGCGCCGCCTGCCCGCTGTTGTCAACGCGACGTCTATGCTCCCTTGTGCCGAAGATCTCGGCATGATACCCGCATGCGTCCCGACGGTTCTAAACAATCTTCAAGTGCTGACGCTGGAAGTCCAGCGGATGCCAAAGGAGTTCGGAGTACCTCTGGGGCGTCCGGAGAGTTATCCTTATCAAAGTGTGGCAACCACCTCGACCCATGATATGGCTCCCCTTCGCCTATGGCTTATGCAGTCCTCTAATCCGCCGGTCGACCCTGCGCCGGAAGTATGTTATGAGTTTATTGAGGCCCACGTTAATTCTCCGGCTATGCTTAAGATTCTCCCGATTCAGGATTGGCTATCGACCGATGCTCGACTTCGTCGCCCTGACCCAACCGAGGAGCAAATCAATATTCCCTCAAATCCGCGCCATTATTGGCGTTATCGTCTTCATATGACCTTGGAGAATCTGTTGGCTCAATCATAACCGTTGAACAATATTGCGTAAAATCTTGTTATAAAAGTATAAGAAAAGTAAAAATCAACCTCCCATGAAGAAACGACTCCTTTTCTTGCCTTTTATAGCATTGGCCCTCGCCCTCGGCTCTTGCTCGCCGTTCACCTTGGTAAACTCCGAGACCTATAATAATGCCGATATGGCCGACTACAAGACTTTCCGCATTGTTTATCCCGACGGAGACAATAAACTTCCCGACGGAATGCAGATGGTCACGTACTATAATATCGCTGCCGCTATCCGCGAACAGATGGTTGAGCGTGGATATACCGAAGACCCCAATTCACCGCTTTTGGTAAACTTCGGCATTACTATCCACCGCGAAATTGATACCGCTCCCGCCTATACCCTCGCCCCACCTCCCGGTCCTAACGGCCCGATGGGTCCCGGTTTTGGCCCCGGCCCCGGTCCTTGGGGCGGTTTCTACCCGAGTTTCGTCTATCCGCGCTATTACTATTGGAATCCTAATGCTCAGGTTATTACCGGAATCTATAAAGAAGGCGTCTTGACTGTCGATATGGTCAACACAACTGAAAAAATCCCGCTCTTCTCTGCCTCCGTTGCCACGATTATTGACGGCAGCCAGGGCCAATATCGAAACCTGAAGAGTATTGCCGAAGCCGTTCAAACGCTCTTCTCGAAATATCCGGTACCTCTCGAACCGCAATATAAGAACCAGAAGTGACGAATCTATTAACCCGAATATACTCATTTTATAAAGGCGCATTTCGCCGGTCGGTTGCTACATCAACCGGCCGGCACTTGTGGCTTTTACTATTAGTTAAAGTTGCCGTATTGCTTATTCTTTTTAAGATTCTATTCTTTCCCGATCGCCTCGCTTCTCTCCCCTCCGAAGAGGCGAAAGCCGACGCGGTGCGCACCGCCCTAACCCAAACAAATAAACCATAAACTATCAACCATAAATTATCAACCATAAACACTAAACACTAAACACTAAACCATAAACCATAAACCCCATGACCGACATTATCCAAACCGTTGACTGGTCAAGATGGCAATTTGCCCTGACCGCCTGCTACCATTGGCTATTTGTCCCTCTCACGCTGGGACTTTCCGTGATTTGCGCCGTAATGGAAAGCATCTATCTAAAAAAAGGACGCCCCGAAAAGTGGCTCAATATCGTAAAGTTCTGGATGAGCCTGTTCGCAATCAACTTTGTATGCGGAATAGCCACCGGAATTATTCTCGAATTTGAATTTGGCACGAACTGGAGCAACTACTCCTGGTTTGTAGGCGACATTTTCGGCGCTCCCCTCGCCGTTGAAGGCCTTTTTGCCTTCTTCCTTGAGGCCACATTTGTTGTCGTTATGTTGTTTGGCTGGAAGCGTGTCAGCCCCAAGTTTCACCTGACAGCAACCTGGCTTACCGCTATCGGCACCTCTCTTTCCGCCCTGTGGATTCTTGTGGCAAACGCCTGGATGCAATATCCCGTCGGTATGGAGTTTAACCCCGACACGATGCGCAACGAGATGGTTAGTTTCTGGGAAGTAGCCCTCTCGCCCGTTGCGATGAACAAGTTTTTCCATACCGTGATGAGTGGCTGGGCCCTGAGCGGATGTTTTGTTCTTGGTGTCAGCGGTTGGATGGCCGCCTTCGGTAAACGCGCGGATATGGCTCTCCCCTCAGTCAAGGTTGGCGGATGGGTTGGCCTTGTGGGTATTATCATGACTATGGCAGCCGGCCACGGTTCTATTCTTCAGGTGAGCAAATCTCAGCCGATGAAGTTTGCCGCTCTCGAAGGCGTTTGGACCGGTTCGACCAATGCCGAACTGACCGCTTTCGGCCTCATCAATCCCGACAAAAAATTTGAAAATACCGAAGACCCCTTCATTTTCAAGGTTGGTGCTCCGGGCGTTCTCTCCTGGGCCACTCGCGGAAGTTTCGACGCCTTCATTCCGGGCATAGAGGATATCATTGCCGGGCATGATATTGTTGACGGAGAGGAGGTGAACACGGTAAGTTATGCCGACCGTATTCTCCGAGGCAAACTCGCTCTGCAAGCCCTCGCTGACTACGGAGAGACTCACTCGGAGGAGTCCTTGCAAACGCTTCGCGAAAACTATCAATATTTTGGCTATGGCTATTATGACAGTCCCGAGGAACTTATTCCCCCGGTTGCCTTGACCTACTATTCCTATCATATTATGGTTGCCGGAGGCATGTATATGCTCCTGATTCTTGCCCTTGGCTTGCTCTCTGCCTACTATCGCCCGACGCTTATTGAGAAGAAATGGTGGGCCGCTGCAGCAATGCTCGCCCTTGTGGTCTCCTGGATTGTCAGCCAGAGCGGATGGTGTTGTGCCGAAGTCGGTCGTCAACCTTGGGTGATTCAGGATCTGATGCCCACGCGTGCTGCAATCAGCGCGGTTAGCCCTGACGGCGTCAAAACTACTTTCTGGGCCTTCGCCGTGGTCTTCACCGCGATGCTTGCTGCCGAAATTTCTATCATGATTACCAAAATTCGTCAAGTCTCCAAGAAATGATTACCTGTTTCCAAAATTATTGGTGGTTGCTGATTTCAGTTCTCGGCGCCGCCCTCGTTTGCCTTCTCTTTGTTCAAGGCGGCCAAACCCTTCTTCCTTGCCTGAAAACCGCTGAAAACAAGCGTCTGGCAATCAATGCCCTTGGCCGAAAATGGGAACTCACCTACACTACTCTCGTAGTTTTCGGTGCAGGTTTCTTCGCCTCATTCCCTCTGTTTTACTCAACAAGTTTCGGCGGCGCGTGGGCCCTCTGGATGCTTATACTCTTCTCGTTCGTGATTCAGGCTGCCAGTTATGAGTTCCGTCGCAAACGCGGCAATCTTTACGGCACCGGCTTCTACGATACCTTGCTCTTCCTTAACGGTTCGCTTGGCTGCATTCTGCTTGGCGTTGCTGTGGGCACTATGATTTTCGGCGCTGAGTTTTCAATCAACAAAGTGAACATTACGGAACCCGGCTCGCCGGTTATTTCCAACTGGGATACACCCTATAACGGACTGGAGGCACTGACCGATTGGCGCTGCCTGCTCCTCGGTTTCGCAATCCTTTTCCTTGCCCGAATGAACGGTGCTCTCTTCCTGATGCAGGCATCGCGGGGCGACGCCGCTTATGTGGCTAAACTTCGTCGCCTCGCTATGGTCTCGGGCTTGGTATTCGTGCCGCTCATCGTCCTTTTTCTGGTGATGGTGCTCCTTCAACCTACCCTCGTATCTACTCCTGACGGATTCGTTGTCCGCGAATATGGCTACTTGCAAAACTATCTCCACTACTGGTGGGCAGCAGTGGCTCTCCTTCTCGGGGTTGTTGCTGTTCTCGTGTCACTTTTCTCTGTAATTGTCAACAAACCTCTCCGCGGCGCTTTCTTCGTTTCGGGCGCAGGTACACTACTGGTTGTCATAAGTCTATTTTGGGTGATGGGATATGGCGATACGGCTTATTTCCCCTCGCTGAGCGATCCGCAATCGTCGCTAACAATTGCCAACAGTTCGTCGTCGCTCTTCACTTTGCGCACTATGACTTATGTTAGCGGCATACTCCCCGTTGTGATTGCCTATATTGCCTACGTATGGCACAAAATGGGCCGAGTAACCCCCGATTCTCTCAATAAAGAAAACGAATACTAAATCCCTGCTGATACAAAAATCCGCCGCGAGGGTCGCAAGGACTTTCGCGGCGGATTTGTATTGTAGAGGCTCGAAGATTACTTTTCGCGCCAACGGTTCTTGACCGGATACTTATCGGGGCGAATGAGGATTCGCAGGCTTGACTGGTAGGAGAAGTAAGCCCAAATCCAGTTGATGAGCACGGAAATCTTATTACGCATTCCGAGAATGGAAATCAGGTGGATAAACATCCAGATGAACCACGCCGGGAAACCTTTAAGGTGAAGTTTGCCGAGGTCGGCAACAGCGCGATTGCGTCCAACGGTTGCCATCGTTCCTTTATCATTGTAGATAAACGCCTTATCTTTGTCCTTATTAAGGTTCTTGGCCAGCAGGCGCGATTGCTGAATTGCCACCTGGGCCAATTGCGGGTGTCCGCCGGGGAAAGCCGGGTCTACGTCGGGCATTATGGCAATATCGCCGATTGCATAAACGTCTTCGAGCCCTATGACGCGGTTTTGGCCGTCAACGACAAAACGGTTGCCTCGGCCACGCTGAATCTCAGCGCCTTCTATATCGAGTTTAACGCCGGTAACACCTGCGGTCCAGATGACCGTATCGGACTGGATGCTCTGGCCGTCGGCCAATTTCACTACGCCATCCTTGTACGACTCCATTCCCACTCCGGTCTTCACATCGACAAGCAGATGGTTCAGATAGCCTTCGACCTCTTCGCTCGAACGCGGGTCCATAGTGCCAAGCAGTTTAGGCGCAGCCTCCACGAGCACAATACGCATATCCTGCTGAGGAATCGACGGATATTCGCGAGGCACGACGTAGCGCTTCATTTCGCCCAGCGCACCGGCAATCTCAACGCCCGTGGGACCGCCACCGATAACGACAAAACTCAGCAGGCGGCGACGTGTTTCCGGGTCCTTGGTGTTAGCAGCCTTCTCCAGATTATAAAGAATCTGATTGCGGCAGCGAATCGACTGCGGAGCGGATTTCAGAGTGAACACGTCCTGAATCAACTCGGGCATATTGAAGAAGTTATTGGTAGTGCCGACTGCAATTACCAATTTGTCATACTCAACGTCTTTATCGTCAACGCGGACAACCTTGCGGCTGACGTCGACCGAAGTTGCGTTGCCCATAATCAGCGACATGCTCTTGCCGTCGAGACTGCGAAACAGTTCGCGACGCAGAGGAAAGCATATGCTGCCCGGATCAAGGCCCGACGAGGCAATCTGATAAAAGAGCGGAGGAAAACTATGATAGTTATGGCGGTTAATCAAAATGACCTCAAACTTGTTGCGGTCCAACGACTTAACAAGATTAAGACCGGCGAAACCGCCGCCTATGATTACAACTCTCTGTTTTGGTTTTGAGGATGTTTGTTCCATATTTTTTCAAATTATGGGTCAAATTTCGGAAAAATTTCTTAATTTTGCAAATATATTCAAATTATGAACTATCGACAAGCCAAAATAGTTTTACGAACAAGTATATTTTTATTGGTGATACTGGGTCTTTTCGGTGTCTACCGATGCGTCTCGCCCCATGTTGAGACTCATTCAATGCCGGCAAAAGAGGAGACTACGGTTATGACGGACGTAAAAGGGGTTGCGAAGTCGACCATCAATAAAATGAAGTCGGTAGTCAATCGCCAACGACTTCAAACGAGCAAAAAAATACATAATCACGCAATTCAGTTCAATGATCTCAACGAGGATCATCTCCGCTATGCTACTCGGGTTGGAATAACGCCGATTTCATCCGGTCGTGACATTATGGCTATCAACAAACCTCTGGTCAAAGTTGAGCCATCTGACGAATTGAAGATTGATAACCTTACCCACTCCTACCCTTTCCTGGTTGAACCGGCCGCCCTTCTGCTCCATGACATTGCAGCCGAATTTCAGCGCAAACTTCGCGAGCAAGGAGGCGGCGACTATCGCATAAAGGTAACCTCATTGCTGCGCACTCAGGAAAGCGTCAACCGCCTGAAGCGTCGAAACGTAAACTCAACCCAAAATTCAGCCCACCTCTACGGAACTACATTCGACATCAGTTATGTCGACTTCCCCGAGGCACATTTCAATACTCGCAAACATCCCGAAAACGACCTGAAGAACCTCCTGGCCGAAGTGCTTCTTGAAATGAAGGAACAGGGTCGATGTCTGGTTAAGTTTGAACGCAAGCAGGGCTGTTTCCACATTACAAGCACAGGAAAATAACTAAGATTCAACATAATACAAGTAAATTTGCGCAAAATCTACATATGCTACTATCAATGACAGGCTTCGGGAAGGCCTCCGCTCAGATTCCCGGAAAGAAAATAACCGTTGAGTTGAAATCACTCAACAGCAAGCAGTTCGATATGCAGGCGCGTATACCGTCGGCCTATCGCGAACTGGAACTCGAAATACGCCGCCGGGTTGCCCAACACCTCGAACGCGGCAAAATTGATTTGATTATCAGCATAGAAACCCTTGGCGTTACCGAATCGACCACCCATATTGACCGCGAGACCGCCGCATCATATATGAAGCAGGTGAAGGAGATGCAGCAGGCTCTCGGCCTTCCCGAGCCTGCCGACTGGTATTCTTTGCTTTTGCGCTTACCGGATGTGCTCCGGTCTGAATCAGCCCCCGAACTGAAGGATGATGAGGCCAAGGCGGTTTTCAAGGCTCTTGAAGGAGCGATTGAGGGGTTGATGAACCACCGCCGCGAAGAGGGCAAGAAACTGGAAGACTTCTTTTCGACGCGTCTGCGCCATATTACCGAACTGCTCCAGGAAATACCCCGTTGGGAAAAGGAGCGCATTGACCGCATCTACGCCCGACTTGAAGAGGCCCTCAATAATCTCTCAAATGAACAGATTGACCGCGGACGCCTCGAACAGGAAATGATTTTCTATATTGAGAAACTCGACGTTAACGAAGAACGCCAACGCCTGGGCCAACATCTGATTTACTTTGCGGAAACCATGGCCCAGACAACTCCGGGTCAGGGCAAAAAACTCGGTTTCATCAGCCAGGAAATGGGGCGAGAAATCAATACTCTCGGTTCTAAGAGCAACCACGCCGATATGCAGAAGCAGGTTGTCAAGATGAAAGATGAACTGGAGCAAATTAAAGAGCAGGTTTTAAACGTAATGTAACCCCTCACGCTAATGTCATCAGGAAAAGTAATCATCATCTCGGCCCCAAGCGGCTCCGGCAAGTCAACGATTATCAATGCGTTGATGAGTGAGGGCAAACTCAATATGCAGTTTTCAGTCTCGGCTACCAATCGCGCGCCGCGCGGGCAGGAACAGGACGGAGTGGACTATCATTTCCTCTCGACCGATGAGTTCAACCGCGCAATCGAGCAGAATCAGTTTCTCGAATACGAAGAGGTTTATCCCGGACGTTTCTATGGCACTTTGAAGTCTGAAATCAAACGTATAGCCGACGCCGGAAGCAATGTTGTACTTGATATCGATGTCAACGGAGGCATCCGCGTGAAGAAACAACTTGGAAGTCAGGCCCTCGCTCTCTTTATCGAGCCGCCGAGCATTGAGGAATTACGCCGTCGCCTCAGCAACCGCGCAACGGACTCCGCGGAAAGCATCGAGCAACGGGTTGAGCGCGCCGCCTATGAACTTACTCAAGGCGAGCAATATGACGTGCGCATTGTCAACGACGATCTGCCTACGGCTATAAGGCAAGCCGGCGATGCGATTGCCGCATTTTTAAACGACTGAATTTCAAATTATGAGCATCGGATTCTTCGGAGGCACCTTCAACCCGGTCCATATTGGACACCTGCGGCTCGCCGATTATCTTCGGCAGAACTGCGGACTGGAGGAGGTATGGCTCAGCCTTTCGCCTCAGAATCCGCTTAAAGAAAGGCTCCACGAGGGCGCAACTGACGCTGACCGATTGAGGATGCTCCAACTTGCTTGCAGTGAATATCCTGCGCTGAAAGCCTGGAGCGGAGAACTCGAAATGCCTCGTCCATCCTATACCTTCAACGTACTTGAGCGACTTCGCGCTGAAGGGGTTGACCCCGTTCTGATTATAGGGGCCGACAATTGGGCCAAGTTCAACCAATGGTTTAACTTCGATAAGATACTGCGTGACTATCAAATAATTGTATATCCCCGTCCCGGCATTGAAATCGATGGTCTTGACGCCCCCGAAAACGTTGTTTTTGCTCCGGACGCTCCTCAAACTGATATATCTTCAACTCAAATAAGAAACGACATTTCCAACAGCCTGCAATGGCTCTCAAAACCCGTTGCAGACTATATTACAAGCAAACATCTCTATGGCTACTAACAGATTATCAAATAACCAACTGGCGGTCATTGCCCTGGCCAATGAATACTGTCAGGCAATAGAATTGGCCGCCTCCGTGGAGCCGAAGGATTTTATCGCAAAGATGGTCCGTCTGCTTCCCCGAATCTATATCGCAGTGACTGACCTTTCTTCTGAGCAGTATTCCGAACCGGAGTATGCTATGGACGCAATTCACCTCGAAGAGTCATACTACAATCAGATTCGCGAAAACATTGCAGGGCTGCTCGGTCCGGACGACACCTATCTTGAGACGTTCCACGAAGATATGAAATACTCCGACAGTCCGATAGCAGCAACAGTCAGCGAAGGGCTTGCCGACATTTTCCAGATTATGTTTGACTTTGTGGAGGATGTCCGCAACTCTGAGATTGAACAGCAATTGGAGTATCTCGGTCAACTTCGAGAAGACTTCGCGGCCTATTGGAGCGGGACGCTCTGTAACGTGATGCGCCCGCTTAACGAACTTTCAAACAAAGATTATAGCGATGAAGATGAATTCTAACATGTTGAAACGGACAATTTTCGGCGCAATATATGTTGCCGTGATTGTCGGCGGAATCCTTTGCGGTCCGTTTGTGTTCCTCCTGCTTCTGCTTCTGCTTTCAACCTTGGCGGTCAATGAGTTCCTGACAATGACCAGGCCGCAGGCTGCCACGCCCGAAATGGCTGCTACGGAACTGCTTCTGAGGTCGCTTGACTGCGTCGGAGCCGCGCTGATGATCGTGACGGCCTGGACCGGTCAAATGTTTATTCCGGGCGTGATTACGTTCTTGCTCTATCTCGTTCTGCGCCTGATTATTCAACTTTATATCAAGGATAGCAACGCGTTGACTTCGCTCTCGCTGTCGCTGATGAGTCAACTTTATGTAGCGCTCCCAATCGCCTTGATGACCGTAATTTACCGTCTTAGCCCCCACTTGCTTCTGCTCCTCTTTATCCTCGTCTGGGTGAACGATACGTTTGCTTATCTAAGCGGAATGGCCTTCGGGCGCCACAAACTTTGGGAACGCATATCGCCCAAAAAGACGTGGGAAGGCTTTTGGGGCGGCGCACTCTTCACGGTACTTATCAGCGGCCTTTGCGGCTGGCTTTTCAACTCCTATTTCGGGGGATTAAGTGTCCTTAGCCTTTGCTTGACCGGCCTGGTTGTCAGCATTTCAGGCACTTTCGGCGACCTGATCGAGTCCCTGCTTAAGCGCACTTGCGGTGTGAAAGACTCGGGCCACCTGATTCCCGGCCACGGAGGCATTCTTGACCGTATCGACTCCATTCTGCTTGTAATTCCGGTCTCTGTAATCTTATTCTTTCTCCTATGATTTTAGACTTCTTTTTCAAGCGTAAGCAGCCTGCGCTTCCGGTCGTTACCGATATTCACAGTCATATTGTCCCGGGAGTTGACGACGGTTCACCCGACGTTGAAATGTCGGGCCTGCTGATGGAGCGTATGGCCGATATGGGTTTCAAACGTCTTTTTGTTTCGCCCCACGTTACGCAGGACACATTTGAGAATACCGACGAAACTCTTGCCGCCCCTATGAAGGAACTTGAGGCGGAAAGAGACCGGTTGGGGCTCGACATAGAACTCAAACGCCACGCAGAATATCGTCTTGACGATTTCTTCCTGAGCCAGCGCCAACAAGGGCTTCTGAACCCTATGCCCGGAGGTTATCTGCTTGTGGAAAATTCTTTCTCGGCCGAGCCTTATAATCTCGACAACATCCTCTTTGAACTTAAAATGGACGGTTTTAACCCGATTTTGGCTCATCCCGAGCGATATATGTATTATTGCAAGATGAACCCTGACCGCTACCGCGAACTTCATGAATCGGGCGTGATGTTCCAAATAAACCTGCTCTCGCTCGCAGGACGCTATGGACGCACCGTGCGTGCCACAGCCCTCGAAATACTTAAATCCGGTATGGCTGACTTTATCGGAACGGATATTCATCGCGAGAGCCACGTTAAACTTATCGAAGAATATCTGGCGTCACATAACTTCCGCCATGACCTTAAATTCATGAAAAATCTCCGCAATGATGAAATTTAAATCTGTAGCCGCGAGCCTGCTGCTGGCTCTGCCTTTCGCCGTTGCAGCCGAGGACTTCACAGTCAACTACTCGGCTTCGGTGGAAGCAAACGGAGGCCCACGCGAATTTGCGCCTTACTATATAAGCGCCCTGCGCCACGGAAAAATCAATTCGGGGCGAGGTGCAAACCTCGACCTGAAAGTATGGCGACCTCTTGATCTCGGCCGACGCTTCAGTTATGAATTTGGAGTCGAAGGTCTCGGACGCCTTGGAAACAAGGTCGATTATCAGCGTTTCAACGCCGAAGAGCAAACCTGGGTCAACAACCGCCGGGGAACTTCAAACGTGTGGCTTCATCAACTCTATGGCTCAGTAAAGTTCCGCGGAGTTTTCCTTACTGTCGGGCTAAAAGAGTTTGAGTCGAAGATGCTCAACGAACGGCTCAGTTCGGGCGACATCTCGGAGAGCGCCAATACCCGTCCTATTCCGGGAGCACGTGCCGGATTCGTCAACTTCCAGAATATCCCATTCACACGCGGATGGGTGCAGATTCAGGGCGAAATCGGCTACTATAAAAGCACTGACAACCGGTGGCAAGCCGACCGCTATAACTATTGGAACTACCATATCAATCAAGGATGGTGGTATAACTACAAGAATCTCTATTTCCGCACAAAGCCTTCCGAGCGCTTTATGGGCCAAATCGGAATGCAGGCTTGTGCGCAGTTCGGCGGATACACCCATCGTTATTACAAAGGTGCCGAAACCGGAATTGAGGGCCACGGCGTCAGGTTCCGCGACTTCTTCGATATGCTTGTGCCGCGCGAGGGTGAAACCTACGTGGTCGGCAATCATGTAGGCAGTTGGGACGTTCTGCTCCGCTATCGCCTCAACGACGGTTCGGAAATCAAGGCATATATGGAATCGCCCTGGGAGGATGGCTCCGGCGTTGGGAAACTCAACGGATGGGACGGCCTCTGGGGGCTTGAATGGAAGCCGGCCAAGCGCGGCGCAGTCAACGGTGCTCTCCTCGAATTTATCACATTTATGAACCAGAGCGGCCCGATTCACTACGACTACGACGACCACCCCGGAACTACTCTCAATTCCGACCGCGCCACCGGGGCCGACAATTACTATAATAATGCCTGGTACAACGGGTATGCCATTTACGGCCAATGCATCGGCTCGCCTATGGCCCTTCAACCAGTTAGAAACATCGGGGGCGCAACTACTCGCTTTCTTCAAAACCGCTTCTGGGGAATCCACGCGGCCATTGAAGGTGACATCCTCCCCACTCTTTCCTATCGCGCTATGGCCAACTATCGTCGCTACTTCGGGACAATGTTTATCCCTGCAATCAAAGTGACCAACTCGGTCAGCGCGATGCTGGAGGCAACATGGCGACCCGAAAGAGTGCCCGGGCTGAAAATCAACGCGCAGGTTGCTTTCGATGCGGGTAACTCACCCTATGGAAGCAACTTTGGGGCTCTCCTATCCGCCTCATACTCCGGAATCTTCAACTTCAAAACTAAATCATCGACTCCATGTATAGACTAACTTCAATACTTTTGGGGCTTGTGCTCCTCCTGACGGTCGGATGCACTCAAAATAACGGCAATATTGGCCTTTGGTTCGGCACATGGCAGGTCACGGAAATTTCCGTCGACTGCGAGCCGCAACAGGATTATGAAAAAAATATGTTTTTCAAGTTTCAGGCTAACGTATGTGATGTTATCACGGTTTTCCCTCACGAGACTTACTACCAGCATTTTGCCGAATTTACCGAGGTTGATAAGAACACCATAATAGTTGATTTCAGTCATACGGACGAGTGGAATCCCGTTGAATTTGATGTTCCTACAGGCTCCTTCCTCGAAAATGGCAAGAACATATTCAACGTGACCAAACATAATAACCGAAAATTGACCCTGACGCTCCAGAAGCCCGACGGGACAACTATAACTTACTCCCTGAAAAAACAATGAATCCCAAAGGAAAAGCACTGGTGACGGGAGCCGACGGTTTTATCGGCTCGCACCTGACCGAACTTCTGCTCCGCGAGGGCTATGAGGTTCGCGCTCTCAGTCAATATAACTCGTTTAATAACTGGGGTTGGCTCGAAGGCATAAAGAACCCGAACCTGGAGGTTGTTTGCGGCGATGTTCGCGACCCGTTTTTCTGTCGGGAGATTGCCCGCGGATGTGACGTGATTTTTCATCTCGCAGCCCTGATTGCAATACCTTATAGTTATGTTGCTCCTGACAGTTATGTGGACACGAACATTAAAGGCACCCTCAATATATGCCAGGCTGCGCGCGATGCCGGCGTTAAACGACTGATTGTAACCTCAACGAGCGAGGTCTACGGAACAGCAATCGAAGTGCCTATTTCAGAATCCCACCCCAAACAGCCTCAGAGCCCCTACTCCGCTACAAAGATTGGCGCCGACGCCCTTGCTCTCAGTTTCCATAACGCATTTGAATTGCCCGTAGTAGTGACTCGTCCGTTTAATACTTATGGCCCGCGCCAGAGTGCGCGCGCCATCATCCCGACGATAATATCCCAGATTGCTTCGGGAATGACCGAGATTAAGGTAGGCGACCTGCGCCCGACGCGTGATTTCAATTTTGTTGAAGATACATGTCGCGGCTTTCTTGCCCTGGCTGAAACGCCCGGAATCGAAGGGCGCGAAATAAACATTGCTACCGGTACGGAAATCTCCATGGGCGACACCTTGCGTACGATTGCCGACATTATGGGTCGTGAGGTTAACTACATTACGGACCCGGCACGTCTGCGCCCTCAGGGTAGCGAAGTGATGCGCCTATGCGGCGACAATAAAGTTATCACCTCCCTTACTTCGTGGCGCCCGCAAGTTACTCTTCGCGAGGGTCTTACCCGCACGATTGAATGGTTTACCAATCCGGAGAATCTCCGCCGCTACAAGCCGGAAATCTATAACCGATAAGCCTAATGGAAATCACGTTTATTGGCGGCGGAGGCCATTGCCACTCCCTGCTTCAGATGATGCCGCAATATCTGACGGTTAGAGGCTATGTTGACTTAAAACCGTCAGAAACTATGCCTCTTGACTATCTTGGCACAGATGAGGTTGTCGGCCCTACCGACTGGCTTCACATAGCCGTGGCCCTCGGCGAAAACGATTCCCTGGTTGCCCGACGCAAATTGATTGACCGTTTTCAGGCGGCCGGAAATAAGTTTATGACCCTCATTGCGCCTACGGCCGTCTGCGTTAACGGAACTGAACTTGGCGCAGGCTCGGCGATTCTTCACGGCGCGATTATCAACGGCGCGAAAATTGGCCGCAATTGTATAATCAATACCGGCGCAATCATTGAGCATGAAGTAACTCTCGGCGAGAACTGCTTTGTCGGTCCGGGCGCAACGGTTTGCGGCGGCGTTGAGGTCGGCTCTGACGTAATTATCGGAGCGGGTGCAACCGTGCGTAACGGTGTGAAAATCTGTTCCGGCGCTATCATAGGGCTTGGCGCTGCAGTGGTTAATGATATTACGGAGGCCGGAAAATACATTGGCGTTCCGGCGCGAAAGATATGAAGAAGGTCATAATTATAGCCGAAGCGGGAGTGAACCACTGCGGGTCTCTTGACCGCGCTTTGGAGATGGTACGCGAGGCAGCAAAAGCAGGAGCCGACTATGTTAAATTTCAGACATTTAAGGCTGAGAAACTTGTGGCTCGCAATGCTCCGAAGGCGGAATATCAGACGGCCAACGACCCCGAGTCGGGCGAAACTCAACTCGAAATGCTCCGACAATTGGAGTTGACCGCTGACGATTATTTGACGCTCGCAGAGGAGTGTAAAAAGTGTGGCATCGGCTTCCTCTCAACTCCTTTTGATCTTGAAAGTATCCGCGACCTTGCTCGACTCGATATGGACTTCTGGAAGATTCCTTCCGGCGAAATTACCAATCTCCCCTACCTACGCGCAATTGCCGCCTATGGTCGTCCCGTAGTGATGTCGACCGGTATGTCTTCAATCGAAGAGGTGGAAGGCGCGGTCAGTGCACTTTGCCAAGCCGGCTTGAATCGTGACCAAATCACCCTTCTTCATTGCAATACGCAGTATCCCACGCCATATGAAGACGTGAACTTGCGGGCAATGGATTCACTCCGAAAGTTAGGCTGCAACTCCGTAGGCTATAGTGACCACACTCTTGGAATTGTTGTGCCCGTTGCCGCAGTGGCCCTCGGCGCATCCGTAATAGAAAAGCATTTTACTCTTGACCGCAGTCTTCCCGGGCCTGATCATAAGGCGTCGCTAACGGCAGAAGAACTTGCCGAAATGGTTCGCGCTATTCGCATTACCGAACAGGCCCTCGGAGTTCCCCTTAAGGCAATTACGGAGTCTGAGAGGGCAAATCTTTCCGTTGCTCGCCGCTCGATTGTTGCCGCCGTCCCTATACGCAAAGGCGAACTTTTGACCGAAGAGAACCTTACAGTAAAGCGCCCCGGCACCGGCCTATCGCCGATGCTCTGGGACGCCATAATCAATACCCCTGCCACGCAAGACTACTTACCGGACGATTTAATAGCGGCCGGAGGCGTAGAAATTTAAGATTCGACTTCTCAGCAACAGTTCGAATTTTGATTGCGTGCGCTCTGAGAGGGATTTGATGTATTGATTCTTAGCATTATCGAACTCAACGGCGGTTGCCCGTCCAAGTCCGTATTTCTCTTTAACGGCTTCGAGGGCGGCCTCCGAAGCCGTTACCGCAACCTCTGAGGCCGCATGGCGTTCACGGGCGCCTACTGCCTGATAATAAGCCTGCTGGATTGACTTATAAAGATTGTCGGAAGCGGTTTCGAAATTCAATTGAGTGCTGAGTTCGTTTACTTTTGCCCTCCTGACTGAGTTGCGTGTCTGGAACGCGTCAAATATAGGGATACTCAGATTGAGGCTAACCGATTGGGCGAAGTTATGTTTAATTTGGTCAGCAAACTTCTCATTGGCCATCTCACTGATTTTATAGTAGTTACTTCCCAGTCCTGCGCTAAGGCTAAGTCGCGGAATCCACCCGGTTTTGGCAACACGTACCTGTTGGGCCGCAGCATCAATTTGGAGGCGACCGGCGCGTACCGAGTGGTTTATCTCCATAGCCGAATCATAAACCCTGCGCGGGTCTTGCAGTTCGGGAAGCGGCTCATCCGGCGTCGCTACGCTGAATCCTTCGGCACTCTCCAGACGCAACAATTGCGAAAGGTCAAGAAGAGCCAGACGGGTATCATTCTGTGCCGTAACATATTGCATACGGGCCTGCGCATCCTGCGACTTGGCATCAAGCATATCCGCCTCCGGAATACGCCCAACATCCAACAGGGCTTGGCGACGTTCAAGTTCTTCGGCTGTCAGTTCGGCTTGCGAAAGGGCAATCTGCTCCATTTCGCGCGAGTAAAGTACCTGGAGATACTGTGCAATTACCTGAAGAGTAATGTCATCCTTTGCCGCCTCCATATTTTCGAGAATCGAGTTCAGATAGGTACGCTGATAGTCAATCTGGCGGATAGCCTGCAGACCCTGAAAAAGCGGGAGGTTTACTCCCACACTGAACCCGAAGTTAGTTGTATTACGGTCAGCATACGTATTGCTTGCAGTCAGGCCACGACCGAAATTCCACGATTGTTGGCCTTGCGCGCTGACCGTCGGCAGGACCGCATCCTTGGCGGCCGTCAATTCATTTTCAGCCTGCAGAACATCGTTTCCTCGCTGACGAACTGTAAGGTTATTTTCAAGGGCGTAATCAATACACTCCTTGAGAGTCCATTCACGGGCCTCAGCCGAAACACCAATGAGGCCGAGCGCCAAAATCAATGCAAACTTTCTCATTGCTTCAACATTCCGCGCAGACGGTCAGAGGCCTCCACGCCCGATTTAACTTCTATAGTAATTCCGTCGCTCAGGCCGGTTTCGATTTTGCGGCGCTCAAACTTCTGCTCCTTCTCGTCGCCGGTAAGCACATAAACATAAGCGTCGTCGCCTTCAAATTCAACGACTGACTCCGGAATAGCCAATACGTTTTCAACCTTATCAAGGGTTACGGAAGCGTTGGCGCTATAGCCCGCGCGCAAGGCCCGTTCATCGTCGATTTTCACAGCAGCCTTTATCTCAAAAGTGTTCGTCCCATTTTCTGAAACGGCTTTCGGCGCAATATACCCAATCGTTGCGTCCGACGAAAGGTCTCGCAGCGCTCCGACCGTAATTATCATCGGCTGGCCGACAAAGAGTTGGCCGACTTCAGTTTCATCCACCTTTCCCTTGAAAATCAAGTCGTTCATATCGGCCACTTTCGCAATCGTCGTGCCGTCATTGAACGTATTACTTTGAATAACTGACGTACCAACCTTGACCGGAACGTCGAGAACCAACCCGGTGATTGTAGCGCGAACAAGAGTGTTTGAGCCTTGCGCATTTTTGGAACTTACGCCGTCGCGAACAATCGAAAGGGCGTCGCGGCTCGATTCGAGTGTAATCTTGGCGTTGGCAAGCGAAGTAGCCGACTCTTCAAACTCTTCGCGGCTTACGTACTTTTTATTATATAGTTCCTCCGTGCGCTCATGCTTACTCTTTGCGAGTTCATACTGGCGCTCGGCCTCCTCCACTCGGAACTTGGCCGATGAGAGTTGGCTTTCATCCGGAATAACCTTGATTTTTGCAATCACGTCACCCTCATGAACCTGCTGTCCGGCCTCAACAAGAATTTCGGAAATAATTCCGGAAATCTGGGGCTTGATTTCAATTTCGTCGCGAGGCTCTATTGCCCCGGTGAGCAGCGTACTCTTGCTCAACGTTGCGTCGGTTTGTGGCTCTACAAGTTCATACTCAACCTTCTTGCCCTGAGAGTTCTTGAATAGGAACACAAACGTTCCGATGAACACCAAGGCAACTACTACCCAAATCAGTTTTTTTAATATCTTTTTCATATCTAAATTTTGGTTTTATTTATCGTTAATTGCTTCGATAGGCTTGATTTTCATCGCTTTAAGCGAGGGTATAATGCTTGCTGCAATGCCTAAGAACATGAATATCACTATTATTGCTATACCCTGCGAGAAAAGGATAAGGAACGATACGGACGCAATCTTCTCCATTGCGGCAAGTATGAGGACGGCAAAGACAATGCCTGCCATTCCGGCTAAGAAAGTAAGGGCAATGCCTTCCGAAAGAATCTGAGTCACAATGTCGGAAGGCTTTGCGCCGATTGCGCGACGGATTCCAATTTCCTGCGTGCGCTCCTTGACAATCACCCACATGATGTTGCCGACACCGATAATCCCGGCAATCAGCGTACCGATACCGACGAAAAGCGCCAGCAGGTTCACTCCCATAAACAGATTGTCGACCATAGCGAACTGCTCGCTGACGTCGAAGAAGAACATTGCCTGATCATCGTCGGGATGAATCGGATGATTGGCGCGAATAACGCGAACAATTCGCGGTTTAAGTTGCGAAGGCGTATATCCCTCCTTGGCGGTCAACATAGCGGCGCCGACGGCATCGCCGAGACTGAACGCACTGTTGAGCGTCAGCAGCGGAATATTAACCTGATCGTCGAGTTTGCCTCCACCGACCTGCACTTCCGATTCCTGTCCGGCAACGCCGACTACCTTATAGTATATCCCTGAAACATTGACATACTGACCTACGGGGTCCTGTCCCGGGAAAATCTTGTCGGCAATATTCTTGCCAACCACGGCAACCTTCCGTTTAAGCGCCTGGTCCGTTTCGTTGATAAAGCGCCCTGAATAGATTTTAGGCAGAAAAACGCGGCTATACTCCTCGTCAACGCCCTGAATCTGAGCGGTAGTTCCATACTTTCCGGCGCTGACAGTCTGCATCGCTGCCGAATTGACCATAGCAATTGCCTCTACCCCTTCGATTCCACGCATTGCTTCGCAGTCCTTGGTAGTCATTGTCCAGTTAGTCCCTTTATTGAACCCCTGATAGGAGATTGTCCGCCTGTTAGCGAACATCACGGCAGAGTTCGTTGCAAACCCCTCGAAATTGCTCATCAATGTGCGTTCGAGGCCTTTCTCGCCCCCGAGCAGCATTGCGAGCATCGCAGTGCCCCAGAAGATACCAAAGGCCGTAAGCAACGTCCGGGTCTTGTTGCGCGAAAGCGTAGCCCCGATTTCGCGCCAGTTCTCAATATCAAACAATGCAGTTTTCATTCGTCGCGTAAGGCTTCTACCGGTTTCACTTTCAGGGCCCTAAGAGCCGGAAAAAGCCCGGCTAAGGCACCCGCGATAATTAACACTAATGTCACTTCAAAGGCTATTGAAATATTGACTCCCGGATGAAGAAAACCGTGGTCTCCATTATTTCCGGCAAAGTGGTTCACGATGGCCGTCACTCCCGTTCCGAGAATAATTCCGATATAGCCGAAAAGCGTAGTAATCGAAACACTCTCGCAGATTATCTGCGTAAGAATAGAACGCGGGCGCGCACCGATTGCGCGGCGTATGCCAATTTCGTGGGTCCGCTCTTTAACCGAGACAAACATAATATTGCTGACTCCGATTATGCCGCTTAGCAGGGTAAATATGCCTATCACCCAAACCGTTATATTCAGTACGTTCATTCCGGTGTTCATACTCAGATGTTGCGAAAACTGATTCCATAAATAAATCGCTCCCTCATCGTCGGGATTGAAACTATGGATTGACGAAAGGGTCCGACGAATATTATTTTCCGCATCCTGTCCGTCAGCCTCGGTCTTGACATTTTTAAGAACGACCTTAATCTCGTCAACATCGTCGGTATTTCCGGCCAGTGCACGCGCCGTTGAATAAGGAATATAAATTTGGCGACTCCAACGGGAATCGAAAACCCCGACAACAAGAAACGAAAGGTCGCCGAACCTCACCGGTTGGCCAACGGCCTTTGACGGGTCCTCGAAAAGGCTCTTGGCCATCTCATTTGAAAGGACCACAACCTTGCGCTGCTGACTGATATCCGCGTCGTTAATAAATCGGCCATAAACGAGTGAAGTACCTCGATTGTTCAACTCGTTGGGAAAGACTCCTTCGTAATAGGTTGAGGCATAATCATGGGGCGTTGAGACGGTCATGGTCTTGCCGGGCACGGTTGCCGTAATATTACCGATTTTGTCGTTCCCTCGGGACGAAATAATATTGCGGTCGCCATCTTTCAACTGAATCATTCGCCCCATCTTATAGCCCTTCCAGGCCTCGGTGGTCATTCCGCCGAAAACGACGATGGAGTTCGAACCCTGCTTACCGACGTTGGCCTCAAACGCATTGAAGACCCCGCGGCTCAGTCCGAGCAAAACAATAAGCATAAAGATGCCCCAGGCCACGGCGATGCCCGTCAGGGCCGTTCGCAGCCAGTTATTGCGCATTGTCTGCCAGATTTCGTTCCAAAGGTCGATCATACAATAATTTGTCCGTCAGAAATTCGGATTATACGATTAGTCTGCTCTCCGACGCCGGGATCGTGCGTAACGATAATAATCGTCATTCCGCGGTCGGCGTTAAGGTCGCGAAAAAGTTGCATAACCTCCTTCGAGGTCTTGGAGTCGAGTGCTCCCGTAGGCTCGTCGGCAAGGATTATGCTCGGATTAGTAATCAGAGCGCGCGCAAGGGCCACTCTCTGCTTCTGTCCGCCACTGAGTTCGCCCGGCAGATGATGAGAGCGGTCTGCGAGACCTACGCGCTCCAGTTGCTCCTCAGCCAGAATACGTCGTTTCTTGCGACTAACTCCCTGATAGAAAAGCGGAAGGGCAACATTCTCAACCGCGTCCTTATAGTTAATAAGATTGAAAGACTGAAAGACGAAGCCAATCATCCGGTTGCGCAATTCGGCAGCCCTGTTCTCGCTCAGGTTGCGAATCAGGACGCCGTCGAGCCAATACTCGCCGGAATCATAATTATCAAGGATACCCAGGATATTGAGCAACGTAGACTTACCTGAGCCGGACGCGCCCATAATTGAGACGAGTTCTCCCTTGTCGATATGCAGGTTTATATCGCGGAGCACATGCAAGGGCACCACTCCCGGGTAAGTCTTGTTGACATCTTTAAGAGTAATCATTTCTCAAGAAATTTCTTGTACAGGTCCATAAGATTCTCGGGCGAAAGCCCTACGGCCTTCAGGCGGCTGAAAATATAGTCCATTTCCCCGCCTTCGAAAAAGAGTTTGCGACGCTTCTCCGCAATCCGCTCGGAGGCATCGGCGCAAACGAAGTAACCGAGACCGCGACGGTTAAAAATAACGCCGTCGCGCTCAAGCATTTCGTAAGTGCGGACAACCGTATTCACGTTAACCTGCGACTCCGCTGCCAGTTCGCGGACGGAGGGAACGCGCCCCTCCGCCGGAAGCAGCCCTGACAAAATATCGTTTGAAATTTTGTCAGCAATCTGTAGATATATAGGTCTGTTATCTTGCATTATTAGTCCATCATGAATTTTTGAATCACCTGAGTGGAGCGATAGCAGCGCCAGGCAAGCCAGTAGATGAATCCGTCAAAGACGTAAACCAATGCAATTCCGCCCCAGGCCAGGAGATGAAGGTTAATATTCTCAAAATCAAAATCACGAAGCCACTCAATGAAATGAAGCGTAAGGTTGCCGGGAAAAACCATCGGAATAATCATCTGGAAAGCAAACAGCACGCAGAAAGTCTTGATAAACGACTTCTTAGGCCAGAGAGCACTTCCGAGAGTGTAGATTGAAAGGCTGGAAAGCAGCGAACCGACAACAAGGGCAATAATACCGGCCATAACTTCAAAGCCATAATCCTCACGCTTGATAGAGTCAAATAACTCACCCATACTTCCGGCAAACTCAACGAAGAAAGGCTTGTGAGCGAAGAATAACGAGGTCAGGACGTCGACAAGCAGCGCGCTGACAACAATCGCTATCGGCATAATCACATTATAAATAAGCAAAAGCGAAACGAACTTTTCTGATTTCGATGCCGGAACCATCATAGCGACAATACGCTTCGGCTTGGTCGACATACTCGAAAATGTCTTCGAGCCTACAACTATCATGGCAAAACTCATAATGGCAAAAAGCATCAGCCAAAGGGCTGTTCCGGTTCCGCTGAAATGGTCAAAATCGTTCAGATTTTTATTGATAGTCAGGCCGAAAAAGAGCATAATGCCGAAGACAACGCCGACTGTCATTGCGAGTTGGCGGAAGTTCTCACTGAAGTAGCGGCGAATCAGAAAGCCGACTCGCGACCAAGAAAATTTATCAATCATAAAGCATTAGTCAATTGAGGGTTAGCAAACGAAAGTTCAAACAAAGATTCAAGGTTAACATCCGTCTCCGCAACGTCCTCGCCGCGGAAGCGCACAATGTTATATCCGCCGGGAACGGGCATAGACCAGAGCGCTCCGTCAATCTCCTCCGGATCGGTAGTGAAGCGGAATACAAGGCGCTGCTGAATGTCGGCAATCGACGCGCTGAGAACCACTCCCTTATTGTCGATTATCACTACATGGTCAAGGACTCTTTCGAGGTCGCGTACCTGGTGGGTCGAAATGATAATCGTGCGGTTGTCGGCCATTGCGCTGACTATCGCGCGGCGGAACTCGGCTTTTCCGGGAATATCGAGTCCGTTGGTCGGCTCGTCCATCAGAAGCAACGAAGTGTTACAAGCGAGCGCAAAGGCCACAAAAGCCTTTTTTCGCTGGCCCATACTGAGACGACCGAGGTGAATATCGGGTGTCAACTGAAAATGTTCAAGATAAGAAACCATCTGCTCATGGCTGAAATTTTTGTAGAAAGGAGCGTTCATCTCCACGAACTTCTCCAGCGTGATAGCCGGAAGGTCAATCTCTTCCGGAACAAGAAAAATGTCGGTGAGCATCGACGGCAGACGAAGGAACGCTTCGTGGCCCTTGAAGTCAACCGAGCCGGATTTAGGGCGTAACAGCCCGGAAATCAAATAGAGAAGGGTTGATTTTCCCGTACCGTTGGCACCAAGAAGACCGTAAATTCCTCCCGGAGCAATCTCCATTGAGAAATCGCTGATAACGCTTCGGGGGTTGCCCGGATAAGCGTAAGAAACATGATCGAGTTTAAGCATATTAGTGTTATAGTTTATTAGAACACCGCAAAGGTACGACATATTTTTTAATTTCCAAATTTTTTTAAGAAAAAATATTTTTGTAACTTTGCATCTGTACATTCTATTGACAATGGAAACAAACCGAAAACGAATAGCCGTTCTGGGGTCTACCGGATCCATAGGCACCCAGACATTAGATATTATCCGGTTAAATCCGGCGCTATATGAAGTCAGCACGCTGATAGCAGGTCAGCGCGTTGAGCAACTGATTGCTCAGGCACGCGAATTCCGACCCCGCCGAGCAATTATTGCCGACGAGTCGCTTTATGGCCGGCTTAAGGAGGCTCTCGAACCCTTAGGAGTCGAAACCGCCGCCGGAGCGCAAGCCATAGCCGA
The DNA here is from genome assembly GCA_964444345.1 of uncultured Bacteroides sp. GTDB lineage: Bacteria > Bacteroidota > Bacteroidia > Bacteroidales > Muribaculaceae > UBA3263. The sequence continues at coordinate 24,733 of CAYUGU010000017.1, forward strand.
CTCAATGGAAGCCGACGATACCGATATGGTAGTGACCGCAACGGTGGGTTACTCGGGGCTTCTCCCTACCCTCCGCGCTATCAAGGCCAATAAGGAGATTGCCTTGGCCAATAAAGAAACCCTCGTGGTGGCCGGCGAGTTGGTCAACAATATGCTTGCGACCTCAAAGTCGAAAGTAATCCCGGTTGACTCCGAACATTCCGCTATTTATCAATGTCTGCAAGGCGAGGCGCCCGAGGCTGTCTCTAAATTGATAATCACCGCATCCGGCGGACCGTTCCGCCTGCTCGACAAAAAGAAACTTTCGAAGGTGACCGCAGCAGAGGCGCTCAAGCACCCTAACTGGGATATGGGCGCAAAAATCACCATCGATTCCGCTACTATGCTTAATAAGGCCTTTGAAATCATCGAGGCCCGTTGGCTGTTCAATATTGGTCCGGACAAGATTCAGGCGGTTGTCCACCCCCAGAGCATCGTCCATTCGATGGTCGAGTTTGTCGACGGCGCCGTGAAAGCCCAGTTGGGTATTCCGGATATGCACCTGCCTATCAGTTATGCGCTCGGCGATGCTACCCGCCGCCCGACCGGCGAACGACCCCTGACGCTTTCCGACTATGCGTCGCTTACGTTCGAGGCTCCTGACACTGATAAATTCCCATGCCTGACTCTCGCCTCCTATTCGCTCAACCGGGGCGGAAACACGGCGTGCATTGTCAATGCCGCTAACGAGATTGCCAACTCTGCTTTCCGCCATAATCTTATCCGCTTCACGGATATATACCCGATAATTATGCAAACGATAGAGCGCTGTGACTTCATTCAGAATCCTACGCTCGAAGACTATATCGAAACTAACAAAAAGGCGCGTCTGATTGCTGCCGAAATAATTAAATCGAAGTAAATGGAAACATTCCTGATAAAAGCCCTCCAACTCGTAGTTGCCCTCGCCCTGCTTGTGACCGTCCATGAGTTTGGCCACTATATCTTTGCCAGAATATTCGGCATTAAGGTCGAAAAGTTCTTCCTGTTCTTTAATCCGCGCTTTTCGCTCGTAAGGTATATTCCGGAGCAGGGTCGCCTGGAACTTTGCACCTGGATGGACAAAGAGGAGAAACCTCATCCCCTGGCGTCTTGGAAAGTGGGCAAGGCGTATGCTCCCGGCGAAAAAGTCCCCGGCTGGAAGCAGACAATCTACGGCATAGGCTGGATTCCCTTAGGCGGCTATTGTTCGATTGCCGGTATGGTTGACGAGACCAAAGATGCCAAGGATGTTGCTGATGCTCCGTCAGATACCGACTTCTATTCAAAAGCCGCTTGGAAGCGTCTGTTGGTAATGGCCGGCGGCGTAATCTTCAACTTCCTGCTCGCTATTGTAATTTATATTGGCCTGACATTCAGTTATGGCGAAAAGACGGTTAAGTTCCGCGACGCTTATGCAGGTATGGACTATGTGCCCGCGGCCTTGAAGGTGGGTTTCCAAAACGGCGACATTCCCTTGATGGCCGACGGCGAACCGGTTGAGGCCGACCAGTCGGGAGTAATGATGAAAATGGCTCAGGCCAAGGAAATCACCGTGTTGCGCAACGGTTGCGACACTGTCAATATTAAGTTGCCCAAAGACTTCATTATGGACCTCAACGACGATAAGGGATTCTTTGTCTATCGCGTTCCGGTTGTGGTAAGTGAAGTAGTTAAGGGCGAGCCCGCCGCCAAGGCCGGGCTGCACGGAGGCGACCGGATTATTGCCGTGGGCGACAGCATGACTCCTTCGCTGACTGAATTCTTCCCTGCCCTGGCGGCTTATGGCGGAAAAGAGACCGCCCTGAAGGTTGAGCGCGACGGCAAGCAGATTGTATTGATCGCAACACCTACAGAGGACGGCAAACTCGGCTTTATGCTCACTCCGCTGACAGATATTTACCCCGTGTTCACCCAAAGTTACGGATTGTTTGAGTCCGTGCCCCGCGGTTGGACTGTAGGCACCTCTACTCTTGGCAATTACGCCTCAAGTATGAAGCAGGTATTCAGCAAGCGCGGCGCGGAAAGCCTCGGAGGGTTCGGCGCTCTCGGAAGTATGTTTCCCGCCCATTGGGACTGGTATAGTTTCTGGTCGTTGACCGCCTTCCTTTCGCTTGCTCTCGCCTTCATGAATATTCTTCCCATCCCCGTTCTTGACGGCGGACATATCCTCTTCCTCCTTGTAGAAATGATTACTCGGCGAAAAGTACCTCTTAAGGTCATTGAGGTAGCGACCACCATTGGCTTCTACCTCCTTCTGGCCGTAATGCTCTTCGCGAATCTTAACGATATAATGAGATTGTTCAGATGAATTACCCCGTAATAACCCTAAAGCGCGGAAAAGAGGAATCCCTTCTGCGTTTCCACCCCTGGGTCTTCTCCGGCGCTATCGCCTCTCAACCTCAAAATCTCGAAGAGGGCGACGTCGTTGAGGTCCACGCTTCGGATGGCCGACTGATTGGCATCGGTCACTTCCAGATTGGCAGCATCGTCGTCAGGATTCTTGAATTTGGCCGTCGCCGCGCCATTGACCGGGATTTCTTTGCCGAACGCATCGGGGCGGCTTTTGCGCTCCGCAAGACTCTGAAACTTATACGCCCGGATAATAACGCCTATCGTCTCGTTCATGGCGAGGGCGATTTCCTCCCCGGTCTGGTGATTGATATTTACGGCAATACGGCCGTGGTTCAGGCCCATTCGCCCGGTATGCACTTCTGTCGGAATCTGATAGCCGAAGCATTGGTCGAAACCCCGGAACTTCCGGTTGCCAACGTCTATTATAAGTCGGAGACCACCCTCCCCTATAAGGCGCATCTCGACCCTCAGAACGCATATATAATAGGTGACTATGACGGCGCGATTGCGCTCGAAAACGGCTTGCAGTTTAATATCGACTGGCTGCGCGGCCAAAAAACCGGTTTCTTCGTTGACCAACGCGACAATCGTTCGCTGCTTCAGCATTATTCGCAGGGCAAGAACGTTCTTAATATGTTCTGCTATACCGGCGGCTTTTCGGTCTATGCCTTGCGCGGAGGCGCCAATATGGTCCATTCGGTCGATTCCTCGGCCAAGGCTATTGAACAGACCCGCGCCAACGTGGAAATTAACTTTCCGGGCGACGCCCGTCATCAGGCCTTTGCAGTAGACGCATTCAAGTATCTCGCCGATATCGAAAAGGGTCAGTATGACCTCATTATTCTTGACCCTCCGGCGTTTGCCAAACATCGTTCGGCCCTGCGCAACGCCCTGATTGGCTATCGACGGCTCAATGCTCGCGCTATCGAGCAGATTGCCCCCGGAGGCATCCTCTTCACCTTCAGTTGCTCGCAGGCCGTCAGCCGCGAACAGTTCCGTCTGGCCGTATTCACCGCGGCAGCCCAGACCGGACGCAAAGTAAGGATTCTGCATCAGTTGACCCAACCGGCCGATCACCCCATCAACATCTATCATCCCGAAGGCGAATACCTCAAGGGCCTCATCCTCCAAGTAGAATAACTCCCAAACCCAAACCCTAAACACTAAACACTAAACTCTAAACCATCAACCATAAACCATAAACCATAAACTCTAAACCATAAACCATAAACCATCAACCATAAACCATCAACCCTAAACCATCAACCCTAAACCATCAACCATAAACCATCAAACCAATAATGAATCTGAAATTTGCCATGCCTCTCGCTCTCTGTTGCGCTGCTGCCGTCGGATGCCAAAAACATGCTGCCCCGAGCGCGGAGATTGAAAATTACTCCGTTGACCGGTTTGCCGACATTGAAGTGCTCCGCTATGCCGTTCCCGGCTTTGACTCCCTGAGCCTCAACCAGAAGAAACTCATCTATTATCTGAATGAAGCCGCCCTTACCGGTCGCGACATTATATGGGACCAGAACTGTAAATACAACCTGCCGATTCGCGATATGCTCGAAGCGGTCTATACCAACTATAAGGGCGACAAAACGACCGATGACTACAAAGCATTTGAGACCTACCTCAAGCAAGTTGAGTTCGCCAACGGTATTCATCATCATTACAGTATGGACAAGTTTACTCCCGCCTTCTCCCGCGAATGGATGAACCAACAGGTTGCCTCCCTCCCCGCCGAGGCTCAGCCCGCCAACTACGAAGAACTTGCCGAAGTGATTTTCAACCCTGAAATTATGGCCAAGCGCGTAAGCCAGGATGCGTCAAAAGACCTTATCGCTTCGTCGGCCTGCAACCTCTACGGCGGTGGAATCACTCAGGAAGAGGTAGAAGCCTACTATGCAAAACTGAAAGACCCTAACGACGAAACTCCTATCAGTTACGGCCTTAACTCCCGCCTGGTCAAGCAACCTGACGGAACAATCGTTGAGGAAGTCTACAAGGTTGGCGGCGTCTACGGCCCTCAGATTGAAAAGATTTGTGCCCTGCTGACAAAGGCATCAGAGTATGCCGAATCGCAGGCACAGAAAGACTACATCGCAAAACTAATCGAATTCTATCAGACCGGTTCGCTCAAGACCTTCGACGAATATTCAATCCAATGGGTTGAAGACACGCAGGATAGCGTTGACTTCATCAACGGATTCATTGAGAGTTATGGCGACCCCCTCGGAATGACGGGTCAATACGAGTCGATTGTCAACTTCAAGAACGAAAAAGCAAGCCACCGCACCGAACTCATTTCTCAAAACGCGCAGTGGTTTGAAGACCGTTCGCCCGTTGACCCTCGCTTCCGCAAGCCCGAGGTGAAGGGTGTCAGCGCCAAGGTTATCACCGCCGCAATCCTTGCCGGTGATTCTTATCCCGCTACTCCTATCGGCATCAACCTTCCCAACGCCAACTGGATTCGCGCGGCTCACGGCTCCAAGTCCGTGACCCTCGAAAACATCACCGAGGCTTATGACCTCGCTGCCCAGGGCAACGGCTTCTCTGAAGAATTCGTAATCGACGAACCCACACGCGACCTTATGGAGGAATATGGCTTCATTACCGACAATCTCCATACCGACCTCCACGAATGTCTCGGCCACGGCTCGGGCCGTCTGCTCCCGGGAGTTGACCCCGACGCGCTCAAAGAACACGGCTCAACCCTCGAAGAAGCGCGCGCCGACCTCTTCGCTCTCTATTATCTCGCCGACCCGAAACTCGTTGAACTCGGATTGGTTGACAACCCCGACGCCTACAAAGCCGAATATTATAAATATATGCTCAACGGCCTGATGACTCAACTCGTGCGCATCGAGCCGGGTAAGGACATCGAGGAGGCTCATATGCGTAATCGCCAACTCATTGCCAAGTGGGTCTTCGAAAAAGGCGCCGACAACAAAGTTGTTGAAATGGTTGAAAAGGATGGCAAAACCTACATCCAAATCAACGACTACGACGCGCTCCGCGGCCTCTTTGGCGAACTGCTCGCCGAGGTTCAGCGAATCAAGAGCGAAGGCGACTATGCCGCCGGCAATAAACTCGTTGAGACATATGCCGTTAAGGTTGACCCCAAACTCCATAACGAAGTTTTGGCCCGCTATAACGCCCTCAATATCGCTCCCTACAAAGGTTTCGTCAACCCTGTCTACACTCCCGTGACCGACAAGAACGGCGAAATCACCGATATAAAGGTCACTTATACCGAAGACTTCCTCCCGCAGGTGCTCCGCTACTCAAAAGAATATAAGTTTTGAACTCCGAAGACCTAAATAAAGCGCTTGAAACCCTCAGGCGCGGCGGCATCATCCTATATCCCACCGATACCGTGTGGGGTATAGGATGCGATGCTACCCGCCCCGACGCCGTGGAGCGAATTTTCCGCCTCAAGGGGCGTCAGGACAGCAAAGCGCTGATAACCTTGATTGATTCTCCCGCTAATCTTGAACGCTGGGTTGCCGGAGTGCCCGAAGTGGCCTATGAACTGATTGAAGCCGCCGTCAATCCGCTGACGGTTGTCTACGACCGGGCGCTCGTCCCCCCTCTGGCAGCGAACCTTCCCGCCCCCGACGGCTCTTTAGCCGTCAGGATTCCCGACAATGATTTCTGTCGTCAACTCTGCCGACAGTTGCGCCGTCCGTTAGTATCCACATCGGCCAACATTTCCGGCCACCCCACCCCGAGTTCCTTCAACTGGATTGAACAGGAAATAATTGATGGCGTCGACTATGTATGCACTTCAGGTCGAAACTCCTCAGGCTCCAAGCCTTCTACAATAATGAAATTAACCAAGTCCGGCGTAATTACGATTATCAGACCCTGAAAACCAACCCGATGAAAAGCCTCTCCGCCATACTCCGAAACCGACTTCGGGCACGATATGTCATTACAGACTTTGTAATGGCAAACGCTGCTATTTTCTCCTATAATATTATCCGTGCTGAGCAGTCGACCTGGGCCTCGGATGTTTGGAGTTATTATCACGCTCCTCTGGTTTGGATCGGGCAGATACTGTTCCCGCTCCTGATGATGATGATATTCTGGCTTTCGGGTTACTACAATGAGGTTGACAACAAATCGCGCGCCCAGGAATTGATTACCACCCTCTGGTCCTCGATTATTATTTCACTCTGCGTCTTCTTCCTTGCTCTGATTAACGATATTCCCCAAAGGCGGTTGCCTGCAATTGAGAATATTTCATTTTTGGCCCTGATTGTATTCTTCTACGTCTATCTCGGGCGATTTATGATTACCCGAATCGAAGTTTCAAGAATCCACTCTCACAAAAAGTTTCGCCATAGCCTTATTCTCGGAACAGACCCTCAGGCGATTGAACTGGCCAATCGAATAAACTCGCTGCCGAAAGGCACGGGAATAAAGGTTACAACCCTCGTTAAACTTCTCCCCTCGGACACTCTCGCCCCCGGAGCGAAAAATTTCCGCGTAATTGAATTTGACAAAATTCCGGACCTCTGCGAAAAACGCTCGGTCCACAACATAATACTCTCCCCCAGCCTGAACCATAACTTGAAGGAGCAGACGCGGCTTTTGCGCACGGTTTTGCCGCTCGACGTATCCGTCTTTATTGTTCCCGAATTGGAAATGATTCCGCTGGTCACCTCGCGTCGGTCGTTTAACGTGCTCGGCGAGCCGTTGGTTTGCATTTCGAGCCCGAATGTTTCCGCCTCCAGCACTAACATAAAACGCTTTTTCGACGTGATTATCTCCTCTTTCGTCCTGATTCCGCTTCTACCCTTTTTTGCCGTGATTGCCCTTCTGATTAAGTTGGACGACGGCGGCCCCGTCTTTTTCACTCAGGAACGTATGGGCTACCGAAACCGCCCCTTCCGAATCATAAAGTTCCGCACTATGATTCAAAATGCAGAGTCTGTGGGCAAACCCGAACTGGCCTCCGAACATGACCCGCGCATTACTAAAATCGGGCGCGTGCTTCGCAAATATCGTATCGACGAACTTCCCCAGTTTTATAATGTGCTCAAGGGTGAAATGTCAATTGTCGGCCCTCGCCCGGAGCGCCGCTATTTTGCCGAGCAGATTGCCGCCATCGCACCCTATTATCATATGATTTACCAGGTGCGCCCGGGAATTACGTCCTGGGGAATGGTCCGTTTCGGCTACGCTTCTTCAATCGACGAGATGGTCAAGCGGCTGCGCTACGACCTCATCTATCTTGAAAATATTTCTCTCTCTACCGACTTTAAGATTCTCCTCCACACCTTGAATACCGTGGTTAGCGGTCAAGGCAAATAATCCTAACAGTTATGTCTGAAACCTCCACCGAACATCCCGCCAACGAATCCTCGCGAATCAACTCCGCGATGCTCCGGTTTCTCCATTGGCGACAACATCATATCAAGGAGAAAAACTTCGTGCTTATTCTGGCGCTCCTCGTCGGGATTATATGCGGTTTTGCCGCCCTTATCCTTAAATGGCTCATTCACATAATATCCTCCCTGCTGACAAGCCATCTCAGTCAGGTGGGAGGTAACTGGCTATATATTGTCTACCCCGTCATCGGTATTCTTCTTTCCGGACTCTATGTGCGCTACGTGGTTCGCGACAATATCAGCCATGGCGTCACGCGCGTTCTCGAAGCCATATCCCAGAACAAATCGCGCCTTAAAGCCCATAATATGTATACCTCCGTGATTGCCAGTTCAATCACCATAGGCTTTGGCGGATCAGTCGGCGCAGAAGGTCCGATTGTGCATACGGGCGCTGCTATCGGCTCGCAGTTAGGTTCCCTTTTCCGTATGTCGCCACGCATCCTGATGCTCCTTGTCGGTTGCGGAGCCGCTGCCGGCATTGCAGGCATCTTCAAGGCTCCGATTGCCGGCATGCTGTTTACGCTTGAGGTCCTGATGCTTGATTTGACCACTGCCTCCGTGATGCCGCTGCTGATTGCCTCAATATCCGCCGCAACCGTGGCTTATACGTTCTCTGGCTATAACTTCGAGTTCTTCTTCATCCAGAGCGAAGACTTCGCGACGGCCCGCATCCCCTATGTGATTCTCCTCGGCCTTGCCTGCGGGTTCATCTCGCTCTACTTCACCCGGACAATGAACATGATGGAAAATATGTTTTCCCGCCTGAAAAAGCCTTGGAAAAAGACCACAGTCGGCGGGATTATTCTTGCAGCCCTCGTGTTCACCTTTCCCCCGCTCTACGGCGAAGGCTATGGCGCAATAACTGACCTGCTCGGCGGCGACCCTTCGAAAATCGTAGAGCAATCGGTATTCTACAGCGAACGATACTCAACCGCCGCAATCGGAATCTTCATCCTTGCAATCATCCTCCTGAAAGCATTTGCCACTTCGGCCACTAATGGCGGCGGCGGTGTGGGCGGCACGTTCGCCCCCTCGCTCTTCGTTGGATGTATGGCCGGATTTCTCTTCGCCTACGCAATCAACTCGACCTTCGAACTTGACCTGTCGACCAAAAATTTTGCCCTGATGGGAATGGCCGGTGTGATGTCGGCAGTTATGCACGCCCCCCTCATGGCAATATTCTTGACAGCCGAACTCACCGGCGGATATAATCTGTTCCTTCCCCTTCTGATTGTCAGCACTATCGCCTACGGTACCATAAAGACTTTCGAACCCTACAGCATCTACACGATGCGTCTCGCCCAGCGCGGCACCCTCCTCACTCACCATAAGGACAAGGCCGTGCTCACCCTCCTCAAGATGGACTCAGTGGTTGAGACCGATTTCCTCAAGGTTAGACCTGATATGTGTCTGAAGGAAATGTGTGACGTAATCGCGCAATCCTCGCGCAATCTCTTCCCCGTCATTGACTCCGAAGGGCGTCTACTTGGTATAGTACTTCTCGACGATATCCGAAACATCATGTTCCGCCCCGACCTCTACCGGCGGATGTACGTCAATAAATTTATGA
>CAYUGU010000018.1:0-32229 GCA_964444345.1 uncultured Bacteroides sp.
CGGCACTTTCCAGTTCGAGTCGGCCGGTATGCAGAAATATCTGCGCGAACTCCAGCCCTCGACCTTCGAGGACCTCATTGCGATGAACGCCCTCTATCGTCCGGGCCCTATGGACTATATCCCCGACTTCATCAACCGCAAGCAGGGGCGCTCGCCTATTACCTACGATATTCCCGAAATGGAGAAATATCTGAAGGACACCTATGGCGTCACGGTCTATCAGGAGCAGGTCATGCTGCTGAGCCGCCTGCTGGCCAACTTCACTCGCGGCGAGAGCGACACGCTCCGCAAGGCCATGGGTAAGAAGTTGATTGACAAGATGAACCACCTGAAAGGCAAGTTTATGGAGGGCGGTCAGGCCAACGGACATAAACCCGAAGTGCTCGACAAAATCTGGAAAGACTGGGAAAAATTCGCCTCCTACGCCTTCAATAAGAGCCACGCCACGTGCTATAGTTGGGTCGCCTTCCAGACGGCATACCTCAAGGCCAACTATCCGGCGGAATATATGGCCGCCGTCTTGAGCCGCAACAAGAACGACAACACGAAGTTGACCACCTTTATGGACGAGTGTAAGTCGATGAAAATCAAGGTTAAGGGCCCTGACGTCAACGAATCGTTCAGCAACTTCGGTGTGAACTCCGCGGGCGATATCCGCTTCGGGCTTGCCGCCATTAAGGGCGTCGGCGAGGGGGTTGTAAACGCAATCATTGCCGAGCGCCGCGAAAACGGACCGTTCGAAAGCGTCTACGACTTCGTTGAGCGCGTCGACACGTCGAGCGGCCTCAACCGCCGCACGCTCGAAAACCTCGTGTTTGCCGGCGCCTTCGACTGTTTCAGCAACGAAATTAAGCGCGAAGACTTCCTCGAAACCAACTCGCGCGACGAAACCTTCTCGGAGCAACTTATTCGCTACGGCCAGGCCTTCCAACGCGACAAGCAGGAAAAGAGCGCCTCGCTCTTCGATATGTTTGGCGCTGAAGACCCGGCGATGTCCACTGCCGGACGCCCGCCCGTGAAACCCGCCGTTCCGTGGGTAACTTCCGAACTGCTCACACGCGAGCGCGAACTCGTCGGCATGTATCTGTCGTCCCACCCGCTCGACCCCTTCTATATGGAGTTGACCTTCGGCTGCACCCCTATCAAGGACTTCGCCGCCGAGGGCGCCCAAATGGTTGAGGGCAAGGAAGTTCGCATCGGCGGAATGGTTGTTGACTTCCAGACGCGCCCGGGCAATCGCGGCCAGTGGGGCATCTTGAAAATCGAAGACCTCTCCGGCTCGACCGAACTCCGCATGTTCGGCCAGACGTATGTCGACTTCCACTCTTATTGCACTCAGGGTCAGCAAATTCTGATTACGGGCAAGTATCAGCGCCGATATGCCAACGAGGAACTCCGCTTCAACATCACGAACGTCTCGCTGCTCAACGACGCCAAGGGCCGCGTGGTTTCCGGCATCAGCATCAACCTTGACAGCGACCGAGTGGACCCCACCCTCGAATTCCTCCTGAGCGAAAGCGCCAAGACGCAGATTCCCGGCGAAATGGGCTCGCTCGAAATCCGCCTCTACTCGCCGAAACTCAATCGCGGCCTGACGCTCACCTCTCCCTATAAAATCGCAATCAACAAGCATCTGCTCGACGAACTCGACATGATGGAAACCGACTATAAAATCATACAATATAACTAACCCTCAAAAAAAACAAACCAACAATGGCACAGACATTTACCGACGAGAACATCCATGACATCATCGCTTCCGGCAAACCCGTAATGATTGACTTCTGGGCAACCTGGTGTGGCCCCTGCGTAGGCATGAGCCCCGCAGTCGACGCCGTAGCCGAAGAGTTTGCCGGCCGCGTGGAAGTTGGCAAATATAACATCGACGAGCAGAACGACCTCGCCATGCAATATCGCATCATGTCGATTCCGACCATCCTTACCTTCAAGGACGGCAAGAAGACCGACCTCCGCCTCGTAGGCGCCCAGAGCGTCGAAAAACTCCGCGAAACCCTCAATGCCCTCTTGGCACTGTAATTTCGGTTGATGGTTGATGGTTGATGGTTTATTGTTGATGGTTGATGGTTTATTGTTTAAGGTTGATGGTTTATTGTTGATAGTTTATGGTTGATGGTTTATTGTTGATGGTTTAATTTCGATAATTTTTGAAAAAACATAAACTTCTAACCCTAAAACGAAAACAATCTATAAACTAAAAACCTTATACTTGTAAACCATAAACTATAAACCTTAAACTATAAACTCTCAACCATAAACTATAAACCATAAACTATAAACCATCAACTATAAACTATCAACCATAAACCATCAACCTTAAACCAAAATCGAGCCATGAACGAAACTGACCTTCAACAACTTGCCGAGAAAGGCATCACGCCTGAGCAAGTTCGCGCGCAACTCGACCGATTCAAAACCGGCTTTCCGGAACTGAAAATCGTCGACTCCGCCACAGTGGGCCACGGAATTGCCCGCCTCGACGACGCCGAGCAAAAAAGTGCCCGCCAACGCTGGCAGCAATATCTGGCCGACGGCGGTCGGGCCTGCAAATTCGTGCCCGCTTCGGGCGCAGCCTCGCGCATGTTTAAGTCGCTCTTTGCCTTCGTTGAGGGCGCGGAACAAAAAGCCCCCGCCGGCAGCGACGTTGCCGAAGTTATTGACCATATCGAGGATTTCGCTTTCTATCCGGCCCTCAACGAGGTGTGTGTCCAACTCTATGGCGCTACGGTTGAGCAACTTAAGGGCGCAGGCCGAGACCGCGACATTATCCGCGCAATCATCGACGGCTCCGGCCTCAACTATGGCCAATTGCCCAAGGGACTGCTCCAATTCCACGCTTACAAGGAAGGCGCACGCACTCCCGTCGGCGAACATATTGCCGAAGGCGTGGCCACGGCCGCTGCCCCCGGCGGTACGCTCCACCTCCATTTCACGGTCAGCCCGGCCCACCGCGCTCTCTTCGAGGCCGAACTGGCTCGACTGATTCCCGCCGCCGAAGCGAAATATGGCGTCAAAATCGAGGCGTCACTCTCCGAACAAAAGGCCTTTACCGACACCATCGCGGCCAATGCCGACGGCACGCCGTTCCGCACCGCCGAGGGCAAACTGCTCTTCCGCCCCGGAGGCCACGGCGCTCTGATTCAGAACCTTAACGACATAGATTCGGCCGTTGTCTTCGTCAAAAACATCGACAACGTAGTGCCCGACTCAAAGCGCGGGTCCACGATTGAGTGGAAGCAGATTCTTGCCGGCTATCTGATTCAGGTTCACGACGTTATTGCTCAGTATCTCAAGGAATTGCGTACAGGCAACACCACGATTGAGCGTCAGCGAGAAATGATTAAGTTTCTCCACGACGTGCTCCAAATCCGCGACCCGCGAATGAAAGCGCTTAACGACGCCGACCTTGAGCATTTCCTGATTGCGAAACTTGACCGCCCGCTGCGCGTATGCGGTATGGTTATCAACGAAGGCGAACCGGGCGGAGGCCCATATCTGACGGTTAATCCCGACGGCTCCTCGTCGCCACAAATCCTTGAGAGTCATCAGATTGCCCCCGAATTTAAAGACCTGATGGCGAAGGCGACCCATTTCAACCCGGTTGACCTTGTCTGCTACATCCACGCCCCGGAAGGGCGCCCCTACAACCTCCCCGACTATGTCGACCAGGCCACCGGATTCATCTCTTCAAAATCCTCTCAGGGACGCGAACTGAAGGCTCTGGAACTCCCCGGCCTCTGGAATGGCGCCATGAGCGACTGGAACACGGTTTTTGTTGAGGTTCCCGCCTCGACCTTCAACCCGGTGAAGACGGTTAACGACCTTCTGCGTCCTGCGCATCAGGCTCATTCATAGCGCATTGTTGCGGCCGGCGATATTTTTGAAACGACCATTGCCGGAAGCATCAAGACGAGCCAACTGACGGCCAACGCCCCGAGGTTTACCCCTACGAACCAGCCCCAACTGAGTTCAACGGGCACATGGTCAACATAATATGATGCCGGATCGAGCGGCACCGCATGGGTCAGCGCCTGAACCGCAATCAGCCCCAAGGCGAGCAGATTGCCCCAGAGCAGCCCGCGGAGGACCAACCGCTCGGCCATCAGCATAAACACTCTGCGAATCTGTCTGTTGGAGGCCCCGAGGGCTTTCAGCAGACCGATTGTTTTTACACGCTCCAAAATGATTATAAAGAGCGACGAAACAAGCGTCACGGAGGCTACGACCGCCATCAGTATGAGGATTACGACCACGTTTGTATCAATCAGGCTGAGCCACGAAAAGAACTGGGCGTCAGTCTGATAAATGTCGGTCAACCCGTAGGCCGACGTCAGTTCGCCGCTATAGTATGCGGTCAGCAGCCCCGAATGTATTTGGGATGCGAGCGGGCGAATCTGCTCCGGGTCGACCCCGCGGACTCCAAGCGCTTGGACGTAACCCTCGGGCAAGCCAAGGAGCGCCGAAGGGAGGCGGGGTGAGCAGAAAGCGATATTTTCGTCATGCTCGGCAATTCCGGTTGAATAAATCGAATCCACGCGCAGCGACCTTACGCGCAAACGGTTGTCAACAAAGAAGTAAGCGGGAATCTTGTCGCCGACCTCAAGGCCGAGGGCCGACGCCTGCAGGCGGCTGATAAGGACCGAACCGACGCTGTCGGCGCAAACCTTCGAGGAATCGCCCCGGAGGCTAACGGCGAGAAAATCTGTAGGAGTCTTGAGGATGCCGGAAATTGCCACATGAGGCTCAACCCGGGCCCCGGCGGGAAGCGAAAAGGCCCGCAAAGGCTCGTCGACGGGAAATGCCGCGGGGTTGCCCTCATAGTCATAGCCGGTGATGGTCACGGCGTCGTTAAGCCCGAGGACCGTCTGCCGGACCTCGTCCTTGAAGCCGCAGATAATGGTCCCGGAAAGGAGCATCACAAGGACCGAAAGAGCCACGCCGACAATTGCCACGCCGACGGCGGGAGTCACCCGCCGGGCGCCCGGAATTTTCCAGGCCAGGCGGCGCGCCAGAAGCAATTCAAATCGATTCGCCACTTTCGATTCGCCGGTAAAGGTTCAGACAGCCGTCGGCAAGCAGGTCGAGCACCAGTTCGAAGCCCTCGGCGCCCTCATAATAAGGGTCGGGGACATGGTCATAGCGCGCCCCGGGAGTAAAAAATTCGGCCATACCGTGAATCTTGCGCGCGGCCTCGACGCTCGGGGCCATGCGCCGCAGATTGGCTAAGTTGCTCGCATCCATGCCGATAATAAGGTCGAAATTCTCGAAATCTTCCGTTTCGACTTGGCGGCAACGGTGAGTCAGGTCGAGGCCCCGCTGACGTGCATGGACGCGCATACGGCTGTCCGGCAGGTCGCCGATATGGTAATTGCCCGTGCCGGCAGAGTCCACTACGTAGCGGCCTTCGGCGCCCTGCTCTCGCAAAATGTCGAGAAAGACGCCCTCGGCGGCCGGGCTCCGACAGATATTGCCTAAGCAGACAAAGAGGATGCGAACGGGTTTCCCTTCCATAACTTACTGATACATTTTTTCGATTACGTCGGCATAGTGGTCAATCACCACGCGGCGGCGCACCTTCAGCGTATTGGTCACTTCGCCGCGCTCCATAGTGAAGGGCTGAGTCAGCAGCGTGAAGCGCTTGATATGCTCATAGGGGGCGAGGTCGGCTGTCAGTTTCTCAATGCGCTCCATCACGAACTCGTTGACCTTGGGGTTAGTGACGAGTTGTTCGCGTGTAAGCACTCCGAGATGATTGTCGGCGGCAAACTTGGCGAGCGCCGTGAAGTCGGGAACAATCAGCGCGCTGACAAACTTGCGCAAATCGCCGATGACGGCAACCTGCTCAAACAGCGGGTCGGCGCCGAGGCGGCTTTCGAGCGCCTGAGGGGCCACATATTTTCCGTTTGAGGTCTTGAAGAGGTCCTTGATGCGGTCGGTGATATAGATATTTCCCTGAGAGTCAATGCGTCCTGCATCGCCCGTATGGAACCATCCGTCTTCGGTAAAGGCCTCGGCGGTCTGCTCCGGAAGTTTGTAATATCCGTTAAGTACGGTCGGGCCCTTTACCTGAATCTCGCTGTTGTCGCCAATGCGTACCTGCAGGCCTTCGAGGGCCACTCCGACGCTGCCTATTGCATACTCCGTGTCGGGGAAGCAGGAAACCGTGGCCGTGGTCTCGCTCAGCCCGTAGCCCACACACATATTGATGCCGACGGAGTGGCAGAACTCAACGATTTCGTTGGCAATCGGAGCGCCGGCAGTCGGGAAGAGTTTGCCGTTGTCAACGCCGATTGCGGCGCGCAACTTGCGGAAAATGCGGCCGTTATAGAGTTGATACTCGCGTTCGAGCATCGCAGGAACTTTCAAGCCCATGCGCACGTATTCGAGGTTGCGGCGGCGCCCGACTTTCAGCGCGCGCTTAGCCATAGTGCGGCTCACAGTGCCCATCGCCTCAATCTTCTCCATGACTACCATATAGACCTTCTCCCAGAAGCGCGGAACCGCACACATTGCCGACGGAGCCACCTCGCGGAGGGTCTGCTGAATACGGGCCGTATCGCGGTTGACGTAGAGCGGCATCGAGTAGGTCAGGCAGTAGCAACTCCAGGCCATTTCGAAGATATGGCTCAGCGGGAGGAAGCAGAGCGACGTGTCGCCGGCCGACAACATCGTCAGGCGCCGATGATTCATCTCGATGGCGGCCGAGAAGTTGCCGTGGGTCAACATAGCGCCCTTAGGCAGGCCGGTGGTGCCGGACGTGTAGAGCAGGGTCGCGAGGTCGGAGGGAACGCACTGGCCGGCGCGGAGGGTCACTTCGTCGTGAACCTCGCCGGGAGCAGCGGCTCCCTTACTGAGCAGGTCGGAGAAATGGAGCGAGGTTGTATCGCCCTCGTCGAACTTCACGGCCGGGTCGGCGGCAATTATCTGCTTGACGCCCACGCGGCGGGCCACGTCATAATGGACCTGCGAGCCGACGAGAATATGCTTGATTTCAGCGTTTTCAACAATGTAGCGGACCTGATCGTCCGACGAAGTAGCATAGATATTGACCGGCACGGCGCGGAGTTGCCACGCCGCAAAATCAATCATCAGTATCTCCGGACGATTCTCCGAAAATATACCGATTGTTTCCTGAACCCCGAGATTCAACTCAAGGAGGGCGGCGGCCAGCGAGAGCACATTTTCAGCAAAATGGGCGCGTGAAACCGGAAGCCACTTATTGCGTCCGTTGATTTCTGCCGGAAAGTAGAAAGCGGTCATTTCCGGATTGGTGATGTTCCGGGGAACAGAGATAAGAGTAGGAATCATATGTAGAGGAAGTTTGGTTTCCGCTGCAAAGTTAATCATTTTCGCCCAAATATAAAAATCAAACGGGAGCAGCCACCTCCGTCACTCCTCTTCAAATAATTTTGAAAATTGGGGGGATTTTGCTATATTTGCGGGTACGAATAATACCATGTTTTTTGATTGACTTAACCTATATGTCTGTAAGACAAGCAATTACCCCCCCCATATTGTTAACAGGAATCGACGGATGTCGGCTCCCTGAGGGTTATTGCATTCTTTCCACTCTTAACATATTTCCACGACCGGCGCCTACCTCCCGGTCTTTAGGCAATTATAACCTTTCATAGGAGACTTTTTGCCTGTTCGGGAAGATTTTTTAAATTTGCACATTATAATAAACTAATCATTAAACTATATCCATGAGATTATTTTCTATGCGCAAGTGGCTTTTGGCGCTTGCCTTCGGAGGAATGATTTTCTCCGCAAATGCCCAGAACGTAATCTATCCGGGGCCGACACAACCCGGAGTAGCCAACGTTGACGATACCAACGGGGTCTACACCCTGAGCAACGACCTTCTCTCCGTCTCGTTTAAGGAGGAGGCCAACACGCTGCATTTCAACGGCTGTCCGGAACTGAATCTCCAGCCCGGCAGCGAACTTTTCGTAATTACCCTGGGCGACGGAACCGTAATCCCGGCTTCGGAAATGACGCTCAAGTCGGTTGAAACCGTAGCCCTGGCCGCCAACCCCGACGCCACCAAAGGCGCCGAAAAATTTGCCGGCCAGAGCATCAAAGCCCTCTTTGAAAGCACGAAACTGAAGGTTGAATGGAACGCCATTCTTCGCGACGGCTCGCATTATTTCCGCACGGAGATGGCCCTGACGCCGAAGAGCGCCGACCTGCCTATGCAGTCAATCGTCGGTATGCTCTATGACGTCAAGAACGTCGAGGGCCACACCGCCCCGCAGGTGGTCGGCATTACCCGCGGCGCCATCATTGCCAGCGACATTATGTTTGCCGGCCTCGAAACCCCTATGGCCCATAACTCGGTGCTCTCCGCCACCTCCGGAATGGAGACCTTCACTCCGCTCGAATGGACCAAAACCTCCTTTAACTGGAACCCGGGAGTCGACACCCCCTCGAAAATCCTCAAACTCAAGACCTTGGCCGAAAACAAGGCCCTCACCGCAAGCGACATCGTAGCCACTCAGGGCTTCGTTGCCTTCCGCGAGGCCGGCCCCTGCAACATCACGTTTGAATACGCGTCGGGCTCCCACCGCCTGAACGTTGTCGGCGTTGACATCTGCGACCCGATTACCGGCGAAGTAGTTGCCTACGACTATCACGCAGGCTTCACCGGCAACCAGAAGCAGGGCAATGAATACACCCTGAACATCCCCGAGGCTAAGACCTACATTGTGCGCTACTTCGTGGAAGTCAAGAGCGAAACCGTAGAATCCTCGGGCCATATCACTTACAGCACCAAGATTTCCATTCCCGAAGTGATTTTCGGCGAAGACCCCAACGCTGCCGCTCAGGCTCCGGCCAAGGCTCCGATGCGCCGCGTAATGTCGGGCACTGCCGTCAATGAATTTTCGGTCGACGATACCGACACCGACAAATGGACCGGCACGAGTTGGACCAAGACGGGCGAAGAGAACATCCCCGCCCGCATTGTCGAACTGGGTGTCGACGTCAACAACGTGCGCCATATGGAGCGCAAGGTTTCGTTCAGCGAACCGGCCACTCTGACCGTTGAGTTCGTCTACTCCGGCGGCAACCACCGCCTGGACATTGCGGGCATTGACCTCGTTGACGCCGACGGCAACGTCGCCGTGATTGACTATCACGAAGGCTTCTCGGGCACGCAGAAGGTTGACAATGTCTACAAATTTGACGTTCCGGCTGCCGGCGAATACACCCTTCGCTATTTCGCCCACAACGCCGACAACGCCCTGAACACCAACGGCAACATCAACCTCAGTTACACCAAGGCCTACCGCATCTACCTCCCCGCGCCCGATTCGCAGACAATCCAGGGCCTATGGAACCGCAACACGACCCTCAAGAAGGACGAAACCTGGAAGGTCAGCGCCGTTATCGGCATCGTTGCCCCCGATCAGGTCCGCCGCTCCGTCTGCAGTTATATCGACCGCGAGCGCGCCGTTGCCTGGCGTTCGTTCCCGATGTATAACTCTTGGTTTGAACTCAACATCAACCGCAATAACGACCAGAACTATACTACAAACATGAATATCGACCAGTGTGTCGACGTAGTAGGCCAATGGGAAAAGAACCTCTACAAGAAGTATGGCGCCAACATCAAATCGTTCCTCTGGGATGACGGTTGGGACGAATACGGCACCTGGGAATTCAACCCCAACTTCCCCAACGGCTTCACCGAAGCCAACGAGGTAGCCGTAGCCATGGAGTCAGGCATCGGCGCCTGGCTCGGCCCGGTAGGCGGCTACGGCCAGAGCGGCAACTACCGCCGCAGTTACTGGAACGGCAAGGGCGGAATGCGCCTGAGCAACCCCGAATATTATAAGGTGTTCCTCAACCGCACTACCTACATGCTCGAAAACTATAACTTCACCGCTTTTAAGTTTGACGGCATCAGCAGCCAGTTCTCAGCAATCGGTCCCGACCTTAACGACGAAGAGGGCGCCGAGAGCATCATCGCCATCGAAAACAAGTTGCGCGAAATCAAGCCCGATATTTTCTACGTAACGACCGTAGGCACCTGGGCTTCCCCCTTCTGGTATCATATCTCCGACGTCACCTGGCGCCAGGAGCAGGACTTCGGCCAGATCGGCAACAACAGCAACTCGCGCGAACAGTGGATTACCTACCGCGACCGCCTTATTTACCAGAACTTCGTTCAGAACTCGCCGCTCTGCCCGACCAACTCAATCATGTTCCACGGTCTGCTCGTGACCGACTGGGGCGGCCCGAAGTCTTACTCGCAGGAGTATCAGAGCATCCTGAACGAGATGCGCTGCTCCTTCGCTTGCGGCACCAACCTGGTCGAAGTCTATACCGACTATAAGATTATGAACCGCATCAAGGGTCCGGACGGAACCAAGGGCAAACTCTGGGAAGACCTCGCCGAATGTATCTTCTGGCATCAGAACAACGCCGACGTGCTCCCCGACTCCCACTGGGTAGGCGGCAACCCCTGGACCGGCACCAAGCACGAAATCTACGGCTGGGCCTCCTGGAACGGCGTCAAGTCAACCCTCACCCTGCGCAACGGCGACAACAACGCCAAGGTCTACAAGACGACCCTGCGCAAGGCCCTCGACATCCCCGCCCACGTCAAAGGCACCATCCGCATGAAGTCCTCGTTTAAGGTTCAGGCCGAACTCGAAGGCATGCCCTTGGATACTCCTATCGACATCGACGAGGAACTGAGCCTCAACCTCCCCGGCTCAAGCGTCTTCTGCTTCGACGGCATCGAGGGCAACACCCCCTGGCCCGTCTATCCCGAACCGGTGCTCCCCGGCGACAAGCCGAAGCCCGAAGAGCCGACGCTCAACCCCTCGATTACCATTACTCCCGCAAGCCTTGACCTCGAAGTAGGCCGGACCGCTCAACTCAAGGCCGAACTCACGGACCTGCCCGAAAATTCAATCGTAATCTGGGACACTCAGGACGAAACCGTTGCATCGGTTGACTCCGACGGCGAAGTGACTGCCGAAGGCGAGGGCCAGACCGTCATCACGGCCTCAGTCAACGAAGTGAAGGCGGAAGTGACCGTGACCGTCACCGCCAAGGAAGACGGAATCAACGAAGTGACCGTCGAGAGCAAGTCGGCCATCTTCGACCTCCAGGGCCGCCGCATCAAGTCGGCCAAATCGCCCGGCATCTACATCATCAACGGCAAGGCGACCAAAATCTAACGCATCCCCCCATCCATAAATATAGCGGGGCGCCCCAACCGGGCGCCCCGCTTATTCTTATAATCAGTTGGTCGGCAAGTCGGCAAAGGGGGGAATCTGCGGCAGGAAAGTGTAGGAGTTGGCCGCGGAGTCGAGGCGGCAGCAAAAGTGGCGCAGCCCGTTGGAAACCACCAGATAGGGGGCGCGGAGAGCCATATTGTAGCGGGCAATCTGATCGAACACGGCGGCGGTAATCTCCACTGAGGGGGCTTTGTATTCGACTATCATCAGCGGGGTGGCGTCGGCGCGGTTCCAGACCACCGTGTCACACCTTCGTTGCAGGCCGTTGAGGTTGATTCCGACCTCGTTGGCCATCAGCGCGGGCGGATAGCCAAGTTCGTCAACCATATAAGCCACAAAATTCTGGCGTACCCACTCTTCGGGAGTGAGCATCACCGACTTGTGTCTCAAAGGGTCGAAAACCAGCGTATTGCCCCGGGAGTCAACGCTCAGGCGGAGTTGACGCGGAGGGAGATTGAGGGGCACGATGCAATTTTTTTTGGCTATTGGTGACATTTTTCGTAAATTTGGGGCAAATTTAGTCAAAAAAAACGAAAAAATGGCAGTTGGAGCCCCTACATTCAGAGAACTACGTCAACAATTATCGGCAGGCCACGCGTCGCCCCTCTACATAATCCACGGACCGGAGGGGTTCTATGTTGACGAACTCATCAAGAGTTTCGAGGGTCTGGTTCCGGAATCGGAGCGGGACTTCAACCTATATATATTATATGCCACTCAGATCGAGGCCTCGGTTGTTGAGGAAACCTGTATGCGCTTCCCGGTAATGGCTGACCGCCAGGTAGTTATCCTCAAAGAAGCGCAGGCAGTGCGCGCCGACTATCTCGACCGCCTCGCGGCCTACGCCGAACATCCCAATCCGCAGACGGTCTTCGTAGTTGCCGGGCGAGGCGAAAAGGTTACGGGCGCGAAGTTCATGAAGGCGGCCAGGGGGTCGAACGCCATAATTTTCGAGACGCCGAAACTGTTTGAAAACAAGGTTGGCCCGACGATTGAGTCACTGGTGAAGGCCGAAGGCATGACGATTGACCAGAAGGCCCTGGCGATGATGGTTGACCATGTAGGCACGGACCTCACGCGCATAATGAACGAGGTTACGAAACTCAAGACGGCGCTCCCGGCCGGGGCGGCCATCACCCCGCAGGCCGTAGAGAAACTTATCGGCGTCAGCAAAGACTTCAACAATTGGGAACTGATTGACGCCCTGGCGATTAGAGACACGGCGCGCATTTTCCGCATCACGGACTATTTTGAGGCGAACCCGAAGGAGAATCCCGCAATTATGACGGGCATCGCCGTTTTCGGCTTCTTCGCCAAACTTCTGCTCGCAATCTACGCCCCCGAAAAGACCGAAAGCGGCATTGCCGGGGCTACGGGCGCCCGCCCCTACTCGGGCGAAATCAAGCGACTGATGGCCGGAATGAAGAACTATTCGGCCTGGCAGGTAATCAACGCCATATCGGCGTGCCGGCGTTTCGACGTGCGCGCAAAAGGCATCGGGTCGCGCACCAACGAGTATGCCCTTCTGCGCGAAATGCTCTTCACAATCTTGAACTAACCGCCCCCGCCGGGGCCGTGCCGGATAACTTTTTTTTGCGTAAATCAGGATTTTTCGCTAACTTTGCCGGCGAAAATATGTACGGGGTGTTGCGCAGCCCGGTAGCGCGCCTGCTTTGGGAGCAGGAGGTCGCAGGTTCGAATCCTGTCACCCCGACTATGCCGTACTCACGTTTCATGAGACGAATCCTGGCGACACTGCTTATGGCAGTGGTCATCGGATTAGCGCCGGCCAAGAGCCAGGTGCCTTTTGAGCGTGGAATGTCAAAACCGGTAGTCTTCGTCCCTAAGGGCGAATGGATTACGGGCGTTTCCGTCAGTTACTCGGCCGAAAAACTCAATAACTACTCCTTTTTTATTCTGGAGGGACTGAAAGGTCGCGGCTATACGTTTAAGGTATCGCCGACGCTCCTATTTGCTTTTCAGGACAATCTGGCGGCCGGCGGACGTTTTTCCTATTCGCGCACCCTGGCGCGAGTCGACGCCGCCTCGCTCGTGTTGGCCTCCGATATGGGTTACGATATTGACCACCTGTTTTCACTGAGCCACAGTTACGCCGGGACGGCCCTTTTCCGCAACTACATTTCGCTTGGCCAGAGCCGGCGCTTTGCCCTCTTCAACGAGATTCAACTCCAGATGAGCGGCGGGCAAAGCAAACTCGCCACGGGCACGGGCCAGACCCTCAGCGGCACGTATCAGACCAACTTCGGGCTCAACATCGGCGTGACGCCCGGCATGATGATGATGCTCAACAACTATTCGGCAATGGAGGTCAACATCGGAGTGCTCGGCTTCAACTATAACAACACGAAGGCGGTCACCGACCAGATTTATATGGCTAATATCCACCGCCATAGCGCCAACTTTAAGATTAACCTGTTCAGTATCACTTTCGGCTGTATGTTCTACCTATGAGACAGAGGATTATCTACATATTGCTGACCCTGATGCTGCTTCCGCAGGTGGCCGAGGCTCGCTTTGCCGACGGAATCTACCGCATAGCGGTTGACCACGCGCAGGACCTGGACGTGAAGACTCCGCGCCTCGACGAAAACCTGGTGATTGTCAACGGAACGGACACCGTGCCGCTGAAACTGCGCACCCGCAACCTCGGGCGCCACGACCGCGGACTTTTCAACTACCTCTTTATCCCCAAAGGCCAATGGGCCTTCGGCCTGACGGCCAGTTACGGCGAACTGAACACGAACGATATCGAAGTGCTCGCGATGCTCACGAATGTCGATTTCAACGGCAAGATGTATTCAATCAAGCCGTCGGTCAGTTGGTTTTTCAACCATAACCAGAGCGTCGGCATGAAGATTGTCTACACCCGCGGCGACGGCAACTTAGGCTCGCTCGGCCTCGATATGGGCGACGACCTGAGTTTCAAGTTGCGCGACGTGCGCTATACTACCGAAAGTTACTCGGCGGGAGTCAGTTACCGCGCCTACGTTGGCCTTGACCGCAACAAGCGCTTCGCCGTATTTAACGAGGCGGACCTGAACTTCACGACGGGCCATAGCAACTTCTCGCGCCTCTACAACGACGAGCCGAAGTTGACGCGCACGCGCATCAACGAGGTGAGCCTCAACTTCAGTCCGGGCGTCTGCGTCTTCATCATGGAGAACGTCAGTTTCAACCTCAGTTTCGGCGTTTTCGGCGTCAAACTGCGCACGGAACATCAGGAGACAAACGGCCTCGACGAAGGAAGGCGTCTGAGTTCGGGCGCGAACTTCCGGTTCAACATTTTTAATATCAACTTTGGATTAGGTGTTCATATTTAAACGACATAAGGGATTGGCGGCAATGATTTTGGCCGTGGTAGTCGCAACGCTTTGCGGCTGCATCCATAACGACCTGCCCTACCCCCGCATCCAGCCGAACTTTACGGAATTTCTTGTCAACGGACTTACCAAACCGGCCGAAATAGACACTCTCAACCGCACGATTACGCTCGACTTCGACGAGGAAACCGACCTTGAACACGTAGAACTAGTCAGTTTCAACCTTTCGCCCGAAGGGGCCAAGATTGACAACGCGGAAGACCTCGGCGCAACCCTGAACCTGATTCGCCCGCTGCGAATCTCAGTAAGCCTCTATCAAGAATACATCTGGGTAATCACCGGCCGGCAGACCATTGCGCGAGAATTTGAAATCGACGGGCAGATAGGCCAGACGATTATCGACGTGCCCGGCCGAAGGGTGGTTGTCTACGTCCCGAAGGGGAGCAACCTCTCGGCTCTTAAAGTCACCAAGGCAAAACTCGGGTCGACGGCATCAACAATCACTCCCGACCCCATAGGCAAGACATTTGACTTCAGCCGACCGGTAGAACTGACCGTCAGCGACTATGGCCGCAACCTTATCTGGACGGTCTACGTAGAGGCCGTCGATGCGGCCGTGACGCTCACGGGCGTTGACGCCTGGACGCGCGTTGCGTGGCTCCACGGCGAGGCAGAGGCCGGCAAAGACAACGGATTCGAATATCGCCTGCAGGGCGACGAAGAGTGGATTAAGGTCCCCTCCGAACAGATAACTACCGAGGGAGGCTCCTTCACGGGCCGACTGATTCACCTGAGCCCGCTGACAACCTACGAGGCCCGCGCCTACTCGGGCGAAGACATAACCGGCACGGTCGAGTTCACGACCGAGGATGAGGTTCAGATGCCCAACTGGACACTGGACAACTGGTGGCTCGACGGGAAGGTCTATAATCCCTGGGCCGAAGGGGGAACACCCTATTGGGACACGGGCAACAAGGGCGCCGCGACGCTTGGCCCCTCCAACTCCGTTCCGACGGCCGACACGCAGAGCGGCACGGGCTTTGCCGCCGAACTGAAAACCGAGTTCAAGGGCATAGGCTCGCTCGGCAAGATTGCCGCCGGCAATATCTTCACGGGCGTCTACGTGCGCACCGACGGCACCAACGGCATCCTTAACTTCGGACGCGACTTCAGCCGCCGCCCCACGCGCCTGACCGCCTGGTATAAATATAACTGCGCGCCTATCAGCCACGTAGGCACCGACCCGGACTATGCCGACTGGAAGGGGCGCCCGGACACCTGCCAGGTCTACATTGCGCTGACCGACTGGGCCGAACCGCTCGAAATCCGCACGAATCCGAAGAACCGCCAACTCTTCGACCCCTCAGACCCGCACGTGATTGCCTACGGCTCCATGTCGCTCGGCGAGACGGTCAGCAACTGGACTCCGCTGAGCATCGAGTTGAACTATCGGTCTACGGGGCGCGTTCCGAGGTATATCCTCGTGGTCTGCTCCGCCTCGAAGTATGGCGACTTCTTTGTCGGCGGCGCGGGTTCAATCTTAACTATTGACGACCTGAAACTGGACTATGACTACTGAACAGCAGTTTGACAAAGCGCTGGGTCGCTGTCGCGACCTTTTCCAACGAAAACTCCATGACTATGCACCCGCCTGGCGCGTGCTCCGGCCCTCGTCGCTGACCGACCAGATATATATCAAGGCCAAGCGCATCCGCGAACTCGAACTCCTCGGGGGCGACAATCAGTCGGCCGTCGGCGAAGGGACGCTGCCGGAGTTTATAGGCATTGTCAACTACGGCATTATCGGACTGATTCAGTTAGAGTTACCCCCGACGGTTACGCCCGACATCGACAGCAGTAAAGCCCTTGAACTCTACGACAAGCACGCCGGCGAAATCCGCACTCTGATGCTGGCCAAAAACCACGACTACGGCGAGGCCTGGCGCGATATGCGCGTCAGTTCCTACGTTGACCTGATACTGATGAAGATTCTGCGCACCAAGCAAATCGAGGACCTCGCGGGGTCGACGCTCGTCAGTGAAGGAATCGACGCCAACTATATGGATATGGTCAACTACAGCATCTTCGGAATCATCAAACTGACTGAGTGACAGATGTTAAAGCAAGTAGCCATCTGGTTGGCGCGCCTGCTTACAGGCGGGACGTTCGTGGTTTCGGGCATAACCAAGATGGTCGACCTCTACGGCTCCATTAACAAGTTTAACGACTATTTCACCGCCTGGGGTATCGCCGACAAAATCCCTGAGGGCTTGACACTTATCGGCGCCGCCGGGCTCGCTATGGCCGAGTTTCTGACCGGCTTCACCCTCGCCACCGGCTCGATGAGAAGGACATCGGCCCTCTGCGCAACTGCCATAATGGCGTTTATGCTCCCGCTGAGCGCCTACATATGGGCGGCCTCGCCGGTTGAAGACTGCGGATGTTTCGGCGACTGGCTGATAATCAGCAACGCAGCGACTTTCTGGAAAAACGTTGTCCTCACGGGGCTCTGCATCTTCCTGCTGCTCAAGAACCGGCAGGCGCCCTGCCTGTTCGCGCCGTGGGTGCAATGGATGGAGATAGCCGTAGCGGCGGCCTATTGCGGACTTATCGGCATTGTTGGCTACAACGAGCAGCCCCTGCTCGACTTCCGCCCCTATCCCGTCGGGAGCCGCCTGGCCGCCGACGATGAGATTGAGCAGACCTACGTCTACCGCTCGACGGCCGACGGCAAACTGCTGGAGTTCAGCATGTATGACCTGCCCGACGACGATTCAGGCCTCGAATTTGTCGAAGTCAAGGAGACGGACGGCGGAGGCGCAAACAACAATTTCGCCATACTCGACCCCGAAAGCGGCGAGGACGTGACCGAGGAGGTAGTAAAGCCGGAGGGGGAACAACTTTTTATGCTTATTCCGGACCTGCGGAAGGCCGGAGTAGCAATGAGTTATGACGCCAACGAATTGGCCGCGAAGACAGACCTGGTGGCGCTCACGGACGCGACAGCCGAGGAGATTGAGGCTTGGCGCGACGTCTCAATGGCCGACTACCCGATTTATAGCGCCGACAGCCGGACGCTGAAGACGATTGCGCGAGGCAAGACGGCCCTCGTGATGACCCGCGACGGCGAAATACGCTGGAAGCGCACGCTCCAGAGCGTCGACAGCGCTACGGACAATCTCGACGCGACATATAGCCGGCCGACCGGGGCGGAACGATTCCGCCAATACACTCTTTTGATGCTGATAGTTCAGGCGGCCATCTGCGTGTTGGGCCTGATTCCGCGCCATTTGCGGCGGCTCACGGTCAGATAAAAGCCGTCAGCAGACTGCCCAGGGCGAAGGCCACGAGGATTCCGCCGATAATCCTATTGATGATATAGAGGGAGCGGACATTGAAGTGGGCCCGCATCTTGTTGACCAAGAAGGTGATAAGAAACCACCAGCACAAGGCTCCGAGGGCAATCGCAAAGTAACCGAGAATATAATGGTAATAGCGAAACTCGGGGAGGAGGAAGTTAAAGCGGGCAAACAGGCCTATAATAAAGAAGAGAATCAGGGGATTGGAGAAAGTCAGCAGAAAGCCGCTCACAAGGTCCATCCAGTAACTTTTCGGGCCGACTTCGTCGCGAGGATTAGCCCTTCGCGAGGGATTTTTGCGGAAGAGCCAAATGCCGAAAATAGCGAGCACGACGGAGCCTACAATCTGCAGAATCAGTTGGCGCGAGTTGATGAAGTCGGTAATGAAAGCGATGCCGGCGCCGGTCAGTATGCAATAGAACATATCGGAGAGGGAGGCGCCGATGCCGGTGAAGAAAGCCGGCCAGCGTCCCTTATTGAGTGTCCGCTGAATCACGAGCATTCCGATAGGCCCCATAGGGGCGGAAATCAGGACGCCGATAGCGAACCCGCGGAGCAGAACATAAATTAAACTCTCCATAAAAGTAATGCAAAGGTACTGACAACCCGCGAAAATAGCAACAAAAGCGGGAAATTTTTCAAAAAAAAGAACAAAAATTTGGTCAAATGGAAAATTCTATTTAACTTTGCACCGCAAAACGCAACGCTAAAGGGTTCCATGGCCGAGCGGTTAGGCAACGGTCTGCAAAACCGTGTACAGCGGTTCGATTCCGCTTGGGACCTCCCAGAGAAGCAACTCCATTCCGCCGGAGTTGCTTCTCTCTTTGCGGGGCCAGAAAGTTTTTTTCATTTTTTTTACGTTTTTTTGCGGTTAATTGAAATTTTTGTTATCTTTGCGTGTGCTTTTCCAAAAATTTTGGAAAGAAAAACCATGAAAACAAAAAATAATCAACTTTATAAGCAAAGTTAACAGCATGAAAAAAGCCTTACTCTTTTCTGCACTTGCTCTGGCAGCCATCGCTCCGATGAAAGCCGCCGACGCAAAGACCTATCCGGTTCCTATTGAGCGCCGCGTACCCTGGACAATCATTACCGGCACCGACTCGGAAGGCTCGGAGGACAACCCTCTTGGAGGCAAAACCGGTGGTATCTACGATCTTATTGACCGCAACCCGCTGACATTCTGGCATTCGAACCCGACGCTATGTAACGGCAAGGATGAGGGCCACTCCCACTGGTTCCTGATTGACCGCGGCATCGGCGCCCCGACGTTTAACAAACTGTCGATTCAGCAGCGCGTAATCCAGATTGCCGACAACGAAAAAGCCAGTTGGAACGGCGCGGTTACGGAAGCCGATATTTATGTGACCGACGACTTCATCGGTCTTTCGGGCGGCTCGGCCAACGTGGCCGAGGACGACGAAATCCTCTATGACTACCTGCAGACGCAGGCCGGCCCCACCCTGACCATCAAGCCCGAAATCTACACTCAGGAGGCTCAGGTCTTTGAGTTCGACCAGGACCAGTCGGGCCGCTTCGTGCTCGTGGTTATCAAGCACACGGTCAACCCCAACAAGAGCGACTCTTCGAACAACGAGCGCTACGCGTCGCTTTCGGAGTTCAACCTTTTCTATAACGACAAGGTTACGGAATCAAACTTCCCCGCGCCCTATAGCCTCGGCGAGAATAAGGCCAACACGCAGTCAACCACCCGCCGCACCCACTCGCTGGCATTCTCTGACGACTTCACGGAGGCCAACCGCTACTCGCCCATGCTTCAGAGCAAAACGGGTCAGGAGCCCTATATCACCTACCTGAACTGGCTCGACTGGACCGGCACCTACTTTGACATCACCCCGCTGATGACCGTCAGCATTGCCCAAGGCCACGCCTTCCAGATTCAGCCCGACGCGGTCGGAAGCGGAATGCACCAGTATGTCTACATCGACTGGGACGGCGACGGCTTCACCGATGCCGACAAGATTTACGAAAGCACGGGCGACGTAGCACTCAACCATTTGGTTCAGTCGCCGATTCCCGACACTACCAAGCCGGGCGTTTACCGTGCCCGCTATATGGTTGACGCCGAAGGTTCGGCTCCCGACGCTCCGACGGCTGAAATCGTCAATGGCGGCATCGTTGTTGACTTCAACGTCGAAGTTGAAACTCCCGTAACGTTCAACGTAATCCTGACCTATCAGGATAAGGAAATCGAAACCGTCAAGGACGTTGAAGGCTATGTCAACGAGCCCTTCACCATCCCGTCGCCCGACTTCTTCGACATCGACGTAGTCGCTATTGCCCCCGACAAGAACGGCACGACCATCAAGTTGAGCCTCGTGCGCTTCTTCGGTCTCCCCTTCGCCTTCAGCGAAACCCTCGACCCGGAGAACGTTAAGTGGCAGGCAATTCAGCAGCACTATGACTACAAGACCGGAGGCACCCACAATTTCAACGGCCACACGGACTTCACCTGGACCTACTCGGAGAGCGACCCCGCCCACATGATCAGTTTCGAGCCTGACAACGTCAAGACCGAAGGCTTCGCCGACAATCAACTCTGGGCCTTTGTGGGCAACATTGCCGAGGGATTCAAAATCTACAACAAAGCCGCCGGCTTCGACAAATGGGTTCACGCCAACGGCAATCAGGTAGTCGTAGGCTCTGAAGGCAAGCAGGACCTTTGGAAACCGGCTTACGCCCCCAAGCGCTCCTATGCTAAATATTGCGTATTCAGCACCGAAGACACCAAGACTATCTGCTACCCGAGCGGCGGCAGCGACAGCGCCCTGACCTTCGGCGACATCGACGACTCGGCTACCTGCTGGTTCGTTGCCGCCTCGGCCCCCATGCTCGAACAGGTTGCCGAATATAACTTCTCATATGAAGACCCGACCGACACCTTCTTCCCGAAGGTTAAGCCCGTAGGCGCATTTGAATATAACGGCACCGAATTTCCCGAAAGCGATAAAGTGATTGCCGCTGCAACGGCCGACCCCTACAACTACGAGGCAGCCGAAAACCTCCGTCAACTCATCGACAAGTTCGAGTCTAACGTGAACTACGTATCGCTCGACCCGAAGAAATGGTATCGCATCACCAGCGCGAACGGCACCAACGCCCAGGGCAACCCGACCGGCTGGGGCAACAACTACCTCTTCACGGGCGCCGACGACGACACCAAGGTTTATTCGCAGGAGATTCTTGCTACGCGCAAGCATAACTATCACTCGCTGTTTAACTTCGTGCCCGTCGTGGACCCCGAAGTCGGCACGGGCTACTACATTCAGTCGCAGGGTATGTATCTCGGCACTCCGCAGTCGGGCAAGCACCTCCAGCAGGTAGAAAGCGTAGAACAGGCCGGTGCTTACCAACTCTACAAGATTGACGCCCCCGCGCAGTATGCTCTCGGCGTTGACTTCACCAACGAAAACGACCGCAAGTTTATCCACCAGGGTAACGCAGGCGCTACCGCTCCCGTAGCCCTCACCGGCTGGGAAGCAGGCTCGGGCGGCTCCCACTTCTACATCATCCCCGCCAACGACCTTGAAGTACTCCTGCCCGCCACCCTCGGCGACCTCAACGTAGGCTTCGGCTACTTCCCCTGCCCCGTCACCACCCTCGACGAGGACACCAAACTCTACTACATCAGCCACGAAGTTAACGACGAAACCCACGTTGCCGCCTACACGGAAGTGGAGACCGTTCCGGCCCACACCGCCTTCATGGTAGTCAAGGAAGACGCCGAAAAAGTCACCCTCAAGATTGCCGAAGTTACGGAAAACACCGAAGAGACCGTAGCGGTTGAGGTCGAAGAGACGACCGAAACTCCGGGCGCCGTCAACCACCTGGCCGGCTCGCTCCGCTCCACGACTGCCGCTGCCGGCGACTATGTGCTCGGCACTGACAGCGAAGGCAACGCCGCCTTCGTCAAGGCCACCGAAGATACCAAAGTCAACGGCAACAGCGTCTACCTCCCCGCCGCTAACGTGGCAGCCGAGGCCGGCGACGTCCTCCCCCTCGCCGCCCACGTTGAGAAAGACCCGAACGCGCCCGACGACCCCGTTGAAGGCTCAATCAACGAAATCAGCAGCGCCAAGGCCGCTAAGGTCTATGACCTGCAAGGCCGCAAACTTGCCGCTCCCGCAAAGGGCATCAACATTGTTGACGGCAAGAAGGTTTTGGTTAAATAATCAGCAACTTTTATAAGGGAAGCGTCGGCCGCAAGGTCGGCGCTTCTTTTTCGGGGGAAATTTTTTGCGAAAAAAATTTGCGCAATTAAAATATTCTTTTTAACTTTGCACCCGTTAAACCGAACAAATGGTGAGCATAGCTCAGTTGGTTAGAGCGTCGGATTGTGGTTCCGAAGGTCGTGGGTTCGACCCCCACTGTTCACCCTCTGCTAAACAAGTACTCAACGCCGGATTCCTGAATTGGTCTCCGGCGTTTTTCAAAGAAACCGCTCAATGGAATTTACCCTTCAAGCAACCGCCCCCGGCACTAACGCGCGCGCCGGCCTCATCCGGACCGACCACGGCCCGATCGAGACCCCCATCTTTATGCCCGTGGGCACTGTCGGGGCCATCAAGGCCGTCCATGTCCGCGAAATGGAGGAAGAGGTGAAGGCTCAGATAATCCTCGGCAACACCTATCATCTTTATCTGCGCCCGGGAATCGAGACCTTGCGCGCGGCCGGCGGCCTCCACAAGTTTAACGGTTGGAAGCGCCCGATATTGACCGACAGCGGCGGCTTTCAGGTCTTTTCGCTTTCAAGCAACCGCAAACTGACCGAGGAAGGGGCTCACTTCCGCAGCCATATCGACGGGTCGAAGCACTTGTTTACGCCTGAAAACGTGGTCGACATTCAGCGCGTTATCGGCTCTGACATCATGATGGCGCTCGACGAATGTCCCCCGGGGCAGAGTAGCCGAGAATATGCCTCGAAAAGCCTCGATCTGACCATGAGATGGCTCCGCCGCGGCTGGCAACACTTCAAGGAGACTGAACCGCTCTATGGCCACAGCCAGACGTTCTTCCCGATTGTGCAGGGATGCACCTATCCGGACTTGCGGCGCCGCGCAGCCTCGGAAGTCGCCGAACTGGGCGCCGAAGGCAACGCAATCGGCGGTCTGGCCGTTGGCGAACCTACGGAGGTTATGTACGAAATGATTGAAGTTGTCAACGAAATCCTCCCCGCCGACCGCCCGCGCTACCTTATGGGAGTAGGCACTCCGGCCAACATCCTGGAGGCGATTGACCGCGGAGTGGACATGATGGACTGCGTGATGCCGACCCGCAACGGGCGCAACGGAATGCTGTTTACCGACCATGGCATTATGAATATGCGCAATAAGAAGTGGGCCAACGACTTCTCGCCTATTCAGGAAGACGGCGCGGCCGAAGTTGACCGCATCTACTCGAAAGCCTATTTGCGCCACCTGTTTATGGCGCAGGAAATACTTGCAATGCAGATTGCATCCATTCATAATCTGGCCTTCTACCTGAGCCTCGTAAAGCAGGCGAGGGAACATATCCTCGCAGGCGACTTCGCGCAATGGAAGGCCCGGAAGGTTCAGGAGGTAACCCGGCGACTGTGATCTTAGACCGCTACATAACCAAGAAGTTTCTCGGCACGTACTGTTTCTCGCTGGCGCTGATTCTGGCCATCACGGTGATGTTTGACATCAACGAGAAAATGGAGGCCTTTCAGAAAGCCCCGATGAAGGAAATAATCTTCGACTACTTTCTGAATTTCCTTCCCTATTTCGCCAATCAGTTCAGTCCGCTGTTTGTCTTCATCTCGGTTATCTTCTTCACGTCGAAACTCGCGGGCAACTCGGAAATCATCGCGATGCTCTCGACCGGAATGAGTTACCGGCGGCTTATGCGCCCCTATCTCTTCTCGGCGGCAGTGATTGCGGCGGCCACGTTCGTCTTGTCGGCCTACGTGATTCCGCCGGGCAACGTCAAGATGCGTAACTTCATGAACACCTACGTCAAAGACAAGCGCATAAGCGCCACGACCAACGCCCAACTGCGAATCAGCAAGGAATGCGTGGCCTACTTCGGCGACTTCAATACCATCAGCAACCGCGGCACCCGCTTCAGCCTTGACAGTTTCGAGGGGCGGCGACTGAAGTCGCGCCTGACCGCGGGGTCGGCCGAATGGCGCGGGGGCTACTCCTGGCGTCTACGCAACTACGTTGAGCGTAAGTTTGGCGACGAGCGCGAGGAGATTCGCACGGGTATGGAACTCGACACCATAGTCCCGATTCAACCTCAGGACATAGTAATCTCCACGAGCGACCAGGAGGCTATGACCACGCCTGAACTGGCGCGCTACATCGAGCGCCAGAGCCAACGCGGAGTTGCGAACGTAAGGCAATTTGAGATTGAATACCACCGACGTTACGCCGCCTGCGCGGCCGCCTTCATCCTGACTATTATCGGAGTCAGCCTCTCGTCGCGCAAGGTCAAGGGCGGAATGGGGGTCAATATCGGCATCGGCCTGGTTTTGAGTTTCACCTATATCCTGTTTATGACTCTCACCCAGACGTTTGCCGTCACGGGAATGACCTCGCCGATGGTGGCCATGTGGATTCCAAATATTGTTTATGCCCTGATTGCGCTCGTGCTCTATCGGCGCGCCTCCCGTTCGTGATGGCCGACAGTTACAAGACCATAGCCGCGCCCGCGCAAGCCAAGTTTACGGAGAAGATGAGCCGCTTTCTGGCCTTTGCATCCCCCGCCGAGACCCTCGACGAGGCGAAAGCGTTCGTCGGGGCGCTCCAGAAGGAGTATTACGACGCGCGCCATGTCTGCTGGGCCTGGGTTATCGGGACTGAGGAGCCCCACGTCTATTCGAACGACAACGGCGAGCCGAGCGGCACGGCCGGCAAACCGATTTTAGGGCAGATAAACTCGCGGGACCTGAAAAATGTGGTCGTCGCAGTGGTTCGCTACTTCGGAGGCATCAAACTCGGCACTCCGGGGTTAATCTCTGCCTATAAGGAGAGTGCGTCGCTATGTCTGGACGAGGCGCAAATCATTGAATGTCACCGCCAGGAGCAACTGACATTTACGTTTGCCTATCAGGCGATGAACGACGTTATGAAGATTGTCAAGCACTCGGAGGTCAGGATTCTTGACCGTCAGTTTGACAACACGTGCCGCCTGACGCTGCAGGCGCGCGCCGACCTAATTCCCGACCTGACGGCCCGCCTCGCCAAAGTCCCCTCACTCACCTTCTAAAAAGAGGGGGCGGTAGAGGTTGGCTTTGGCTTCGAGGGGGAGGGGGTAGGCCCGGGAGGTTGAGGGCATACGCCAGATTTTGAGACCGGAGGGGGCCACTACGTATTGACCCATCTTCGGGGGCTCGGTTCCGGTCAGCGAGGCAAGCACTTGCGAGGCCTTTTCGCCCGTAGCGGCTATGGAGCAGAGATTTGGCATCCGGTCCAGAAGGGCCTGCAGGTTGACCGGCTCGACTATCTCCAGGAATTTATCGGACGCATTATTTTTCAGGCGGCGGACGCGAAAGCCCGTGTCGCTCAGCGCAATCTGCTCGCGCTCAAGCAGTTGTTTAATCAGGTCGAGCCGAAAAGTCTTATGTTCGCGGTCAATCAGCGCGTCGCGGTCGTTGAAGAATATCAAGCCCATCATAGGCCAGAAATCGTTGGTACGGTTAGGATAGTAAAAATCCATAGCCCAGCGTTTGGGCTGGGGCGGAAAAGTGCCCATCAGAAGCACCCTCGCGTCAGATGGCACGAAGGGCGGGAACGGATGAGTTTCAAGAATAATTTCGTGCATAATTTCTTCAGGCATAATTGCAAATTTACGCAATTTTAATTAAATTTGCGCCTGAGTTATGAAAGATTTTTATATGGTACTGCGGCGTTTCCTGCCGCCCTACAAGAAATATCTGGTATTGAACGTGGTTTTTAACCTTCTGGCCGCGTTCCTGACCCTCTTTTCGTTTGCGCTGATAATCCCGATTCTGGAGATGCTTTTCCAGATCAATCAGGCCCGATATGAACTGATGCCGATGACTTGGGATAACCTTCGGGAATCGGCGATGAACAACTTCTACTATTACACTCAGGAGAGCATCGTGCGCTACGGCCAGTCGACCACCCTCGGCCTGCTCGGCCTGCTGCTGATAGTCATGACGGCACTGAAAGTCGGCGCGACCTATCTGGGCAGTTACTACCTGATTCCGATACGCGCCGGCATTATCCGCGACATCCGCAACTCGATTTACGACAAAATCACGCGTCTGCCCATAGGCTTTTTCACCAATGAGCGCAAAGGCGACGTGATTGCGCGCATGACGGGCGACGTCAACGAAATCGAGAGCAGCATAATGCAGTCAATCGACCTGCTGTTCAAGAACCCGCTGATGGTGATTGCCTGCCTGACTATGATGTTGATTGTCAGTTGGCAACTGACGGTCTTCGTCCTCATTCTCCTGCCGTTGGCGGGATGGGTGATGGGCGCCGTCGGCCGCAAACTGAAAGCCAAATCAATGGAGGTTCAGAACCAGTTGGGCGTAGTTGTCAGCAACATCGAGGAGACCCTCGGCGGTCTGCGCATAATCAAGGCCTTCGTTGCGGAAGATAAGGTGCGCCGCCGCTTCAACGGCGACACGCAGAAACTTTTCGGCTATCAATTGAGCGTACTGAGGCGTCAGGCTCTCGCCCACCCCATGAGCGAGTTTCTGGGAACGATTACAATAGTGATTGTGCTCTGGTTCGGAGGCACGCTGATTATCAACGGGTCGAGTTCGTTCAACGCCTCTGAATTCATCTACTATCTCGTTATTTTCTACAGCATTATCAATCCGGTGAAGGAGATTTCGAAAGCCACCTACGCCATTCGCAAAGGTATGGCTTCCTTTGACCGTATCGACCGCATCCTCTCGGCCGAAAACAGCATCAAGAATCCTGAAAAGCCTGAAAAAATTGAGAAACTGCGGGGCGAAATCAACTATGATAACGTTACTTTCAGTTACGCCAACGCCGCGACCCAAGCGGTCAAGGGCGTGAGCCTCAATATCCCTGCGGGAGCCACGGTTGCCCTCGTGGGCCAAAGCGGCTCGGGCAAGTCTACCCTCGCCGACCTGCTTCCGCGTTTCTACGACGTTGATTCGGGGCGCATCACGATTGACGGCCACGACCTTCGCGACCTGCCGGTAGAGCATCTGCGCGGCTTTATGGGCAACGTCAACCAGGAGGCAATACTCTTTAACGACACTGTTTTCAACAACATAACTTTCGGCGTCCCGTCGGCGACGCAGGAGGAGGTTGAGGCCGCCGCGCGGATTGCGAACGCCCACGAGTTTATCCGCGAGATGGAGCAGGGCTATCAAACATCAATCGGCGACCGCGGTTGCCGCCTCAGCGGCGGTCAGCGTCAGCGCCTGAGCATTGCGCGCGCCATCCTGAAAAATCCGCCTATCCTGATTCTCGACGAGGCCACTTCGGCGCTCGACTCCGAGAGCGAACACCTGGTTCAGGAGGCTCTTGACCGACTGATGAAGAACCGGACGACGCTGGTAATTGCCCACAGGTTAAGCACCATCCGCAACGCTGACCTTATCTGCGTTATGAGCGAAGGCCGGATTATCGAACAAGGCACCCACGACGAACTGATGGAACGCAACGGCGCCTATGCCAAACTGGTTGAAATGCAGCAACTTGCGTAATTTTTTTTTATCAAGTTGACAAAATGACAAATTGAAAGATTGACTGAAATTAATAACTTAAAAATATGAGTACTATCATAAAATCGCGCATCGAGCAACTCCAGCAAAAGATGCAGCAGGCGGGAATCGCCGCAACAATTATCCCTCAGTCTGACCCCCACCAGAGCGAATATCTTGCCGAGCACTGGCAGGTACGCCAATGGCTCAGCGGATTCACCGGCTCGGCCGGCTCGCTTGTAGTGACCGCCGACCGCGCGCTCCTTTGGACCGACTCGCGCTATTTCCTCCAGGCCGCTGACCAACTGGCCGATACCGGCATCGAACTGATGAAGGACGGGCTTCCCGAGACACCCTCGATCGAGCAATGGCTCTGCGGGGAACTCGCCGAGGGTGCGACCGTAGGCATCGACGGTATGGTCTTCAGCGTCGGCGCCGTACGCCGCCTGAGCAGCGCCCTCGCAGGCTACGGAATCCACCTGGACACGTCGTTCAGCCCTATTGACCAACTTTGGAGCGGACGCCCGTCGCTTCCCTCCGACTCCATATTCATCCACGACGAAAAATATGCCGGCGAATCAGCCGACTCGAAAATCAAGCGCGTAATTGCCCTGGCCGAAGCAGCCAAGGCCGACTCGCTCTTCATTTCGGCGCTCGACGAGATAGCCTGGATTCTCAATATCCGCTCAACCGACGTCAACTGCAACCCCGTTGCGACGGCGTTCCTCTATCTGAGCCCCGACCGCAAGGTCCTCTTCACCGACGAAGCAAAAGTTGACGACAAGGTCCGCAACTACCTGGCGGAAGCCGGCGTAGACGTGGCCGCTTACGATTCGGTTGCCCGCTTCCTGGCCCTGCTGCCCAAGCAGGCCAAGGTCTACATCGAGCCGGAGCGCACGGCCTTCACCCTGAGCGAAGTGCTTGGCAAACACGCCGTTGAAGGCACCTC
This sequence comes from uncultured Bacteroides sp., assembly GCA_964444345.1. Classification (GTDB taxonomy): domain Bacteria; phylum Bacteroidota; class Bacteroidia; order Bacteroidales; family Muribaculaceae; genus UBA3263. The sequence goes on from CAYUGU010000018.1 coordinate 28,617, forward strand.
GGTTGTTGCCCTTCCGAAGGCGCTCAAGAACGCGACGCAGATTGCCGGCACCAAGGAGGCAATGGCCCGCGACGGTGTGGCCCTCGTCAAACTCTTTATGGAAGTTGAACGCCGCCTCGCAGCCGGCGAAAAACTGACCGAACTCGATATGGCCCGCCTCGGGACTCTCTATCGCTCGCAGGGCGCCCTCTATGTCGACGACTCATTTGAGATGATTGCCGGCTATGGCCCTCACGGCGCTATTGTTCACTATTCGGCCACGGAGGAGACCTCGTCGGAAATCAAGCCCGAAGGTTTGCTGCTGGTCGACAGCGGCGCGCAGTATCTTGACGGCACTACCGACATTACGCGCACCGTGGCCCTCGGAACTCCGACAGAACAGGAGAAAGAAGACTTCACGCTCGTCATGAAAGGACACATTGCCCTCGCAAAGGCCATCTTCCCCGAAGGGACCCGCGGCGACCAACTCGACGCGCTTGCCCGTCAATTCCTCTGGAAGAACGGTCTGACCTATCTCCACGGCACGGGCCATGGCGTGGGCCACTTCCTGAACGTTCACGAAGGGCCGCAGTCAATCCGCCTGAACCATGTCAACGTAGCCCTTCAGCCGGGCATGATTACCTCTAACGAGCCGGGGCTCTATCGCGCCGGAATTCACGGAATCCGCTGCGAGAACCTCGTTCTCTGCGTGCCTTCGGACCTGAGCAACGAAGAGTTCGGCAAGTTCTATCAGTTCGAGACGCTGACGGTCTTCCCGTTTGACCGCAACCTCTTCGACCTCTCGATTATGACTGACGCCGAAATCCTGTGGGTCAACAACTACCACGCCCACGTGCGCGAGGTGCTTCTCCCCCTGCTTGAAAACCAAAATCAGCGCGACTGGCTGACCGCTAAAACCAAACCGCTATGTCGCTGATTATTCCCGTTCGCGGCTTCACCCCCCGGGTGGGCCGCGACTGTTTCCTGGCCGAAAACGCCACTCTGGTAGGCGACGTGACCCTCGGCGACGAATGTTCCGTATGGTTCAACACGGTTCTTCGCGGCGACGTGAACACAATCACCATAGGCAACCGCGTCAACATTCAGGACGGGTCGGTCCTGCATACGCTCTACGAGAAGTCGACCATCGAGATTGCCGACGACGTCAGCATCGGCCATAACGTCACGCTCCACGGCTGCAAAATCGAGGAGTATGCCCTCATAGGTATGGGGGCCGTAGTTATGGACGACGCCGTGGTCGGCGCCGGAGCCATTGTTGCCGCCGGTTCAGTAGTTCTTTCGCGCACGAAGATAGGTCCCAACGAACTCTGGGGAGGCGCCCCGGCGAAGTTCATCAAGATGGTCGACCCCGAGCAATCGCGCACCATCAACCGCCGTATCGCCAACAACTACCTGATGTACTCCCGCTGGTACACCGACCCCGATAACGCCCCCGATAACGCCTGACGCCAAACATTTGGCGGAACGGGGGATTTTGCGTATATTTGCAGCAGATAATAAACCATTTACATTATTATGGCAGAAAATAAGGAAAAACTGTTTGAAATGTTCCCTCCGGTGAGCGCCGACGAATGGCGCGCCAAGGTCGACGTAGACCTCAAGGGGGTTCCTTTTGAAAAAAAACTGGTATGGCGCACGTCGGAGGGCTTCAATGTCCAGCCGATGTATCGCCGTGAGGACATCGCCTCACTGACCACCACCGACTCGCTCCCGGGCGAGTTCCCCTATGTGCGCGGCACGCGCTGTAACAACGAATGGCTCATCCGCCAGGAAATCGTAGCCGCAACCGCCGCCGAAGCCAACGAGAAGGCCCTGGCAGCGATTGAGCGCGGCGCAACCTCCATCGGCTGGCATATGGGCGAAGTTAGCGCCGAGGCTCTTGACCAATTGCTCAAGGGCATCGACCTGAAGAAAATCGAGGTCAACCTGAGTTGCTGCATGCGCAAGGCCGTAGAACTGACGGGCCTCCTGGCCGAGGCCGTAGTGAAGGCCGGAGCCGCCAAGGAGTTCCGCGGAAGCGTGAAGTTCAACCCCTGGAAGCGCGAACTGAAACACGGAGAGAAATCGCCCCTCGACCCCGTAGAATCAGGCAAGGCCATCATCGAGGCCTCGCTGCCGGTTCAAGGCCTGAGAGTTTTGAGCGTCGACTCCGAAATGTTTACCAACGGCGGCGCCTACATCTATCAGGAACTGGGTTACGCCCTGAGTTGGGGCGCACAGTGGCTGACGCTGCTGACCGAAGCCGGCCTTCCCGCCGACCTCGTTGCCTCGAAAATCAAGTTCGATATGGGTATCTCGACGAACTACTTTATGGAACTGGCCAAGTTCCGCGCAGCGCGTATGCTCTGGGCGCAGATTGTCGAGCAGTATAACCCCGCCGAAATCGACGCCTGCAAGATGATGGCCCACGCGACCACTTCGAAGTATAACCAGACGATTTATGACGCTCACGTGAACCTTCTTCGCTCGCAGACGGAGGCTATGAGCGCGGCCCTTGCGGGAGTTGACTCAATCACGGTCACTCCGTTTGACGTACCGTTCAAGACCCCCGACGAGTTCTCGGAGCGCATTGCCCGCAACCAGCAACTTCTGTTGAAGGAAGAGAGCCATCTGGATAAGGTCGTAGACCCCGCCGGCGGTTCTTACTATATCGAGACGCTGACCGTCAGCCTCGCTCAGGAAGCCTGGAAACTCTTCCTCGCAATCGAGGAGCAGGGCGGATTTGCCGCTGCTCTGGCCGCGGGCACCATTCAGGCCGCAGTCAACGAAAGCAACGAGAAGCGCCATAGCGACATGGCCCGCCGCAAGGAGATTCTGCTCGGCACTAACCAATATCCGAACATCAACGAGTTTGCAGCCGAAAAAATTGAGGTTGACCGCCACGGCGGCTGCGGATGCGGCTGTCAGCACGACGAAAACGGCGGCATCAGCGCAACGCGTCTGGCCTCCGACTTCGAACAACTTCGCCTGGCTACGGAACACGCCTCGAACCGCCCGAAAGTCTTTATGCTGACCATAGGCAACCTGGCTATGCGCCTGGCCCGCTCGCAGTTCAGCGGCAACTTCTTCGGCTGTGCCGGCTATGAGATTATCGACAACAATGGCTTCGCTACGGTCAAGGAAGGCGTTGACGCCGCCCTTGCCGCCGGAGCTGACATCGTTGTGCTCTGCTCAAGCGACGACGAATATGCCGAATTTGCCCCCGAGGCATGGAATCTTCTCAAGGGCAAGACCGAGTTCGTGGTAGCCGGCGCACCCGCCTGCACCGACGACCTCAAGGCCCTCGGCATCGAGAACTTTATCCACGTTCGCAGCAATGTGCTTGACACTCTGCGGGCCTTCAACGCTAAACTCCTGAAGTAAAGAAAGATGAAACCAGATTTCAGCAAAATCAACATATTGGAGACCGTTGCGCCCAAGCAGCAGTCTGCCACCTGCCCTGCAGGCGAAGAATGGCTCACTCCGGAACTTATTTCGGTGAAGCCGATCTACACCAAGAGTGACCTTCAGGGCCTTGAACATCTCGACTACGTAGCGGGTCTGCCGCCGTATCTCCGTGGCCCGTACAGCGGCATGTATGCCATGCGCCCCTGGACCATCCGCCAGTATGCCG
>CAYUGU010000019.1:0-31763 GCA_964444345.1 uncultured Bacteroides sp.
CCGGCAAGCGATTCGCCGAGAGTGCCGAGTTGCGAGTCGGTCAGTGCGGCAATCTTTCCGTTGGAGGCTGCGAGGGCGTCTTTGAGGGCGCCGGTCAGGAGAGTCTGGCGGAAGCCTTTCTTGGAATGATGCTTGGCAACGTGGCCAATTTCGTGTCCGATGATTCCGAGGAGTTCGTCGTCGCTCATGATGTCCATGAGCGAGGAGAAGACGCGCACGGAGCCGTCGGGGCAGGCGAAGGCGTTGATGTCGATAACTTCATAGACCTTGAAGTTAAGGGGTATGCCGTCGGCAGAGGTGAGCCCGGCAGTCAGGCGGTTGAGGCGCTGAGTGTATTCGCTGTCGGGGTCGGAAACCTTGTTGTGGGTGTCCATCCAGTCAATGGATTCCTTGGCGTAGGCGGCCATCTGCTCGTCGGTGAGGGTCATAGCCTGCACGCCCTTGGAGGCGGCGCTGATAGCCTTGCCGAGGTTGAGTTGGGCCGAGGCGGGGATGACTGCAGCGGCAGAGAGCAGGGCTGCGAGAAGAAGTTTCTTCATTGTCTTTAGAATTTAACTACCTTACCGCCTACGATGTAGAGGCCATGGGCGGGGGCGAGGACGCGACGGCCCTGGAGGTCATAGATGGTTGCGTCGGTGGCGGCAGCGTTGATTTCACTGATGGCGCCTTCGCCTTCGGCGGTCACGTTGATGTTTTTGATTTCCCAGGTGCCGGCAACAGAGGCGGTTGAGATATACTTGAAGCCGAACTGAATCTTCTTGCCGCAGTAGGCCGAGAGGTCAATGGGGTCATTGTTGTAGAAAGTCCAGGAGAAGGCCTCGGGAGCAGTCGCTTCGCCGATTTCGGTCCATGCGGTAGCGCCTTCTTCGCGAACCACGAGTTTGCAGTAGTCAACCACGGCGTCAACGTCGATGAGCCCGTTGTTGAGTTTGAACATGTTCATTGCCTGCTGGAAGGAGAGGGTAGCCTTTTCGTAGCCGGTGAGGTCGATAGCCTCGGTGGTGTAAGCGATTGCTTCGGCGGCGTGAACGGTGTTGTCGTAGTAGGCAGAAGCCTTGAGACCATATTGAGCGTCGAGGATCCAAACGTCGCGGTCAGCGGGGTTTTCGAAAGAGAAGCCTTCGCCGAGTTCGGAGGAGAAGATGGCGCCTTCAACCTTTGCGGGACGAACGGTCAGCAGATAGGAGGCGGAGCCGGCGCGGAAGTCGTCGTTGGCCTCAGCCTTGGCGGTGATGCGTGCGGTGCCTTCGCCAACGAGGGTCACGGCGCCGGTCGAGGGGTCAACCGTGGCAACGTCTTCCTTGTCACTTGAGTAGGTAACCACGGCGGTAGTAGCCTTCGAGAGGGTGGGAGCGGTGAACTCTTCGCCGAGGTAAGCGATAGCGGTTTCGGCCGAGAACTCAAGGCCGGCGTTTTCGCGGGTATCAGATACGCCGCCTTCGTAGGTTATAGTGATGGTCTTGATTTGAACCGTACCGGTCTTTTCGCCATTACCCTTGTTTACGAGAGAGATGCTTTCGGCTGAGCCTTCGTAGGTACCGTCATCATAGCCTTCACCCTGAAGGTAGCCATATTGAGAGCCGGTGAATTTCATTGAGGTAATAACGCCGCCGTTGCAAGAGATGGTCATACCGCTCTTGTTATTTACGCGGAAAGTGATGTTACCGTTTGAGTCCCAGAAACGGGTGCCTGAGCCGTTGAGTTTGTTGGACGTGATAGTAATAGGACCGTCGGAGAAAGATTCGCCGTCCTCCATGTAATACTTGTCGTTATCAGAATTGGCAACGGTCATGCCGTACTGATTTGCGGTGAAATCAAGCACGATTTCGTCTGCCGAGGCATTGGCGAAGCAAGCCAAAGCAGCAAAAGCGGAAAGTAAAAGTTTTTTCATATGAAAAAAATTGATAGTTGAAGTGAAAATTTAAGATTTGTTTTATGGGTGCAAATTTACAGCATTTTTCCGTGAAAAACAATAGCAACGGAAAGGAGCAGAATAATGAGGGCGATTTCAAGAACTCCGCCAAGGGTTCGCAGCGGAAAAACGGGGGTTGCGGAGCGGCGGCAGGTAGCGTAAATTATCAGCAGGTCAAAGAGGAGCCAGAGCGAGAAACTGAGCCCGAGGCCCACCCAGCCGCCATGTAGAAACCCGATGATGTTCAGGCCGAATCCGACGAGGCAAGAGACTATTTCCGTAAACAGATAGGGGCGCATCTTGTTTGCCGCAATGAAACTGAACGAGAGAATCATCGAGGCGGGGCGGAGCATCATCCCGACCATACCGATAATGAAGAAGGGGGCCATAGGGAGGAATTCTTCGTCGTAGAGCAGGCGTATGAGCCACGGAGTCAGCAGGATAGCGATTGCCGCAAGGGGGAGGAGCAGGAGCGTGCAAACCCGCGTCTGGTGGGTCATCAGCAGCGAGGCATAGCGCGGACGGCCGGCGGCGGCCGAGAGGCGCGGATAGAACTCAAGCGAGATGGCCGTGAAGAAGACTCCGACGTAGCGAATCAGCATAGTGTTGCCAGCCTGATACAATCCGAGGTCGGTCGAGCCCATAGTTCGCTGAACCACTGCGAGAAACCCGAGGTTGACGGCATTAGTGACAAGCCCGGAAATCACCATAAATATCCCCATACGGATAAACGGGGCGGAGCGGCGGAAACATTCGCGCAGGCTGAGGGCGGAGGCTTCGGAGCGGAATGAACGCGTATGGCGGGCCGTGGCGAGCCAGGAGAAGAGACTGTAGGCCACGAGAACCCAGGCGAGGCCCCCGACTCCGAGCGTCCGGAAGAGAACGAGGGCTACAATCAACCCGAGAATTGCGGATAGGAGCCCCGAGGAGGCAATCTTATTGACGCGCCCTTCGGCCTGAAGCACAACCAGTTCGCTCCCCTGCAGTGCCCCGAAGAGGAGCGCCAAAGAGAGCACGCGGAAACTCCATGAGAAGTCAGAGGACCCAAAGGAAAATTGGCTGAAAAGGGGCGCAAAAATGAACATCAGGAGCAACCCGAGGAGGCCGAGGGCGCGACCAACGCGGCGAACTATGCCGATAGTTTCACCCCGTTGGCCCGGAGGCATAATCGCAACGTCGCGCACGGCCGTGGTCCGTATGTTTAACTGGGTGAGGTTTGACACCATTTCGAGCGTCTGCATCAATACGCCCATAACTCCGACGCCTATGGGGCCAATCCATAGCGAGAGCATCTTCATCCGGACTACCGAGCAGAGCATATTGAACATCTGCGTCGAGCCAAGCATGGAGATTGCCTTGACTACTTTGGCGGTCAGCGCTTTAGCCATTGCTGGGGGTCAAATTTCTCGCGCTCGCGCCTGATCTCGAAGTGGAGCATTCCGCGCGAGGGGTTGAATTCCGAGGGGGCTACCGTGCCGATAATGTCGCCGGCTTTCAGGTTATCGCCCTTCTTGACCTTGATTGTCTGCACGTTGGCATAAACCGTCAGGTAAGAGCCGTGGCGAACCAGAATAACGTGGCCGAACCCTTCCTGAACAAACACGGCGGAGACAAAGCCGGGATGAACGGCGCGGGCCGTTGCGCCTAAGGCGGTTTCGAGGTCGAGGCCGGGATTGTTTACCTCAACGTGGGTATGCGTCTTATGGGGCTGGACGCCGAAGGGGCGCGCTATTATATAGGTATGGCTCAAGGGCGAGGGGAGTTTGCCCTTGCGGGCTGCAAATTCGCCCGTAGCGTCGCTGATTGTCTGGTCGGCGGGCTTGAAGTCAGGCTCGGCGGGTTTGGGCTTTGCGGGCTGAGTTACCGGCTTCTTCTTGTCGGCGGGGGCTGCGGGCTTACTCTTGTCGGCCGCATCCTGAGCCTTGCGTTTGGCTTCCTCAGCCATGCGCTTGGCCTCCTCGGCTTTGCGGCGCGCTTCGGCTTCTTCGCGGCGGCGCTGCTCTTCGGCTTCCTTGGCAATCAGTCGCTGAATCTCGTCGTCGAGTTTGCGGATTGTGCGCTGCTGTTCGGCAAGCATCGAGTTGAGTTTTTTCTTCTGGCCTTCGAGCGACTTGACCACGGAGTTTACGCTGTCGCGGCTCGTCTTCAGATGGCGCTGCTCGGCGAGTTCCTGCGAGCGGAGCGAGGCCGTATGGTTGGCCATCTCCTGGAGGCTTGCGCGTTGGGCTTCAAGGTTGCTCACAACGGAACTGATCTGCTCGGTCTTGCGGCGGCGCCAGGCGGAATATTGCTCCAGATAGCGCATACGTCGGTAGGCCTGGCGGAAGTTATCGGCCGAAAAAAGGAAGGTCAACGTGTTCATTTCGCGGCGATTGCGGCGCGAGGAGCGCACGGCGCGGGTATAGAGCGAGCGCAGGCGGGCGAGTTCGTCCTCGTTGACGCGGATGGAGTCCTTTACCCGGGCAGTGCGTGCGGCAAGGGAGTCGAGTCGCTGCTGAAGTTGGGCCGAGTTTGACTCCGAGCGTTGAATCTTCTGCTGGAGGGTGTTGATGCGCCCGAGGCGTTGCTTGATTTCGGCCTCGGTCATCGTGATTTTTTGCGAAGTCTGCTTCATCTGCTGCTCGGTCTTGCGCCGTTGGGACTGCACGTCGGAACTGGAGCGCGCTTTCGCTTTAGGCTTGGCGGCGCCGGCGGCAAGGGGCAGGAGCAGGCAGAGTGCTAAGATTTTGAGCAGATTCTTCATTTAAGGGCTTTTTCGAGGTCTTTGAGTGAGGTTTTCTTGTATTCGGGGCCGGGGGCGGTGAAGTTGGCCGGGCGCGCGAGGTCCCATTGCGCTTCCTTGATACTGAGGGTCATACGGCCTAAAAGGGCCTGATTCTTCGCTTTGACGCGGAGGGTCAGGACGGGGTTGGCGTCCGTTCCGCCCAGAGTGAGGTCGAGGCCTTTAGGAATGCGGTCGAAGGCGGCTTTTTGGCCGAGCAGGGCCTCCTGGAGCGTCGAAAAGGGGAGGTTGAGTTCAGCAAAGCGCGAGCCAATAGGTTCCTGAATCCAGAGTTTTTGAACCTGCTTGACTATCACGTCGGCCTCCGTGGGGCTGACATAGATTTGCGCGACCTCGAACCCGAGCATACGGAGCGAAACGAGGGCATACTCATCGCGCACCATCGTGAGGCGCCCGGCGAGCGTAGCCTTCTGAGGCTCAAGGAGTTCGAGTTTTACGGGGACGGAAACGCTCTTCCAGGTGTCGGCCCCGTCGGCCTCAATGCCGACGGGGAGCGACGAGGCGGTTGCATCCTTCTTCGAGCGGCAGGATGGGAGGAGGGTGGCTATCAGAGCCACGAGGGTGAGTATCAGGAGGTTGCGTTTCATCTCAGTCGGGGATTCGTTTCAGTTTCAGTCGGCGGGCAAGGTCCTTGGAGTCCGGATTGGCGTCAAGGCCGAGTTGCCAGAGTTCGAGGGCGCGGTCAACAATCCCGGCGCGATAGTAGATATCGCCCGCGTGGAGAAGCACTTCCGCCTCGACGGGCTGTTCGCTATGAACCAACGTGCTGTCTATGAAGGCCATAGCGGGGCCGTATTGGCCAAGTTTGTAGTAGACCCAGGCGGCGGTGTCGAGGAAAGTGGGATTTTCCGGTTCAGCCTTGATTACTTCGTCAATCAGTTGCTTGGCGCGGTCAAGGTCGCCCCCTTTCTCCGAAATCATGTAGGCGTAGTTGTTTTTGGTCATCAGGCTCGTCGGGTCGAGTTCGATTGACTCCTCATAGAGTTTCGCGGCCACGGCGGCGGGCTTGAAGTTCTGTTCGGCGTCGGCGATGCTGCTGAGAAGGCCGGCGCGCCATTTCGGGTCGTCGGCGCTCTCGGAGTTGTCGGCGTCGAGAAGTATGCGCAGATGTTTCGCGGCGTCTTCATAGCGCCGGGTGTTCATATAGGCTCCGGCAAGCAGATAGCGGGCCATTTCGTTTTGGCTCGGCTCGTCGAGTTCCTTGACCGCCTTTTCGCCCTCCTTGATTGCGTTGGCTTCGTCGTTGTTCATCATGTAGGCGCGAATCAGTTCGACGCGCAGGAAGTCCATTTCCGGCTCCTTGTCAATAATTTGGCGGTAGAGGCGGATGGTTTCGTCATAGTCCTTGTTGCGGCGGGCCAGTTCGCTGCGGTCAATGAGGGCCGAGAGGCTCCCGGGATAGTATGTGTCGTAGAGGTCGAGGGCGCGGAGGTTTATCGCGTTCAGTTCCTCTTCGGGCGTTTCGGGATTTGGCCGGCAGCCGAAGAGATACCATGCGAGGAGGCTTTCCTTGTCGGCCTCCGTCAGGTCGTCGTTTTGCAAGGCTTTTCCGAAGAGGGCCAGCGAGGCTTCGAGGCCATTGCTGCTGAGGGTTTCCTGGATGCAGAATTGCCAAAGGTCGCTATTGTCCGGTTCGAGGGCCAGCGCCTTGTCGATAAGGCGGGCGGTTTCGTCCGGGCGGTTCGATGCCGTATAGGCTTGCATCGCGAGGGCGAGGGCTTCCGTATCGCCCGGCTTGGCGGCGAGGAGCGACTCAATCTCGGCCAGGGCGGCCGCCGTATCGTTCTGCTGGCGGAGCATAGCGAGCGAAATCAGGTAGGTCAACTGAGTGCTGCGCCCTTCGCGCGTCTCCACGCGCCGGTAAACCTTCAGGGCCTCGTCGACGCGTTCAAGGCGCATGAGCGTCTGGGCGTGGCGCAGGGCCAGCGAGGGCTGAGTCGGGTTCATCGAGTCGGCGTAGGCATATAGGGGAAGGGCCCTTTCGGGGGCGTCGCCGCGCATATAGAAGTCGGCGAGGCTCACTGCCGCATAGGTGTCGTTCGGGTTGAACCTGACGTAGCGCTGAATCATTTTCAGCCCGCGGTCAAACATTACCGAGTCGGCTCCCGCCTGAGAAACCAGGTTGAAGCCGACAAACTTGGCGGGTTGGTCCGACGGGTCGGGATAGAGTTCATAGGCCCGTTCGAGCAAGACCTGAGCGTCGCCGTCGCGGTCAAGGGCCCGCTGGCGCATCGCCTCCATAAAGTAATAGTCGCTCTTGGCCCGGTTTTCCGGCCTTTGCTCGCCCCTGAGGGGGAGGAGGCCAAACGCCGCGGCGAGCGTCAGGAGTAATATTTTGACGGAGTTTCTCAATTTGTACCTGTATGGCCGAATCCGCCATCGCCGCGCTCCGTTTCGTCGAGCCGCTCGGCTTCTTCCCATTGGATTCGGGTAAATTGGTTAATAACCAGTTGGGCAATGCGTTCGCCGGGAACTATTTCGAAGGGCTCGCGCGAGAGGTTAATCAGGATAATGCCTATTTCGCCTCGATAGTCGGCGTCGACGGTCCCGGGTGTGTTCAGAACGGTTATACCCTTTTTCAGGGCCAGGCCGGAGCGCGGGCGCACCTGACATTCGTAGCCGCGCGGAAGTTGCATCCGCAGGCCCGTCGGAATCAGGGCGCGGTCGCCCGGCTGAAGGGTCATCGGCTCCTTGAGGGCGGCGCGCACGTCCATTCCGGCCGATTCGGGAGTCTCGTAGGCCGGAAGGTCAAAGCCGCTATGGTTGATGATTTTTACTTTCATTTCGTTGAGGGGACGGCGATTTTGAGGAATATCTCAGTGGGGAAGTGATCCGAGTAGCCGTTGAGCCAGGAGCCGGAGGCAAACGTGCGCAGCGGGTAGCCCTGGCGGGTGCCGTTCGGATCAATCAGGAATTCATGGTTATGGACCTGCTGCTTAAAGAATTGCAACTCGGTTTCAGCCGCATTTTCCGGCAGGAGATTGCCCGAGAAGACGATTTGGTCAAACAGGTTCCACTGGCCTTTGTAGGCGAGAGTGCCGATGCCCTTGTCGCGGAGCAGGCGCCACCAGGGATTATAGAAATCGTGGGGCCCTACGCCCTTCGTATCTTTCTTGGCACCAATCACTTGCGCCACCGACTTATTGTCGGGGTCGTCGTTGAGGTCGCCCATGATGATTACGCCGCGCGAAGGGTCAACGGCCCAGATTGAATCGGCAATCTGCTTGCTCAGGGCGGCGGCAGCCTCGCGAAGCCAACTGCTCTGCTCCTCGCCGCCCAGGCGCGAAGGCCAGTGATTGACGATGACGCTTACGCGCTGACCGCCCAAAGTGCCGGTTACGCACATCTGGTCGCGGGTCTTGAACGTCGGGTAAGACTCGATAAAGAGGCGATGGTTCTCAACGCTCTCAAAGCGGAAAAGGCGCGGATTATAAAGCAGGCCGACGTCGACGCCGCGGCGGTCGGGACCGTCATGGTGAACCACCTGAAGGTTCCATTGGGCAATCTGCGGGTCGGCCACCAGATCGTCGAGCACCGACTTATTTTCGATTTCGCTCACGCCGAGAATCGCCGGGCCCTTAGGGGTGGTCTTCGTGGCCAATTGCGAGATTGCGTAAGCCATATTATGGATTTTGCTCTGATACTTGCGGGTATCCCACTGCTTTGCGCCCTCGGGCGAGTACTCGAGGTCGTAAGTTCCGTTTGCGTTGATAGTGTCAAACAGATTTTCGAGGTTATAGAACGCCACGCCATAGACGCGATAGTGAGCGCCCGACTTAGGAGTCTGGGCCGAAGCCCCGCCAATCAGGCCAAAAACAACTGTTAGAGCAAGAAATAAGCGCTTCATTTTTGCGAAAAAAGTTTAATTTTCCGCAAAGTTACGAACTTTAAATGAAAAATGAAAAACCAAACCCGAAAAAATTAAACGGGAGTGGCTGTCGCAGTCACTCCTCGTCAAATAATAAACCAATCATTATCACATTTCTTTCACAATGAAAAAAGTCTTTCTGTGTGCTTTTCACCTTTAAAACAACCCCACCCCCAAAAAAGTTCACTCCCCGCAAAAAAATTATTTTTCTTATCATTCTTCAGGCGGGAATTTGCAAATTTTATTATTTTATATTATCTTTGCAGTATAAAGTATTATAATTATGGATATCGCATTAAAGAAAAATCAAAGTTTCCGTCTCCCTGTGGAACTTATTGATCGGCTTAAGAATCTCGCCAAACGTCAAAACCGTAGCCTCAATAACTATGTAGAAACCCTTCTTCTTGGAGCCGTTTCTGAGGAACCCAATCCGTCGACCTTGGCAGCGATGAAGGAGGCCAAGAGTGGCGCTCTTATTTCCGCTCCTGCGCTCGACCTGAGTTCAATCGAGGCAATGGAAAAATCAATGGGACTATGAAAAAACTTAAGCCCTCCGGCCAATACAAAAAAGATTACAAGCGGATTCGTCACGACCGCAAAAAAGTCGAGAAGTTATTCAAGATTCTTAACTTACTCGAACAAGAACTGCCGATTCCACCCGAGAATCGGCCCCATTTGTTAACCGGCAACTATGACGGTTTTATGGAATGTCACATAGAGGGCGATTTCTTGCTCATTTGGTTCGACCCGGACTCAGATGAAATTGACCTTGTTCGCTTAGGCTCCCACTCCGAACTCTTCGGTTGAAAAAAGGCTTGCAAAAAAATTAAACGGGAGTGGCTGTCGCAGTCACTCCTCTGGTGGAAAGTGGGGGGTGAGGGTTATTTTTGACGGTGGAGGATGTGGGTCAGGAGGGCAAGGAGGGAGTCGCGGGCGGGGCCGGGAGGGAAGGCTTCGGTCAGGAGGCGGTTGGCGCGGTCGGCGAGTCGTTGGTTGGTGCGTCGGGCGTAGTCGATGCCGCCGTTGGCAATGGCGAAGTCGATGAGGCGTGTGATTTCGTCGGCCGAGAGGGAGTCGCGGTTAATGAGGGCGCGCATTTCGGCGGCGCCTTCGATTTTTTCGTCGAGGAGGACGCTCAGGAGCGGAAGGGTCACTTTGCCTTCGCGCAGGTCGTTGCCGGTAGGTTTGCCAATTTGCTTTTGGGGGAAGTAGTCGAAGATGTCGTCGGTAATCTGGAAGCAGAGGCCGAGGAGGCGGGCAAATTCGCGCAGGGCGGCGAGTCGGGGGTCGTCGGTGGATGCGCCGGCGGCGAAGGCTCCCATTTCGGCGCAGGCCACGAAGAGGGAGGCTGTTTTGCGCTCGATTGTCTGCATATAGGCCTGCTCGGATAGGCGATGAAAGCGGGCGTTGTAGATCTGGTCGAGTTCGCCCATTGAGAGTTGGCGGCCGAGGGAGGCGAGGGAGCCGATGATGCGGAGGTCGGCGGTTTCGTTAGCGAGTTGGAGGGAGGTTGAGGTGAAGAAGTCGCCGACGAGTACGGCTATGTGGTTGTCCCAGATTCCGTTGATGGTGGGTTCGTTGCGGCGTATTTTCGCTTCGTCGACAACGTCGTCGTGGATAAGCGAGGCGTTATGGAGCATTTCGACTGCGGCGGCGGTCGAGATTACGCGGTGGGAGGTGTGGGGCTCAAAGAGTTGGGCGGAGAGGATTACGGTTATGGGTCGGATTTGCTTGCCTTTACGCCGGAGGTATTCCTGCACGATGCTGTTCATCATGTCGTTGGGCGAGGCGAGTGCGAGCATGATGCGTTGATTGAGTTGCGTCAGTTGTGGCGCAATTGATTCGGCGATAGTGTCGAGGTTTGCTGGGGCGATGTCAGGCATTTAAGGGTGCGGGGGTTAGATGATTGAGTTGAGGGAGGGGATGAGGTCAACGGCGGTCTGGTCAGGCCTTATGGGGGTGATGGTTGCGTAGTTGCGTTTGAGCCAGTAGGTATCGGCGGCGGGGTTGTCGGCGTCGAGGTCGATGTATTGGCCGGTCAGCATATAGAATTTTTGGCCGAAGGGGTCGACATAGTCGGCATATTCTTCGGTCCATCGTCCGTTGCCGCAGGCGGTAATCTTAATTCCTTCGGGGACGACTTTTGCGGGAATATTGACGTTAAGGCAGATTCCGTCGGGGATTCCGCGGTCAATCACGTTGCGGATAATTCGGGTCATCAGCGGGGCGCAGAGCGAGAAGTCGGCGTCGGGCCGATAGTCGAGGAGCGAGAAGCCGATGGCGGGAATCCCGATCATGCAGGCTTCCATAGTTGCTCCCATGGTTCCGGAGTAGATGTTGGAGTTTCCGGCATTGGAGCCATGGTTGATTCCGCTGACCATCAGGTCGGGGCGGGCGGGGACAATAGCGTGGAGGGCGAGTTTGACGCAGTCAACGGGGGTTCCGGTGACGGACATCATTTTCGCGCCGTTGTAGTCGGGATGGTTGATTATCCTCAGGGGCTGACCGATAGTGATTGCCGAACTTTGGCCGGAGCGGGGTCCGGCCGGGGCTACGGCATAGATTTGAGCCTCCGGGGCCGCGTCTCTCACCCGGTCGATGAGAGCGCGGAGGCCGGTGGCTTGAATTCCGTCGTCGTTTGAGATCAGTACGATCATACGAGGTGGGCAATCAGGTCCTCGCGGTTGCCCGGGAGGAGGTCAATCACGGGAATTTCAATCATGGTGTACGCCCCGGGAGCCTGGCGCATGGAGGCGCGGGCCACTCCGACGAGTATCTGGGCCGTCAGGGCGGGGTTATTGATAGCCATATTGAATTCGAGGCGCTGCGAGGGGGTGCGTCCGGAGGTGCCTTTGCGGGTCATGTTTACGCCGTGGCCCATATCGCGGACGGCGTCAACGGAGTCGACGGCAAAGACGTGGGTCTCGTCGGAGGCGAAATAGGGGTCGGCCTTGACGGCGGCAGCCACTTCTTCGAGTTTGGCGCCGGGAAGGAGTTCAACGTAGACCATACGGCGGTGGATTCCGGTACCGAGGGGAATGGTCATGGAGATTGCGTCTTTCACGCCGGCCTTGGAGCGGACGCAGACGCTATGGCCCATGCTCATACCGGGGCCGAAGTTGGTGTAGGTAACACCCTTGGGGGCGGCGGCTTCCATCAGGGTGCGCACGATTGAGTCGCTACCGGGGTCCCAGCCGGCGGCGATGATAGCCACGCGGCCATGCTCGCGGGCCACTTCGTCGAGGTGGCGGCGCAGGGCGGGGATGCTCGTATGAATATCGAAGGAGTCAACGGTGTTGATTCCGGCGGCGAGATATTTTGCGGCGTTTTCTTCTACGTGGCGGGTAGGGGTTGCCAGGATTGCCACGTCGACATGGCCCAGTTCGGCAATGTCGGTAACTACCTTATATTGGCTGAGTTCGGCGGGCATATCGGCCACTGAGCGGCGGACAATGCCGGCGAGTTCCATATCGGGGGCCTCGAGCACGGAGTCGAGGACGTAACGGCCAATGTTGCCGTAGCCCACAATTGCTACTCTGATCATAACTTGGATACGATTTCTTTGGTGTCGCGCGCAATGGTCAGTTCCTCGTCGGTGGGGACTACTACCACTTTTACTCGCGAAGAGGGGGTTGAGATTATGGTTTCGGTTCCGTGGACTTCGTCGTTGACGGCCTTGTCGATTTCAACGCCGATGAACTTCAGGGGAGCGCAGACGTTTTCGCGCACGTCGGTCTGGTTCTCGCCGACGCCGCCGGTGAAGACGATGATGTCGACGCCGCCCATTTCGGCAGCATAGGCGCCGATATACTTGGTGATGCGGTTCTCATACATGTCGAGAGCCAGGGCAGCGCGCTTGTTGCCGGCGTGGAAGGCGGCTTCAACTTCGCGCATATCGTTGCTGACTCCGGAGATTGCGGCGACGCCGCTCTCCTTATTTATAATGCGCTGGAGGTCGGCCACGGTCCAGTTATATTTCTCCATAAGGTAGGTGAGGGCGCCCGGGTCGACGTCGCCCACGCGGGTACCCATCATGAGGCCTTCGGTAGGGGTGAGGCCCATAGAGGTGTCGATGCTCTTTCCGCCTTCGATTGCGGCGATCGAGCCGCCGTTGCCTACATGGCAGGTGATGATTTTCTGAGTCTTGATGTCGACGCCGAGAATCTCGCAGACGCGCTGCGAAACGTAGCGATGGCTCGTGCCGTGGAAGCCGTAGCGGCGCACGTCGGCGTCTTTCAGGAACTCATAGGGGAGGGCATACATGTAGGCCTTGGCGGGCATCGTCTGGTGGAAAGCCGTATCGAACACGCCTACCTGCGGAACGCTCGGAAGGAGTTCTTCGATGGCCTCCACGCCGGTCATATTGGCGGGGTTATGGAGCGGGGCCAAGGGGTAACATTCGCGAACCTTCTCCTTGACTTCGTCAGTGATGAGCACGGAGGAGGCAAACTTGGTGCCGCCATGGACCAGGCGATGGCCGACGGCGCCGATTTCGTCGAAACTCTTGATTACGCCAACTTCGAGGTCGGTCAGCACGTCGAGCACGCCCTTGATTGCGCCTTCGTGGCCCACGAGGCCAAGTTCGCGGATGGCTTTCGAGCCGTCGGGCTGCTTGAATTTCAGGAATCCGTCGGGGAGACCGATTTTTTCGACGCCGCCTTCGGCAAGAACCTTTTCGCTCTCGGAGTCGATGAGTTTATATTTGACGGAACTGCTTCCGCAATTGAGCACGAGGATTTTCATTTTCGGTGGTATTATTCTTTTGGTTATAAGGTGTTTACTTCTGGTTGCAGGTCATGATGATGGTCTTGTAGATATCGTCGACCGACGCGCCGCGGCTCAGGTCGTTGACCGGGGCGCCGAGACCCTGCAGCACGGGGCCGATGGCGTCCACGCCGCCCAGGCGCTGAACGAGTTTGTAGGCGATATTGCCGACTTCGAGCGAGGGGAACACCAGGACGTTGGCGCGGCCGGCAACTCCCGAGCCCGGAGCCTTCGAGGCGGCTACGGAGGGAACGAGGGCAGCGTCGGCCTGAAGTTCGCCGTCAACGTCGAGATGCGGGTCGGCTTCCTGCACGAGTTTGGTGGCGGCGATGACCTTCTCTACGAGGTCATGTTTGGCCGAACCTTTGGTTGAGAAACTGAGCATGGCAACGCGCGGCTCAATGCCGGCGATGTCGCGGGCCGTCTGGGCCGATTCGAGTGCAATCTGAGCCAACTGGTGAGCGTCCGGGTCGGGCACAACGGCACAGTCGGCAAACACGAGCAGGCCGTTCTCGCCATAGGGCGAACCTTCGGGGAGCACCATCAGGAAAGCACCCGAAACAGTGTCGATTCCCGGGGCGGTCTTGATTACCTGGAAGGCGGCGCGCAGAACGTTGCCGGTGGTATTCTCGGCGCCCGCAACCATACAGTCGCAGTCGCCCGCCTTGATCATAAGGCAGCCGAGATAGAGCGGGTCGGCGGCGGTCAGACGGCTCTGTTCTTCGGTCATACCCTTCTTTTTACGGAGTTCGAGAAGAATGGGCGCATATTTGTCGACAACCGCCTGTTCGCGGGGGTTGACAATCGTTGCGTTGCCAATGTGCTTAAGGTCGTGTTCCTGCGCCAAAGCGTTGATTTCATCGGGCGTGCCGATAAGGGTAACTTTTGCGAGACCGTCGGCTATGATACGGTCGGCTGCTGAAAGAGTGCGAATCTCGGTTCCTTCGGGAAGCACTACACGGCGCTGGAGTTTGCGCGCCGTATTGGTCATTTTCTCAAAAAGGTTCATTGCGTAAACATTTATTGATTTTATGGTGCAAAGTTACGCATTTTAAATGAAAAATGAAAAGTGCAAAATGAAAAATACATCTCCTGTCCCTCAAAATTCTCGTTCAGGCTCCTTTTTGCGATTCTATTTCGCGGTAACTGCCTCTAAAATTGCGGGCAGTTGACCTATCAGGTAGAAGGGCAGGTTGATAAGTTTAAACGGCCGGCCTGTAGTTGTAGTTAATTCGTTGACCGACAGGGGCTCGGACCATATCCTTACGGCTACGTCACATTTCCCGCTTTGGTTAATGAAGGAATGGAGTGAGCGGAGATGTGAGTTGTGGCCTGACTTAACCTCTATAGGTATTAAGGAGCCCTTAAATTTCAGGATGAAGTCTACTTCGGCGGTCGACCCCTTTTTGTCTCGTATCCAAAACAAGCGGCGAGATTGAATTTCATTATCGAGTGTTAGAAGTTCTTGACCGACAATTTGTTCTGCAAATCGGCCTCGCCAAACGTCTAAAATGTCCGGGGAGTTGAGCACTTCGGTTTGAATCCCCGAAGCATAACAGACCAGGCCGCAGTCGAGCCAAAGGAGTTTCGGGGCTCGACTCAGGTCGGGAAGCGCCGGGATGGACGTCGTTTTTGTCGGATACGCCAGTTCGAGGAGCATTGCTTTTTCCAGCAGCCGGAACCCCTCGCCGACTTCTCTCGCTCGATAGTCGCTGTCTGCAAATCTTGTAAGGCGAATCGTTTCGCCTGCTTTTGACCATCCGGCGGAAAGTATATGGCGCAAAACCTCTTTCTCGATACGCGTTGAGGCGTATTTTTCGGAGTCGTCTTTATATCCTTCAATCAGTGAAGAGTAGAGCGGTGAAAGCGCGATAATATCGGACGTCATTACAAACGCACGGATTATTTCCGGCATCCCTCCAATTAGGGAATAGCGATTAAACAGGGTCAACAGCCGTTGGTGGAATGCAACCGACGCTTCGGGGTCTTTCTCGATGCGCCTTCTTAGAGGCTCTTCGCCTACGGCTGATAAAAATTCGCGAAATGAGCATGGTCGCATGGCAAGATATTCAACCCTGCCGACCGGGAAGGAGACTTTCGAGTCCAGCAATCGTTCCAAAAGAGAGCCTGCTGCAATTACGTGAATATCCGGCAACTGTTCGTAGAAGTAGCGAAGCAGGGCCATTGCTTCCGGGCAGTTTTGAATCTCGTCAATGAAAATCAACGTAGTCCCCGGCTTGCGTGTTAGCCCTTTGATTGCAAAGAGGTTTATGATTAAGTTGTTGACGTCCGTTTCTTGTCGAAAAAGAGCGCAGTTCATCGGGTCTTCGAGGTTGATGTAGAGATAGTTGTCAAACTCGGAGGCAAATTGATTGACTACGGTGGTTTTGCCAACCTGACGGGCTCCGCGGAGAACTAAAGGTTTTCTCAGCGGAGAGTTTTTCCATTGAATCAGTCGGTCAATGATGTCTCTTCGGAATCTAAAATCGTTCATTTTTAATGGTTTTACGGCTGCAAAGATAGTAAAAAGTTTCAAAACATAGGCAAGTTTGCGGGTATTTTGTTCTAAAACATGGGCAAGTTTGGGTAAATTCTGTTCCAAAACATAGGCAAGTGGTCCGTAGGGAAGCGGGAACGGCGGGGTGTTTGGAAGTTTGGGGAAAATTTCGTAACTTTGTAGGTTAAGAAAGAAACGAAAATATTTATGGCATCTAATAATATTGAAGCACGCGGGGTGAGGGTCAACAACCTGAAAAATGTTGACGTTGAGATTCCCCGCAATAAACTCGTGGTAATCACGGGCCTGAGCGGCAGCGGCAAGTCGTCGCTGGCGTTCGATACGCTCTATGCCGAGGGGCAGCGACGCTATGTGGAGAGTCTGTCGGCCTATGCGCGTCAGTTTATGGGGAAGATGAACAAGCCGGAGGCCGACGCTATCAAGGGTCTTCCGCCGGCAATCGCCATTGAGCAGAAAGTCAATACGCGCAATCCGCGTTCAACCGTGGGCACCTCGACGGAGATCTACGACTATCTGCGTATGCTTTTTGCGCGCGCGGGCCATACGATTTCGCCCGTGAGCGGCGAGGAAGTCAAGAAACATTCGGTTGCCGACGTTGTCCGCGCGGCTTCGGAACTGTCTGAGGGAACGAGGATTGCCGTTGTGGCGCTGCTGAGCGTCCCCGAGGGGCGCACCTCGCGCCAGCATCTGGAGGTGCTCCTCAAAGGGGGCTATACGCGCATTGTGCGCCGCGGTAAGTTTGAAGATATCGAGCGCATAATCTCGACCGAGGCCGAGCCGGATCTGACCGGTGCCGACCTGCTGATTGACCGCCTTGCAGTCAACTCCGAGGCCGATACCCTCAGCCGCCTGGGCGAGAGCGTCGAAAACGCCCTCTTCGAAGGCCGCGAAACTATGGCGCTGCTTGTTTTCGACACTCCCGACGAGCCTCGGCGCCTCGACTTTTCAACCCGCTTCGAGGCTGACGGAATCACGTTTATGGAGCCCACCGACATGATGTTCAACTTCAATAATCCCGTGGGAGCCTGCCCCCGCTGTGAAGGCTTCGGCAAGGTTATGGGCGTCGACGAGGCGCTGGTGATTCCCGACCCGTCGCGGTCGGTTTTCGACGATGCCGTCGTCTGCTGGAAGGGGGAGAAGATGAGCGAATGGAAGCGTTACTTCATCCGCGAAAATCCCGGTTTCCCGATTCATCGTCCCTACGCCGAACTGACTCAGGCCGAGAAAGATATTCTATGGCACGGGCCCGAAGGACGCCGCGGACGCCGCCGCGACGTGGCCTCTATCGACAATTTCTTCCGTATGGTCGAGGAAAACCTCTATAAGATTCAATATCGGGTAATGCACGCGCGCTATCGCGGCAAGACCACCTGTCCTGACTGCGGAGGCTCCCGTCTGCGCCGCGAGGCCCTCTATGTCCATGTTGGCGGACTCACGATTGCTGACCTTGTCCGGATGCCGGTCAAGGACCTCCTCCAATGGTTTAACTCATTGAAACTCAACGCGACCGACGCGAAGATTGCCGAGCGGCTCCTCAAGGAGATTACCAATCGTCTGACCTTCCTCAACGAAGTTGGCCTCGGCTACCTGACGCTCGACCGCCTGAGCAATACGCTGAGCGGCGGCGAGAGCCAGCGCATCAACCTCGCTACGTCGTTGGGCTCCTCGCTCGTCGGCTCGCTCTATATTCTCGACGAGCCGAGCATCGGACTTCATCCGCGCGACACGGCGCGACTTATCGGAGTGCTCGAAAAACTGCGCGACCTGGGCAACACCGTCGTCGTGGTCGAACACGAGGAGGAAATCATGCAGGCCGCCGATTATATTATCGACGTGGGCCCCGAGGCCGGCTCAAACGGCGGGCGGATTGTCTACCAAGGCCCGGCCGACAAGATCGAGCAGGCCGAGGGCAGTTATACGGCCGACTTTCTCGCCGGGCGTCGCGAAATCCCCGTGCCCGAATCGCGCCGCGCCCCCTCAGGCTTTATCGAGGTATGCGAGGCCCGCGAGCATAACCTCAAGGGCGTCAACGTGAAGTTCCCCCTCGGGGTGATGACCGTCGTTACGGGCGTCAGCGGCTCCGGCAAGTCCACCCTTGTGCGCGATATCCTCTATCGGGCAATGGTTCGCCGCCTGGGCAATCCCTGCGACGCTCCCGGCGCTTTCGGCGGCCTGAAGGGCGACGTCAAGAATATCGAAGCAATTGACTTCGTCGACCAGAATCCCATAGGCCGCTCAACGCGCTCTAACCCTGCGACTTACCTTAAGGCCTACGACGAAATTCGCGCCCTCTTCGCCTCAAAGCAGGTCTCCAAGCAACTGGGCTTCACTCCCGCCTATTTCAGTTTCAATGCTCCCGGCGGCCGCTGCGAGGAGTGCAAGGGCGAAGGCTCAATCACTAGCGAAATGCAGTTTATGTCCGACATCACGATTCCCTGCGAGGCATGCCACGGCATGCGCTTCAAGCCTGAGGTCCTGGAAGTTACCCACGACGGCAAAACCATAACCGACGTGCTCGATATGACCGTCAACGAGGCTATAGAGTTCTTCGGCCGGGGGACTTCGGCCGTTGAGAAACGCATTGTCAACCGCCTGTTGCCGCTGCAGGAGGTGGGCCTTGGCTACGTCAAACTCGGCCAGTCGTCGTCGACTCTCTCCGGCGGTGAAAATCAGCGCGTTAAACTCGCCTACTATCTCGGGATGGAATCGCCGAAGCCGACAATGTTTATTTTCGACGAGCCGACCACCGGACTCCATTTCCACGACATTTCGACCCTGCTCCACGCCTTCAACCGCCTGATTGAGGCCGGCCATACGGTCATCATCATCGAGCATAACCCCGACGTAATCAAATGTGCCGACCACGTTATCGACATCGGCCCCGAGGGGGGCGAAGCGGGCGGCAGCATCGTCGCCACGGGTACCCCCGAAGAAATCGTCGCCGCCGGAGGCTACACCGCCGCGGCTCTCGCCCCTAAACTTCTCCGCAAATGAAACTCTACTCCCTTCTGAAACTGGCCGGAGGCAACCGAATCCCTCCGCGAGTGAAAATCCTTGGGCTGGCAACGCTCCACGCCCTGGGACGCCGCGTTGTCGGCGTGTTTGTCGACCCCGTTCTCAGTTGCAACCTCCGCTGCCGGATGTGTTATTTCTCCGACCCCGTCAAGCGCGCTTCGATGGGCGGGGTGATGACCGACGCCGAAATCGGCGCCGTGGCTCGCGCGCTCTTTCCCCGCGCCTTGAAACTTCAGATTGGATGTGCCGCCGAGCCTACGCTGTGGCCCGAGGAGAAACTCGTCGGCCTAATCCGCCTGGGCCGCGAATATGGCGTGCCCTACATTTCGCTGACCTCCAACGGCCAACTGATTGCCACAGGCCGGGTTAGCCTCCGTGCGCTTGCCGCTGCCGGACTCAACGAACTGACCCTTTCGATGCATGGCTCTACGCCCGAGGTTTACGAGAATCTGATGCCCGGCGCCAAGTTTTCTAACCTCCGGACGCTGCTCCGCGAGGTTGCGGAGGTCAAGCGCGACTTTCCCGACTTCAAACTCCGCATAAACTTCACGGTCAATTCCCTGAACGTCGACGACCTCGCCGCCGAGCGATTCGACTCCCTCATGGAGGCTCAGGGCGTTTGGCCTGATATCCTTCAGTTAAGGCCCGTCCAGAAGTTGGGCGAAACCGACTGGAATGACTTTGACCATTCGAAGACCAAGGCGCTCTATGCCTCCACAATCGGGCGCCTCATCGACGAATGTCGCCGCCGCGGCTCAACCTGCATCGCCCCGACTCCGGAAGAAATCGACGCTGTAGCGACCGACCAGGAAACGGCCTCGGCGGTCATTGAAGACTTTACCTACTGTTACGTAGCCGCCGGAAGTTGCTACAAACCCGACTTCGACCCCGCCGCCGAAACCTTCCGCCGCTACCATCAGCGCCACCACACCTTGCGAGCCCTCCTCCGCGCCGCCCTCAATCCCCGCAAAAATTCCCGCAAGATCCACGCCACCAAAAAACTCAACTACCACGTGAGTTAAGCCGGGATGGCCACGCGAGGGATAAAGGGTAGGGAGGCGGCGATTTCCGAGCGCCGCCACGGGGGGATAAAGAGTAGGGAGGCGGCGATCTCCGAGCGCCGCCACGGGGGACGAGGTTTATCGTAGTGGCGGCGACGAGACGTCGCCTTTCCCTTTGGGGCGCTTGGAAATCGCCCCCGCCCCGGGATGGGTGGGTTAAAAGATGTTAAAGTGAGTTAAAAAATTGTTGGCAGGTGAAATACTTAGTACCTTTGCACCAACTAAACAAATCTCACACAAATATTAACAATTCTCACACAACACATGAAAAAAGTATTACTTTCATTGCTTTGTGTCTTTGCGGCCGTTTTTTCAGGGTTCGCTGAAGACGCATCCTTTACTGCTTCTGCATTAGAAAGCGGTAAGTGGAAACTTAATGACATCTTTACGTTTACTTTTAGTAAGGCAGGCGGTCAAACTGAACCTACTTATAATACAAGCGGAAAGGATATTCGTTTGTATGCTTCTGGTACTGCCACTTTGGTCGCAGCAGAAGGATATACCATTGAAAAGGTGGTTTTTAATATCAGTACCAACGGTAAGAAGCGCCTTGCGCCAGTAACTGCTAACTCCGGCACGATTGCTTCTCAGGCTGCAAACGATGAAACCGTTACTTGGACCGGTTCGGAGAGTTCAGTTGTATTCACGGTTGGTGAAAAGGCCAACTATGGTAGCGATGGAGCCAGTAAGGCAGGTCAACTGTGCTTTTCTTCGGTGGACATAACCTATTCTTATCTTAGTGAAACCGGTAAGACTGATGCCAGATTGTCCTACCCTAAAGAGGAGTATATCATCTCATTAAATGATGCAGAAAATTTTGAAGCGCCTATGTTGAGTAATCCTAACAATATCGAAGGGATTACCTATTCGTATGTTGCTAATCCGGATGAACTTGTTGGAGTTTTTTCAGAAGAGGATGGAGATCTGCTTCTTGAGAAGATGGAAGGTACTGTTGTTGTTACCGCTTCGTTCGCGGGCAATGATGAGTATGAGGCAGAAGAAGTTTCCTACACCATAATTGTTTCAGATGTTACTACTCATGAAGTTATTTTTGACTTTACGGCGGACTATGCTGAATATGGTATGACCCAATTCACCAGTGGTAGCAATTATAACGAAGATAATACAACTTTTGGTAAGGAATGGATTAAAGCCACCGTTAATTCCCACACTCGCATCTGGAAGGAAGAAGGATTAAGAATGTATAAGAGCGGCGTTATTACATTTGAGGCTCCTGAGGGGATCAATATTACAGAACTTCTTTTGTATCACTATTGCGAGGATACAGAAGAAGCGCATAATGAAAGTGATGCAAAACTGACAATTACAAATAATGTTGCTGAATTTAGTGTATCAGCAAACGAAAGTAATTGGGATGCAGGAACTCACCATATCGCTATGGCTATTGTTCGCTATGTTGTTTCAAGTGAAGAGGAAATCGCTATTCAGGAGGCATTTAAGTCATCTACTTCGGCACATTTTACCATGCTGAATGGCAATACTGAGATTAAAGAAGCCGAGATTGAACACGATCCCAAAGGCGAGGCTAAATTGATAACATTGAGCCATAATTATCCTCATGCAAAAATCTATACAAAGTGGACTGATGCTGCAACTTTAGTAGAACCGTCGACTCCGGAAGCCGAGACTATGTATTATGATGTAGTAGAAGGCTTTAGCGAGCATACCGCTCCAATTGAGATTACTAAGGCCGGTACTCTCGAATATTATGCTGAAGTCAATGGGCATCAGACCGGTATTCAAACCTTGACCGTAAAGGATTCGACTTCGACGGGGATTGAAGCGGTGGAGGCTCAGGGCGCCGTTGAGTTGTTTGACCTGCAGGGTCGTCGCGTGGCTTCTCCCGCCCGTGGCATCTTCGTGGGCCGTCAGAACGGCAAGAGTGTGAAAGTTCGCCTCTAAGTTTTTCCCTCCCATACTCGCAGAGGAGCGCCCCGCGGCGCTCCTCTTTTTGCATATGGAGGGTAGGGGTCGGGAGGGGAAAGCCGGGATGGCCACGCGCCCTCGCGTGGCAGACGCGTGAGCGTCTTTAAGTCGTTGGCGCTGACGCGCCATGCACGCGGGGGCTCGTGCATATCCCGGTAGTGGTGCGCCTCGGCGAGGCGCACCTCCATAGGTTGCGACCTTGGGGGATTTTTCATTTTTCATTTTTCATTTTTCATTTAATTTACGTAACTTTGCGGTAATGAAACGCGTCGCTTTATTTTTGTACGTTTTTGTGGCGGCTGCCTGCGGCTTGCGTGCCGGGGTGGTCGAGGAGTTTATGCAGGCTCCGGAATTGGCCCGTCAGCGGGTTGATTCGGTGGTTGCGGCCACTCCTGCGGATTCGCTGCCGGGGCTGCTGAGCCGGGCGAGCGACCTCTATTTCGAGCCGACGTCTGACCTCTATTCCGAGGGGTTGATGTCGCTCTATCTGGAGGCGGCCCTTCCGCGCCTTGAGGACGAGACGGAGCGAGAAATTGCCGAGTGGAAACTCAACGAGGTCTGTCGGGTCAACGCCGAAGGTACGGAGGCTGCCGACTTCAAGTTTGACCTCGACGGGGGGCCGCGAGGCTGCCGACTGAGCCGCTATCTGCGCGGGCAGTCGCTCTGCGTGATTTTCTACGACCCGGACTGTCGCCACTGTTCGCAAGTAATTAAGGAACTCGAAGGGCTTTCGGCCCGGGTCAACGTCTTGGCCGTATGTGTCGACTCCCCCGAAGATCGCTGGGCCGAAACCTGCGGAAGCCTCCCCGGAGGATGGGCGCGGGCCTATGACCGTTCGGCGATATCGGAGAATGATACGTACGTTTTGCGCGGCTTGCCGTCGATTTATCTGCTCGACGGGGAGCATCGCGTAGTTTTGAAGAACCCGACGGCCGCGCGGCTGCTTAACTATCTGGCGCAATGAATGCTGCGACCGTAATGACCGTGATTCTCGTCGGCGGGACCATCGCCATGGCTATCTACGGGGCCTATCGCGGGGCTATCCGCCAGGTGGGGTCCGTGGCCGCCTTCCTGCTCGGCTTTTTGGCGGCGAAACTCTTTTCGGGGCGCATCACGGCCCTGTTTGAGTGGCCCCAGATGTTGAGTTACGTGCTGGTCTTCGTTGCAACTTTTATCGCCGTGATTTTTTTTGCGAGGATTTTGCGCTTCACCGTGAAGATGATGCTCCTGGGGCCGATTGACCGCCTCCTTGGGCTGCTTATCGGCGCCGCCAAGTGGATGCTCTTCGCGTCGCTGTTTGTTAACCTCGTCTGGGCCTGCGGATTTTATCCTGACTGCCTCAATATCCCCGCGGCGCAATGGATAGGGCGCTTTGCCCCGAAACTTTTTGGACTAATTGCAAAACAATGAATATTAAGGAATTAGAAGACGACGATTATAAATATGGCTTTCACTCGGACGGAATCTCTACGGAGATTATTCCGCCGGGGCTGAGCGAGGAGGTTGTTCGCCTGATTTCGCAGAAGAAGGGCGAGCCCGAATGGCTCCTCGACTTCCGCCTCAAGGCTTTTCGCCACTGGCTGACGCTCACGCCGCCCGACTGGGCCCACCTGCAGATTCCGCCAATCGACTTCCAGGCAATCAGTTACTACGCCGCGCCGACCAAAAAGGAGGGCCCCAAGAGCCTCGACGAGGTCGACCCGGAAATTCTCGATACCTTCAATAAACTCGGCATACCGCTCCACGAGCAGAAGGCCCTCAGCGGAATGGCCGTTGACGCCGTGATGGACTCCGTCTCGGTCAAGACGACCCATCAGGCCAAGTTGGCCGAACTCGGCATAGTTTTCTGCTCCTTCTCGGAGGCGGTCAAGGAGCATCCGGACCTGGTCAGGAAATATCTGGGCAAAGTGGTCAGTTATGCCGACAATTTCTATGCGGCGCTGAACTCCGCAGTGTTTTCCGACGGCTCCTTCGTCTATATCCCCAAGGGGGTGCGCTGCCCGATGGAACTCTCGACCTATTTCCGCATCAACGCCGCCGGCACGGGCCAGTTTGAGCGCACACTGATAGTTGCCGACGATGACGCCTACGTCTCCTATCTTGAGGGGTGTACGGCGCCGCGCCGCGACGAGAATCAACTCCACGCCGCCATAGTCGAAATCATCGCCGAGAAGCGCGCCGAAGTTAAATACTCGACCGTTCAAAACTGGTATGCGGGCGACAAGGAAGGGCGTGGCGGCGTCTATAACTTCGTGACCAAGAGGGGACTATGTCGTGGCGACAACTCGAAGATTTCGTGGACGCAGGTCGAGACCGGCTCGGCCATCACCTGGAAATATCCGGGTTGCATACTGAAGGGCAACGGGTCGGTCGGCGAGTTCTATTCGGTGGCCGTCACCCGCAACCGTCAGCAGGCCGATACGGGCACGAAGATGATTCATCTGGGCTCCAACACCCGCTCAACGATTGTCAGCAAAGGCATTTCGGCCGGCTTCTCCGAAAATTCTTATCGCGGGCTGGTCTCCGTGGCCGCCAACGCCGAGGGGTGCAGAAACCATACGCAATGTGACTCGCTGCTACTCTCGGGGACCTGCGGGGCCCATACTTTCCCGGTTATCGACGTGAAGAACCCTACGGCGATAGTTGAACATGAGGCGACTACGAGCAAAATCTCGGCCGAGCAACTTTTTTACTGCAATCAGCGCGGAATCCCCACGGAGGAGGCCGTAGGGCTGATTGTCAACGGATATGCCAAGGAGGTAATGCAGAAACTCCCGATGGAGTTTGCCGTCGAGGCCCAGAGGTTGCTCTCCATAACTCTCGAAGGGTCGGTAGGATGAAGATTTCGATTATTGTGGCGGTTGACCGCAACCGTGCCATCGGCAACAAGGGCGACCAGCCTTTCTACATTCGCGAGGACCTTCGCCACTTCAAGGCGCTGACGCTCGGCCACCCGATAATCATGGGTCGCAAGACGTTTGAGGCGCTTCCACGCGGGCCCCTCCCCGGGCGCCGCAACATAGTCATTACGCGTCAGGTTGACTTCCGCCCGGAGGGGGCCTACGTGGCGGCGTCGCTTCCGGAGGCGCTGGCTCTCTGCGAGGGCGAGGAGGAGGTTTTCGTGATTGGCGGCGCGCAGACTTATGCGCTGGCCCTTCCGTTGGCCACTGACCTATATCTGACGGAGATTGACGCCGAGGCTCCCGAGGCCGACACCTATTTCCCGCCTTTTGAGGGGCGCGAGGTCGAGGCGACCGACTGGTTGGCGACCGAGCCGCCCATCCGCTTCCGCCATTTGGCTCTTTGATGTTTAGTGTTTAGTGTTTAGGGTTTATGGTTGAGGGTTTATGGTTTATGGTTTAGTGTTTAGTGTTTAGGGTTTAGAGTTTATGGTTGATGGTTTATGGTTGATGGTTTAGGGTTTATGGTTTATGGTTTATGGTTGAGGGTTGATGGTTTATGGTTTAGAGTTTTATTTATAATTCTTCTATTTTTTGTCATTAAACACTCAACACTCAACCATAAACCATCAACCCTCAACCATAAACCATCAACCATCAACAAACACTCAACACTAAACATTAAACACTCAACCCTCCACAAAATTCGAACCTTTTTGGGGGGCGGGGGGTTTTATGTTTATGAATTGGACTAAAACTCTCTTACTGGCGGGGTTAGCCCTCGGGTTGGCCGGATGCGGGTCGCACGGCGACGAAAAGGATGTTGCCGACTGTCAACTGCCTGACACTCTGCGCGTCGGCACACTCTATTCGCCCGTCTCCTTCTTCATTTATCGCGGCGATACGCTCGGGGTGGACTTCGATATGGTCCGCTCGCTGGCCGACTCGTTGCGCCGGCCCGTTGAGTTCACCGTGGCCCGCTCGATGCCGCAACTGATTGCGATGCTCGACAGCGGGACGATTGACCTCGCCGCCGCCCCCGTGCCTATAACTTCCGAAACCGCCGGGTCGATTCTGCCGGCGGGCCCCGAGCAACTGACTCAGCAGGTGCTTATTCAGCGGGTCAACCCGGGCGATTCGTCTGAGATTCGCGACGTTACGGGCCTTCCCGGGCGCGACGTATACGCCCTGCGCGGCTCGAAATATGAGCAGCGCCTGCGCAACCTTAACTCCGAACTTGGCGGCGAAATCCGCATCCATACGCTTGACCCCGACTCCGTCTCGCCCGAGGACCTGATGGATATGGTGGCCGACGGTCAGATTCCTCTGGCGATTCTTGACTCCGACATTGCGCGGCTCCACGGGGGCTATCATGCCAATCTGAACTCGGAAGTGGCCGTGAGCCTCGACCAGCGCACCTCATGGGCCGTTGCGCCCTCGGCTCCCTGTCTGGCCGATGAAATCAACGGGTGGGCCGACTTGGAGCAGCCTAAAAATCAGCGCCTTGAGTTGCTCAAGCAGTTCTATCAACTCGAAAAGTTGGACCGCACGACCTTCGGCACCATCGACTTCACTGACGGCACTATGTCGGTCGCCTATGACCCGATTTTTCGCCGCTATGCGCCCGAAATCAACTGGGACTGGCGTATGCTTGCTGCCCAGGCCTATACCGAGAGCCGCTTCAACCCGAAGGCACGCTCGTTTGCCGGAGCCCGCGGGCTGATGCAGATAATGCCGCGTACGGGCAGGTCTTACGGATTGAAAAATCCGGCGTCGCCCGAGCAGTCGGTGAAGGCTGCCGTCAGTTATCTCGAGGACCTCGACCGGATGTTTGTCAGCAAAGTCCCGGACCCCGACGAGCGCAAGAAGTTTGTTCTCGCCGCCTATAACGCCGGTCAGGGCCACATTTTCGATGCTATGCGCCTGGCCGAAAAAAACGGGCTCGACCCGCAAGTTTGGGACGAAAATGTCGAAAAAGCCGTGCTTATGTTGTCAAATCCGCAACATTATAATGATAATGTCGTAAAATATGGTTATCTTCGCGGTCGAGAAACTTACGATTATGTCGACCGGATAATGCGGCTATACTCCATGAGTAAAACCGCAATACCGATTTAAATACAGAGTACAGAATACAAAATACAGAATACAAAATACAAAATACAAAATTTTAGTGGCTGCGTTTAAAATTCACTAAACACTAAACACTCAACACTCAACACTAAACACTCAACACTCAACACTAAACACTAAACACTAAACCATAAACACTAAACACTAAACACTAAACACTAAACCATAAACACTAAACCATAAACCATAAACACTAAACACTAAACCATAAACCATAAACCATCAACCCTCAACCATAAATCCAATGAAAAAATTTGCTCTCAAAGCGGCCGTAGTGGTCGCGCTCGCTTCGGCCTTCGGCTTTAACTCCTGTATCGGCTCCTTCGCGTTGACCAACCGCCTGCTCACCTGGAACCGCTCAATCGGCAACAAGATTGTCAACGAACTCGTCTTCTTCGCCTTCTGGGTGCTCCCCGTCTATGAAGTAGCCGCCGCCGTCGACGCCATTGTGCTCAACTCAATCGAGTTCTGGAGCGGCTCAAACCCTATGGCTATGGGTACGAAGAAGATTCAGGGCGAGGACGGACGTATCTATCTCGTCAAGTGTGACGGCAAGGGCTACGACATCATCTCGCAGACCGACGGCAGCAAGGTGCGCCTCGACTTCGACGCTGACCTGCGCCGCTGGGACGTAGTGACCCCCGAGGGCGAAACCTATGAACTGATGACGTTCGTCGACGATACCCACGTCAGCCTCCCCGCTGTCGACGGCACGCGCACCACCGTAGAACTCACCACTGCCGGCCTCTACGCCTACCGCAACTCCACCGGCGCCTTCCTCGCCCTCAAAAACTAAACCCTAAATATTATTGTTATGACGGAAATTGAAGCATTGAAGTCGCGCCATTCGGTGCGTAAGTATCAGGACCGGCCGTTGTCGCCGACCGACGTTGAAGCCCTGGAGCAGGAGATTGGCCGTTTGAACGCCGATGGCAACCTCCATATGCAGTTGGTTGTCAACGAGCGTAAGGCCTTCAAGGGATTCCTTTCCTACGGGTCTTTTTCGAACGTTGCCAACTATGTGATGATTGTGGGCCGCAAGTCTGACTCGCTTGAGTATCGGGCCGGCTATTATGGCGAAAAACTGGTTCTCTTCGCGCAAAGCATCGGGCTGAACACCTGTATGGTCGGCCTGACCTATAAGAAGGTCGGCGGAGCGTTTGAGGTCGGACCGGACGAGAAGGTGGTGCTCTGTATCGCCGTGGGCTACGGCGAGCCGGACGGCTTCCGCGCCCATAAGATCAAGACTCCCGAGCAGGTGAGCAATGTCGGCCCCGACTCGCCCGACTGGTTCAAGCGGGGCGTAGACGCCGCACTCTTGGCCCCGACGGCCGTCAACCAGCAGAAGTTTTACTTTGAGTATCTTCCCGACTCAAGTGTCAGGCCGACTAAGGGTTCGTCGCTCGTGGGCTACACGAAGATTGACCTGGGCATCGCCATGTATAACTTCGAGGTAGGCGCCGCCCAACCCGTAGTGTGGACCGACAACCCGCTGCAGAATTAAAAATACAAAATTGTATGGAGGTGCGTCTCGCCGAGGCGCACCTTTTCAGTTTTATTTATTGGTGGCAAATAAAAATGGCAAAATTTGTTTATTGGCAGTAAATAAAATTCTCCGATGGAGTAAAAATTGATTTGGGGGAGACGGTGAATGTCGGGAAAAAGTGTTATCTTTGCGAAAAAATTTCACGTTATGAATGATTTGCTTTTTACGCCGGCTAAAATCGGCCCGGTTGAGTTGAGAAACCGAACTATCCGCTCGGCAGCGTTCGAGGGGATGGCTACGAATAATAATCCGTCGCAGATGCTTCGCGACTATCACGTCTCGGTTGCGGAGGGCGGCGTCGGGATGACGACCCTGGCTTATGCTTCCGTGACGCGCAACGGCCTGTCGTTCAAGTCGCAACTTTGGATGCGCCCGGAAATCGTCCCGTCGTTGCGCGAAATAACTGACGATATCCATCGGGCCGGGGCGAAGGCGTCGGTGCAGTTGGGCCATTGCGGCAATATGAGCCATAAGTCGACGGCCGGGGAGACGCCTCTGGGCGCGTCGACCGGCTTCAACCTTTATTCGCCCACTCCGGTGCGCGGCATGAGGGCCGACGAGTTGGCGCCGATGGCGCGGGCATTTGGCGACGCCGTGCGCACGGCCAAGGATGCGGGTTTTGACTGCGTGGAGATTCATGCCGGCCATGGCTACCTGATTTCGCAATTTCTTTCGCCGTATACCAACAAGCGCCGCGACGAGTTTGGCGGCCCGCTGGAGAACCGCATGAAGTTCATGCAGATGTGTATGGAGGAAGTGATGAAGGCGGCCAACGGCGAGGTAGGCGTGCTGGTCAAAACCAATATGCGCGACGGCTTCAAGGGAGGCATGGAGATTCCCGAGGCGCTACTCGTGGCCAAGGAACTGGAGCGGCTCGGGGCAGACGCCCTGGTGCTTAGCGGCGGGTTCGTAAGCAGGGCGCCGATGTACGTTATGCGCGGCCCGATGCCTATCAAGTCGATGACTTACTATATGCACCCCTGGTGGCTGAAATATGGCGTCAAGATGTGTGGCAAGATGATGATTCCGACCGTGCCCTACGAGGAGACCTACTTCCTTGAGGATGCCAAGAAATTTCGTGCCGAACTGAAACTGCCGCTTGTCTACGTTGGAGGATGCTCAACCCGTGAGGGCATTGACCGGGTTCTCGACGCCGGATTTGAGTTCGTGCAGATGGGGCGCGCGCTGCTCCGTCGGCCCGACTTTGTCAATCGGCTGGCGGCGGGCGAGAAGGAGGCCGGATGTGACCACGTCAACTACTGCATCGCCCGTATGTATTCGCGCGAAATGGCCTGTCATCACTGTGCGGGCGACCTCCCGCCGAAACTTATTCGCGAACTGGAGCACCTTAAAGCCGAGGCAGCCCGATGATTGCCTTGGTTACGGGAGCGGCCTCCGGAATCGGGGCCGAGTTTTGCCGGCAGTTGGCCGAGGGGGGATGGCGCGTTCTGAAGGTTGACCGCACTCCCCTTGAGGGCGACTCTGACGCCCTGGCCTTAGACCTGACCGACGAGGATTCGACTGAGCGTATTCTTGAGTGGCTCGACGACCTCGGGGTTTTTCCCGACCTCTGGATTAACAACGCGGGGATTTTTGACTTCAAGCCCGTCGGCGAACTGAGCCCCCGGCGCCTCGACCTCTATATTGACCTTCACGTGCGGAGTCTGACGCAGATTTGTCGGGCCGTAGGCGAGCGTATGGCCGCGAGAGGTGGCGGTATGATCCTGAATATGAGTTCGATGAGTTGCTGGATGCCGATGCCGGGAATCGCGATGTATTCGGCCACGAAGGCTTATATCCGCGCCTTTAGCCGCGCCCTGCGCCTGGAACTGAAAGACAGCGGGGTGAGCGTCACCGTCGCCTGCCCGGGAGGGATTGCTACGGACCTGTTCGGGCTGCCGAAGAAGTTGCAGCGCCTGGCCGTAGGCATCGGTGCCCTGCAGACCCCGCAACGGTTTGTGCGCAACGCGATTAAGCGGACGTTGCGCCGCCGCAAGCAGTATATCAACGGGCCGCTCAACCGTCTGGCCATTGTGGCCGTCGGCGCGCTCCCCGACTGGCTTCGCATCCAGGTCAAGCGCCAACTGCTCGACCGAGGAATCAGAAGTTAAAAATATCGGAATAATTGAAACAACTTGCCCCCTATTTCTCCCCGGGGGCTTAATTTTATACGAAATTGAACATAATATCTAAGGAAAAAGTCATTGGATTTGTTTGGCAGCATATGTTGTTGCTCATCTCCCTGTTTATCATGACCCTCGGGGTTGCTCTTTGTGTGCGCTCCTGTATGGGTAGTAGTGTGATTTCGTCAATGCTGTTGGCTTTTACTCTGGCAGGCGATGCGGGCTTGGCCCCGCCGTTTTCGCTCGGAATGTATACGAACCTGATGAATATGCTTTTGGTCGGGGCGCAGATTCTGGTGCTTCGGCGTCGTTTTCAGCCCGTTCAGTTGCTCCAGTTGGTTATCGGGTTCGTTTTCGGCGCGCTGATTGACCTGAATATGGCGCTGACGGCCTCGGTTGCCCCTACGTCCATTTGGGGTCAGGCTTTGGCTCAGTTTGCCGGATGTACGGTGATGGCTGTCGGGATTGCCTTTGAGGTTCGCTGCGGGTCGGTCACGATGCCCGGCGAGGGATTGCCGATTGCCATAGGCCGGGTGACGGGTCAGCCGTTTGCTAAAGTCAAAATCTACGTGGACATTACTCTCGTTGCGGGCGCCATAGTTTCCTGCTATCTGTTTTTCGGTCGTTGGCTCTGGAACGTCGTCGGCATAGGTACGCTCTTCGCGATGGTCTACGTAGGCGCTGCCGTGCGTCTGATAGGTCGCCGCCTGGGCTGGTTTGACCGCCTGCTCGCTCGCCCCGGCTTTCGCCGCTACCTCTACGGCCTCGCCCGCTACATACGCATCGTTAGATAATTTGGATGATTTTGGCGTCGAGTCTTTCATTTTTCATTTAAAGTTCGTAACTTTGCACGTTATTTAACGAATATCCTTATGCAGAAAATTAGAAACATTGCCATCATTGCCCATGTGGACCATGGGAAAACCACGGTGGTTGACAAGATGCTGATGGCCGGACATCTCTTCCGCGACAACCAGAACGCCGGCGAACTCATTCTCGATAATAATGACCTCGAACGTGAGCGCGGCATCACGATTTTGTCCAAGAACGTTTCTATTGACTATAAGGGTTATAAAATCAACATTATCGACACTCCGGGCCACGCCGACTTTGGCGGCGAGGTGGAGCGCGTGCTCAATATGGCCGACGGCTGCCTGCTGCTGGTCGACGCCTTCGAAGGCCCGATGCCCCAAA
>CAYUGU010000020.1:0-21441 GCA_964444345.1 uncultured Bacteroides sp.
ATGGCCGTCGCCATAAACCGTCGGGCCGCAGACATACATCCCGACGCGCTCGGGGTGGAGCGGCGTGAAGAGTTGTTTGGTGCGGCTCAGCGAGTTATAGACTGTCAGATTGTTAGGTTTGATTGCCATAGGGGCGATTTATGCGTTCATGAAGGGATTGGGGATGCCGCCGTTCTGGGCCGGGGCGTTTTTGGGCTGGCGCTGTTTGATTTCGCCGAAGGTTTTCTCATAGCGCTGAACGTTTTCGGCCAGGGCGTGGAGAAGTTGCTTGGCGTTTTCGGGGGTCATGATGACGCGGGTTTGAACTCGCGCGGGGTTCATATTGGGGGCCAGGGTGATGAAGTCCATGAAGAATTCGTTGGGTCCATGGGCAATCATAGCGAGGTTGCAGTAGTTGCCTTTGGCTACTTCGGGCGAAAGTTCAATTTTGATTTCGGGTTGTTGGTTGTTATTCTGTGCCATAGTTGGTTGATGGTTTATGGTTGATGGTTTATGGTTGAGTGTTTATAGTTTAGTGTTTATTGTTTAGTGTTTAGTGAGGGCCCTAAAATTTTGTATTTTGTATTTTGTATTCTGTATTTTGTTTTCTGTATTTTGTATTTAATTTTTATTTTTCAATTATGAGGCTGGCTTCCCGGTTGTGGATGTCGCGGTAAATCACTTTGATGCCGGTGCAGTCGGGGCGATCCCAGGAGGCGGAGATGTCAAACGAAATCGTCGCCATACGCCGAATGGCTTCCACCTCCTTGATGTCTGACTGACTGACGGCGAGGTAGTAGGTCGGCATCGGGTCCTGTTCGGTCGATTCGAGCAGGGCGAAAGTTGCAGTTGCGGCGTCGCGCGTCATTATGGCCTCGATGTTGGCGTTCAGGTAAGGTCCGGAGCGCCAATAGGTTATCGGCGTGATGGAGACATTGCCGCTCAACGGCTTGGCCGTCCGCGCAGGCTTCCAGCCTATTACCGGGGCGACACGTTTAACCGTGACGGGGCCACTCTTGCCGTAAGTGTCGGAAAGGTAGACGAGCATAACCCGCTCGCCCGGCGTCAGTTCCGTCGTCGGGAGCCAGTTGGCCGTCAGGGTTATCAGCGGCGAGTCGTCGATAACCTGATAGGAGAAGGTCGAGACCTGCAGGTCCGTGTCGGTGCCTTCGTAGGTGACGAGCGTCGTATACGAAAGGTCCGGCTCCTCGTTGCTGCTGCCGTGGCAAGCCGCGAGACTCAGCGAGGCGACGAGCAACACGAGGCCGAGGGCCGGGCGGGAGGATATGATGCTCAGTCGGGCCATCAGAACATTATCGTTTCGCCCGAGGAGGCGGCATTATCGGCCGGCTTCGGCGCGGCGGGAGTTGCAGCGGGAGAGTCCTTGCGCGAAATTTCGGCCACGGCCTTGCGGTTGCGGTTAAACGTAGGCGTATTTTCCAGGCGGTCAATCGTCGTGTCGTCGTCGAACTGGTCGGGCTGGAGAATCACGAAGTTTTTGCGCTCATATTCGCGCTGAATGGCGTCAGAGTCGGTGTTGCCGCTCTTCGGCTTCGGGTCTTTCTCCTTAGGTTTGTAGCCTTCCTGGTCGGTATCGCCGGCGTCGGTTTTGTTTGTGTTGGTCTCGAAGCCGGAGGCGAGGATGGTGACGCGAATCTTGTTGCCCAGTTGGCGGTCATAACTGATGCCGTAGATAACCTCCACGCCCTCGATTGAGTTGACAAACTCGGAGAAGGCGGTCATTTCGCCCATCTTGAACTGCTCTTCGGCTTCGGGGTTATAGGCCAGGTCGAAAAGCAGGCGGCGCGAGCCGAGGATGTTGCTGTTGCGGAGCAGGGGCGAGTTGAGGGCTGCCTGAATAGCGTCGTCAACGCGCGATTCGCCTTCGCCTTCGCCACGCGAGATGATTGCGGCGCCGCCGTTGCGCAGGGTCGTGTCTACGTCGTTGAAGTCAATGTTGATGCGCACGTCGTCGTTAGTGATGATGTGCGAAATGGAACTGGCGGCAGTGGCCAGCGTATCGTCAGCCTTGGCGAAGGCCGAGTCGAAGTCGAGGTCGGGATAGATGTCGATGAGGCGCTCGTTGTTGATGAGCAGCAGGGCGTCGACATACTTGCGGATTTCTTCAGCGCCTTCGAGGGCTTTCATAATCTTCTTGCGGCCTTCGAACTCAAAGGGGATGGTCACGATGCCGACGGTCAGGACGCCATGTTCCTTAGCCACACGGGCAACCACCGGGGCAGCGCCCGTACCCGTGCCGCCGCCCATACCGGCGGTGATGAACACCATTTTTGTCTGCTCGTCGAAAATCGCGTTGATGGCCTCGATGCTCTCCTCGGCGGCCAGACGGGCAACCTCCGGCTTATCGCCGGCGCCGAGGCCGGTCGAGCCGAGGAGCACACGGTCAGGCACCGGCGAGTTCTTGAGGGCCTGGTCGTCAGTGTTGGTCACTACGAAGCGGACGTCCTTGACGCCCTGGCGATACATATAGCCTACGGCATTGCCGCCGCCACCGCCGACGCCGATAACCTTGATAATATTTTTGGTGTTCGGATTCTGCTCTTCCGGCTGCGTAAATTCGCTATTTGAAACGATTTTGTCAATCATAACTTAAAAACGTTTTCAGTGTGATAATATTGTTGTGAAGGAGAGGTTTTTAGAAATCGTCGTCGGCTTCATCCAGGGGAGCGACGCCGCGTTTAACCGATTCGAACATACGCGAGAGGAAACTTTTCTTTTTCGGATGGTAGATTGCTTCTTCCTCCTCGTTGTCTTCCCAGTCAGACACGGGATTGGCCGGTTCAGCCGATTTTTTTGCCGGGGTTGTCGATTCCGTTTCAGCCTCCGGTTCGGGTTCGGGAGCGGGAGGGGGCGCAATCGGAGTGATGCAGGGCTTGAAGTCGCTGTCGATGAGCGAGTTCATAATGGCTACGATGTCCAGGTCGTTGTTCGGGTTGAGTTTGGCGCCGAGCACTCTGACCGTGGGGGGAGTGGTTCCGCGGCGCACGGGCACGGAGGTTTCCGACCCGAGCAATTCTACGAATCCGCGCAGGTTGGCGCCGCCGCCAACGAGGACGATGCCGCAGGGGAGGTCCTTGACCGTCATTCCGGCAAAACCGATCTGGGCGGCAATGTTGGCCGCGATTTCGCCGGCGCGCATACGGACGTAGTTGTTGATTTCGGTCGTGTCCACTTCGGCCAGCGAACTTTCGAGGGCCTGACCCTTGGCGGGCCATGCGTTGCCGATGCTCTTCTTGATTTCTTCGGCGCGCTCTTCGGTGTAGGGAATGGCCGTCAGGTCGCGGGTAATGTGGCGCGAACCTAAGGGTATGGTTGCCAGATATTTGAGCGAG
The DNA here is from genome assembly GCA_964444345.1 of uncultured Bacteroides sp. Classification (GTDB taxonomy): domain Bacteria; phylum Bacteroidota; class Bacteroidia; order Bacteroidales; family Muribaculaceae; genus UBA3263. Next base: position 3,333 of record CAYUGU010000020.1, read on the forward strand.
CCTTTCTTGTAGATTGCCACAGTCGTTGTTTCGGCGCCGAAGTCAACGAGCATGGCGCCGAGGCGACGCTCCTCTTCGGTCATCACCAGGTTGGCCACGGCCAGCGGGCGAATCACGAAGCCGTTGATCGAGAGCCCGAGTTTGTCGGTGATTGCCATCTGGAGGTTGCGGACAATCTGCGAGCGAATTGTCAGCAGGTTGACGTCGGCGCTCAGTTCGCTGCCAATGATGCCGATAGGGTTCGTGCCCTGGGCCTTGCCGTCGATTTTATACTCGATGGGGAGCACTTCGAGGAGGTTGCGGTCGGGCGACGTGGAGCGGGCGCGTCCAAGCAGTTGTTCAATAATCTCGGGCGTCACTTCGGTGTCAGCGGGGAGATGTTCTTCGAGGGTTGCGGTGCTGGACATCAGCGAGCGGCCGCCTACGGCCACGTAGACGCCGGTAATCTCCGAGTTGGCCAGGCGGCCGTTGAGCGCGGAAATCACGTTTTTGAGTTCATTGGCCACTTCGCGAACGTTGTGCACATGGCCGTATGAAACGAAGTTGGGCTGCTGATGAACCTCTTCGATGCCCCGGATAAGGAGGGCCCCGGAGGGGTCAAGTTCGCCGATGGCTCCCTTGATTTTTGAACTGCCAATTTCAATGGCAACGATTGAGCGTGTCATATATTGAGTTTGTTTTTGGTGGTTATTCGGTTTTATTGGTGGTTGCTTGGAGGGGGAGGCCGGAGTCCATGGTTTCCGGATCGTCGGCCTCGTTTTCGAGTTCCTCGATAATCTTGACGCTCAGGTCGGGGAGTTTGCCGTTGCGCCGGGTGGCAACGATCTGGCCGTCCCATTTGAGCGAGATGGTGTCGTAACTGTCCCACCCCTTGACCGGGAGCACCCGGCGGTAGAAGGTGCGCAGGCGCGAGAGTTTGTTGTCGACATTATTGAGGTTGCCGAGGTTGATTATATGGCCGCGGATGGCGGGAACAATCAGGATGTTGCTTGAGTCGGAGGCGTTGATCAGCGTAATCATCTGCTCAAACGAGGGGTTGCGCTGCAGATAGTCGAGCAGCGGGAGCAGCGACGTCACGCTATGGGCCGAGTCGAAGTGCCCGGAAATCTGCGGGACGTCGATTCGATACTTGCTTGAGGCCTTGATGCGCTTGCCTTCGCGGTTGACGTAGTAACTCTTTCCGCCGCTCCAGATGCGTGCAACCGGCTTCATCGGGTGGACGGTTACGCGCAGGCGGTCGTCGGAGAGGCGCACTACCCGCGCGTCTTCAATCTTGTCGAGGTTGCGCAGGCTCGACTGGATTTTCGACAGGTCGAGGTCCGAGTAACTCATCTTGTTGAGCGAGTCGCCAACCATTGCGTAGAGTTCGTCGGTAATCTCCCCGGGGGTGATGAAGCCCGAGCCGTCGGGGTCCACGACCTCCACCGCGCCGTTTTCAAGCCCCTGACATTGCTGAGTGCGCGCGCTGAAGCGGCTCCAGGCCACGGAGACCAGGAGGTAAATCAGCAGCAGGATGCAGCCAAAGGCGGTAATCAGGGCTCGTTTTGACATATTCGGGCGGGTTTACTTGAGGCTTTCGGTAATTTCGGGGAGCAGGAGGTTGATGTCGCCGGCGCCAACGGTCAGAAGCAGTTCCGGTTGCTCCTCCTTGATGTGTTCAAGGAGTTCCTCGCGGGTCACTACCGACTTCGAGGGGGCCGTCACGTCGCGCAAAATCAGGCTTGAGTCAACGCCCGAAATAGGCAGTTCGCGCGCCGGATAGATCGGAAGAATCATAACCTCGTCGGCGAGGCTAAGGGCCGAGGCAAACTCAGGGGCGAAGTCGCGTGTGCGGCTATAAAGATGAGGCTGGAACGCTACGGTCAGTTTCTTGCCCGGATAGAGGCGGCGCACTGACTTGATTGAGGCGCGGAGTTCGTCGGGGTGGTGGGCATAGTCGTCGATTACCACGTGTTCAGGCGTCTTGAGCCAGAACTCGAAGCGACGCTTGGCGCCGAGGAAGGAAGCCATCGCCTCGCGATAGTGTGCCGGGTCTATGTCGTTATGGCCGGCGAGCCAAACGGCTCCGCAGGCGGCGATTGCGTTGTCGATATTGATTTCTACGGGGACTCCGAGGCTGATGCCCTTGATTGTGGCGCCGTCGGGCGTCACCAGGTCGAAGGTTATCTGCCCGTGGCCCATGTCGATATTGGCGGCGTGGAAGTCGCCCTCGTTGGCGCCGTAGGTGTAGACGGTCACTCCATCGGCGGGACGCGGTTTTACTTTCAACCCGCTGTGAATCAGCAGGTAACCGTCGGGGCGAATCAGTTCCGTAAAGCGGGCGAAACTTTCAAGATAGGCCTCTTCGGTGCCGTATATGTCGAGATGATCGGGGTCGGTCGAAGTGATTACGGCCACATAGGGCTGCAGATGGTGGAACGAACGGTCATACTCGTCGGCCTCGACAACCGCAAAGGGGCTTTCGGGCTTGAGCAGATAGTTCGTGCCGTAGTTGCGGAGCACCCCGCCCAGGAAGGCGTTGGAGCCTACGCCGCTCACCTCCAGCAGGTGGGCCGCCATGGATGAGGTGGTCGTCTTGCCGTGGGTTCCTGCGAAGCAGAGGGCCTTGAGTTGGCGCGTCACGCGGCCGAGCACTTCGGCGCGTTTGACCGGCTTGAATCCGTTTTCGCGAAACCAGCGCAGGCCTCGGTGGCTCTCGGGGATTGCCGGGGTGTAGACAACCAGGGTTTCCTCCGGATTGCGGAAATCAGTCGGGATGAGCGCCGGGTCGTCGTCGAAGTCAATATGTACGCCCTCGTTGACGAGCGCGTCAGTAAGGTCCGAGCGGGTGCGGTCATAGCCGGCGACCTTGCAGCCCCGGTTGAGGAAGTAGCGTTCGAGGGCGGCCATTCCGATGCCGCCGGCGCCTACAAAGTATATATTTTTACTTTCCATTGGATGCGATTGAGAGTATTTGGTCAACAATTTTTTCGTCGGCGTCGGGGAGCCCCATTTTGAGGGCTTCGGCCGCGATTTTGTGGCGTTCGGGGGTGTTGCGCAGCAGGTCGATAATCTGCCCGGTCAGTCGGGCGTCGGCGTCGGCGTCCAAAATCATACGGGCGGCGCCGCGCGAGGCGAGCGCTTCGGCGTTTTTGCGCTGATGATCTTCGGCCACGTTGGGGCTCGGCACGAGGATTGCCGGCTTCCCCAGAAGGGTCAGTTCCGAGATTGTGCAGGCCCCGGCGCGCGCAACGACCAGGTCGGCAGCACGATAGGCAACGGCCATATCGGTGATAAAGGCCGAGATGCTGACGCCCTCGCGCCCCTTGGCAAGTTGCTCATACTCGCTGATATAGAGTTTGCCGGTCTGCCACATAACCTGGGCGCCCTCGCTCAGGATGGCCGGGATCGACTTGGCCATGGCGCGGTTGATTGTGCGTGCGCCAAGCGAACCGCCGACGGCGAGCACCAGAGGCTTTTCGGGGTCGAAGCCGAGTTGGCGCTTGGCTTCATCTTGCGAGAGCGTACATTCGACCAGGGCGGCGCGGACCGGATTGCCCGTAATCGTTATCTTCTCGGCCGGGAAGAATCGGTCCATGCCTTCGTAGGCGCAGCATATGGCCGCGGCCTTCTCGGCAAGCAGTTTGTTGGTCACTCCCGCATAGGAGTTCTGTTCCTGAATCAGCGTAGGCACTCCGGCGCGCTGCGCGGCCTTAAGCGTAGGGCCCGAGGCGTAGCCACCCACTCCGATGGCCACGTCCGGACGGAAATTGCGCACGATTCGGCGCGCCATGACCATCGACTTCAGCAGTTTCCACAGTACCGGGATGTTGCGCCAAAGCCGTTTGCGGTCGAAGCCGGCCACCGGGAGTCCGACGATTTCATATCCGGCTTCCGGCACGCGCTCCATCTCCATGCGTCCGAGCGCTCCGACATACATGATTTCGCAGTCGGGCATACGCCGGCGCAGTGCGTTGCATATGGAGAGCGCGGGAAAGATATGTCCGCCGGTCCCGCCGCCGCTTATGATGAATTTTTTTGCCATTTGCTGATAGGGTAGAGAAGATTAGAATTGAGTGGGGTTTTCGCCGCGCAGTTCTTCGGGCAGGGCCTCGGCCTCGGCGCGGAGGTCGCGGGTGCTGGCGCCCTTCTTGTTGCGCACGCTGTAGCGGCTGACGCTGAGCATCACGCCGAAGGCAATGCTCGTGACTATTATCGAGGTGCCCCCCTTGGAGAAGAGCGGCAGCGGCTGACCCGAAACGGGGAAGGCGCCCGTGACGATTGCCATATGGAAGAGGGCCTGAATCGTGATAAGCACGGCGCAGCCCGTCACGAGGAAGGCCGCATACATCTGGTTGCAGCGGCGCGCTATCATGTAGGCGCGGGCAAGCAGCCAGAGGTAGAGCAGCATGACGCCGCAACCGCCGATGACGAAGCCGAGGTCCTCGATGATGATTGCGTAGATATAGTCGGAGAAGGCCAGGGGCAGGCGCGACGTTTCGCGCGAGTTGCCGGGGAAGACGCCGAAGAGGCCGCCGTTGGCCTGCGCCATATAGGAGCGCATCTCCTGGAGGTTCTTGGCGTTGATTCCCTGCTCATATTTGGGCACGTCGTTGTTAAAGAACTGCTTGATTCGGTTGCCCCAGGTCTTGTCGGTGATTCGCGAGCCGGCGCCGTCGGAGGCCGACGCAGCCTCGGGAATGGTGTAGACGTTGCCTCGGGAGTCAACGAGGGTAGGCGTCTCGACCGGGGCTTCTTCAGCGTTGCGCGACATATACATTTTCACGCCGCCGGCCAGTCCGGCAAACACGCAGAAAACGCCCATGATTATCAGCAGTTTGCGCCATTCGAGCGAGCCCACGAGGAGCATCGAGCAGCAGATGGCCATCAGAATCAGTGTGTTCGTCAGGCCTTGGGTGAACAGAAGTGCCGACATAACTACGACGGCTATCACGGCCGCTATCAGGCCGTTATTGCGGATGCGTTCGTCCTTTTTCAATTGGGTGCGCCCTAACAGGAGCGACAGCAGCAAGACCGCCGAAAGTTTGATGAACTCCGCCGGTTGCAACGACATAAAGTGGAGATTGATTGCGCGGCGCGCGCCGTTGATAATCTCGCCGAAAAACATCACGTAAATCATGGCGAAGGCGCTGCCTATGGCCAAAACCCACGTAATAGGCGCCAGATAGCGATAGTGCATACGCTGCACGCCGAGCATCAGCAGCAGGCCGATAAGGAGGAAGCCGACATGGCGAATCAGGGGGCTGTAGAGCCCTTGCTTGGCTATTTCAAACGAGGAGGCCGAGTAGAGTTCGATTATCGATAGGAACACGATGCAGCAGTAGACGCCCCAGATATGAGTGTCCGGCGGGTTGACGGGAGTCACGCCCGGTTTGGGCTCGGCGGCGGGCTGAGTCGTTTCGGCGGAGGTTTCCGGCAGGGCTAATTCAGGGTTATCTTGGCGATACATTTTTTATCGGGATTTATCTTGTTTAATCATGTTTAATCATGATTTTTCAATGAGTGGAGGGCAGCCTTGAACTTGTTGCCGCGGTCAACGTAGGAACTGAAAAGGTCGAAACTTGCGCAGCAGGGACTCAGAAGAACCGTGTCGCCGTCGGCGCTCAGGCGCCGGCAAGCGTCGATTGCGTCATTGAGCGAGTTGGTCGAGACAATTTCCGGGACTTTGCCCTCAAAGAACTCCATAATCTTCTCGTTATGAAGGCCCATAGCCACTATGGCTTTCACCTTGCGCTCAACCAGCGGGAGAATCTCCGAGTAGTCGTTGCCCTTGTCCTTGCCGCCGAGAATCAGGACGGTCGTGCGGCTCTCGGGCATACTCTCCAGGGCGTACCAACAGGAGTTGACGTTCGTGGCCTTCGAGTCGTTAATCCAGGTCACTCCGTCAATTGTCGCGACCGGCTCCAGACGGTGGGGCACCCCCTCAAAGTCGGCCAGCGCGCGGGCAATATCTTCGTTTTTGACTCCGATAAGTTTGGCGCTCAGTCCGGCGGCCATTGAGTTGTAGAGGTTGTGCAAGCCGTTGAGAGCCAGGTCGGCGCGAGGCATTTTCAGCGGGTTGTTTTCGGCGCCGATAATCAGGTCGTTTTCCGCGTCTACATAGGCGGCGGTGTTCTCCTCCTGATGCTCGGCAAAGGGGAGATGTCGGGCCTCGGTCGATACGTTTTCCAACTGGCGGGCAATCACGGGGTCGTCCTGCCAGTAGATGAAGGCATCTTCCGTGGTCATATTGCGGATAATGCGGAATTTGGCGTCGATATAGTTCTGCATCTCAAAGTCGTAGCGGTCCATGTGGTCGGGCGTGATGTTGAGAATCATCGCTATGTTGGCGCGGAAGTCATACATATTTTCCAACTGAAACGACGAGAGTTCAACGACATAGACGTCATGGGGCTCGCGGGCAACCTGGAGCGCGAGCGAGCGCCCGACGTTGCCGGCAACCGAGGCGTCGATGCCTCCGGCGCGCAGAATGTGGCAGGTCAGTTCCGTAGTGGTAGTCTTGCCGTTGCTTCCGGTGATGCAAACCATTTTGGAGGAGGTGTAGCGCCCGGCAAACTCAATTTCGGAGATTATCGGAGTGCCCTGTTCGGTCAACTTGACAATCAGCGGCGCCGTCGGGGGGATGCCGGGGCTTTTGATGACCTCCGAGGCGTTCAGAATAAGCGATTCGGTGTGGCCCCCCTGCTCAAAGGGGATGCCTTCGGCGCGGAGAGTTTCCGCGTGGACGGGATTGAGCGTGCCGCTATCGCTGAGAAACACGTCGAAACCCTTGTCTTTGGCCAGGATTGCGGCTCCGACGCCACTTTCGCCGCCACCGAGAATTACTATTCGCTTTTCCATACTATATAAGGTGAGATTTTTTTATCGGATTTTGAGAGTGATGAAGGTCAGGGCTGCCAGCAGAATGGAGATAATCCAGAAGCGTATGGTGATTTTTGCTTCGTGGATTCCGTTGGCGGGCTTGTTCCAGAGAACATTGGCGCCCGGAGTGGCATCCTTTTGGAAATGATGATGAATCGGGGCCATCTTGAAGACGCGCTGCCCCTGGCCGGTGCGCTTCTTGGTCAGTTTAAACCAGAAGGTCTGAATCATAACCGAGATGTCCTCAACGAAGAAGATACCGCAAAGGAGCGGAATAAGCAACTCCTTGCGAATCAGGATTGCGAAGACGGCGATAATGCCGCCGAGGGTCAGCGAGCCGGTGTCGCCCATAAATACCTGGGCCGGGAAGGCGTTATACCAGAGGAATCCGATCAGGGCGCCGATAAACGCCGCCATATAGACTACAAGTTCCTCGCTCCCGGGGATATACATTATATTCAGGTAGGAGGAGTAGATGATGCTGCTCCCCAGATAGGCCATAATCAGCAGGGCCACGCCGATGATTGCACTGACGCCCGTAGCGAGGCCGTCGATTCCGTCCGTCAGGTTGGCGCCGTTGCTCGTGGCCGTCACTACGCAGATTACTACGATTACGAACAGGACCCAGCCGGCGGTCTCGGCCGTTTTTTCGCTCCCCATCCATTTGGTGAACCAGGTATAGTCCAGATTATTGTTTTTGACGAAGGGGATGGTTGTCTGGGCGGCCTTGATGTCGCGGCCCTCGTCGATACGCTCAACTACTATGTTGTTGGCTGAGGCAACGGGGAGGGTAGTGGTGTCGCGAATGGTGATTGCGGGACTGTACATCATCGTCAGGCCGACAATCAGGCCGATGCCTACCTGGCCTACGATTTTGTATTTGCCGGCCATGCCGTCCTTGTTGTGGCGCTTGATTTTCAGGTAATCGTCGGCAAAACCGAGGGCGCCGAGCCAAATGGTTGCGACGACCATCAGCAGCATATAGACATTGCCCATATTGCCGAACAGGAGCGCCGGAATCAGGATAGATACGATAATGATGATTCCGCCCATGGTCGGGGTGCCCTGCTTTTTGGTCTGCCCTTCGAGTCCGAGGTTGCGGACAATCTCGCCCATCTGGGCCAGTTGCAGGCGGTTGATAATGCGGCGTCCGAGAATCGTTGCGCAAAGGAGCGCCACAATGAAGGCCACTCCCGAGCGGATGGTCACATAGCCTGAGAGGCGAGCCAAAGTCTCGCCTGCCAGTCCGAGGGTACTTAACAGATAGTAGAACACGTTCTAAATCGTTTTCTTAAAGAGGTATTTCTAACAAAATGCAAATTTAACGTAAATTTCGCAAACCCGCAAAATTTTCTAATTTTGTAACGCTATCATTGCTTCTTCGCGGTCGTCAAAGTGATGCTTGACGCCATGGATTTCCTGATAGTCCTCATGGCCTTTGCCCGCAATCAGAATCACGTCGCCCGGCTCGGCGAGGCTCACGGCCAGGCGGATAGCCTCGCGACGGTCAACCACCACTTCGGCGCGCTCGCGCGTCTCGTCGGTCAAGCCCGCCGCCATATCGGCCAGGATTGCGCGCGGGTCTTCGGTGCGCGGATTGTCGGAGGTCAGGATTACGCGGTCGCTCAGGCGCACGGCCTCGGCCGCCATGATGGGGCGCTTGCCCTTGTCGCGGTCGCCTCCGGCGCCTACAACCGTGATTATGTGCTTGGGACCTACCTCGCGGATGGTCTCCAGAACGTTGACAACGGCGTCGGGCGTATGGGCATAGTCAACAATGGCAATCACGCCGTTTTTGCCCCTGACGGCCTGGAATCTACCGGCCACTGGCACCAGGCGGCTAACGTTCTTGAGCACCTCCTCGCGGTCCCAGCCCAGGAGGCAGCAAGCGCCGTAGACCGCCGTCAGATTGTAGGCGTTGAAGCGCCCGGTAAACATCGTCTCCACTTCGTTGCCGTTAAGGCTCAGGAGGGTGCCGTCCAGGCGGCTCTCAATGATTTTACAGGTGAAGTCGGCGAGGGTCTGCAGCGAGTAAGTATAATGGCCGGCGGCACAATTCTGGAGCATCACGGCGCCAACCTTATCGTCGGCATTGACCAGGGCGAAGGCCTCGGCGGGGAGTCCGTCGAAAAATGATTTCTTCGCCTGGAGATAGGCCTGAACGGTCTTGTGATAGTCCAGATGGTCGCGCGTCAGGTTAGTGAAGACGCCTCCGGCAAAGGTCAGGCCCGCAATGCGATGCTGGTGGGCGGCGTGGGAACTGACCTCCATAGCGGCGTAGGTACATCCGGCCTCGACCATCCGCGCTAACAGTTCGTTGATTGAGTAAGCGTCGGGGGTAGTCTGGGTGGCGTGGACCGCCTCGGTTTCTATATAGTTGCAGACGGTCGAGAGCAAGCCGGCCTTATGGCCCGTCAGGCGCGCCATTTCGTAGATGAGCGTGGCCGTAGTGGTCTTGCCGTTCGTTCCGGTAACTCCTACGAGTTTCAACTTGCGCGAGGGGTGGCCGAACCATTCGCTCGACAGCAGTCCGAGGGCAATCGACGTGTTTTCCACCACCACGTAGGTGATTGAGGGCAGGAGTTTGTCGGGCAGTTGCTCGCAGACAATGGCGGCGACGCCGCTATGTTCGAGCAGCGGAATGAACGTATGGCCGTCGAAAGCCGTTCCGCGGATTGCTACAAACATTGCGCCGGGAGTGACTTTGCGTGAATCGAAGGTCAGCGACGTGATTTCCGGATTCTTGGGCCCGAGGACCTGCTTGGCCTTTACGGACTGTATGAGTTGAAGGAGTTGCATATATCTTTTAGGTTGAGTGGTTTTTGACTTGATTATTCGGAGAGGATGAGTTGCACTTTTGCGCCTCGCGGGGCCTTGGTTCCGGGGGGAGGTACTTGCTGCTTGACGTGGCCCGTGCCGCTGAAGGTCACTTCGTAGCGCGCGTTTTCAAGAGTCGCTACAGCCTCGCGCAGGCCCATACCCTTGACGTTAGGGACGCCGACGCCGTCGGGGGTCTCGCCGAGGGCCATGCGGCGCGGGGTGGCTCCCGTGGTCTTGCTGACCGCCTCGGCCAGTTTATTGCCGCCGGAGGCGAAGATTACCGGCTGGGTGGGCCCTTGGTCGGGGTCTATATCGGCGTTGTAGTCGCGCGTATCGCCCAACATTCCGCGCGAGTAGAGACCGATAGCCGTTTCGCGGAACACGACGCCCGAAGTCGAGGCGGCGCCGAAGGCCTCCTGACGCGGATGGAACGTCAGGACGACGCAACTGTATTTCGGATTCTCGACGGGGAAGAAACCGCAGAAGGCCAGACGCTTCTGCGCCTTGTTGTATTTACCCGTGGCGGGGTCGACGCTATAGCAGGTGCCGGTCTTGCCCGCGAGGGTCACGTAAGGATTTTTCAGCGAGCGGGCGGTTCCGCGCGAGCCGTTGACCACGAGCGAGAGCATCTGTTGCATCATCTTGGCGGTCTTCTCCGAGCAGGCGCGCGGGCGCACATAGTCGACCGGAATCACCGAGTCTACCCCTTCGCGGCGCAGCCCCTTGACCAGACGCGGACGAACGTAGCGTCCGTCGTTGGCTATGGCGTTATAGATACTCAGCGTGTGGAGCGGCGGAATTTCGCAGCCGTAGCCGTAGAACTGGCGCGAGAGCGTAACCATTCCGCCCGAGCCGACGGGAATCACCGGGAAGCGGGCGCCCTGCTCCTCGCCGATGCCCGTATGGAGTTTGTCGAGGAAGCCGAGGGCGGCGATGCGGTCATGCCATTTCTGGGGCGAGCGGTAGAAGCGCGACATGATTTTCGCCATGCCGATATTGCTCGACTCCTCGATTACGCCGCCTACGGTCAACTGAGCGTTATGGTGCGAGTCCGTGATTGGCTGCCCCTGGTTGAAGGCTTTGAAGGAGGCGCCGATATTGACTACGGAGTCAATGTCGGTCACGTAGCCGTCGTCGACGGCAATCATCATGCTGAGGGTCTTGACCACCGAGCCGGGCTCGAAGCCGCGGACCGCGCGGTTCATCGCCTCGACATATTCGCCCGAGCCGGAGCCGATAGGGTACTCTTCGAAGTTGGATATCGCTTTGATTTCGCCCGTGGCTACCTCCATAAGCACTGCAGTGCCCCATTCGGCACGGGTCTCTTTCAGGCGCTTGAGCAGGGCGTTTTCGAGAATGTCCTGCATCTGGACGTCAATGGTGCTGACCACGTCCCAGCCTCTGACGGCGGCCGTGTCGGTCCAGTTGCCTATGCCTCGGTTGAAGTTCACTTTCTTGGCCACTCCGGGCTTGCCGTAGAGCAGCGAGTCGAGGGCATATTCGAGGCCCGACATACCGTGAATCTGGCCGGTTTCGCGGCTTTCGCTGACTACGCCTATCGAGAGTTTCGCCATGTCGCCATAGGGGTTACGGCGGCGCTTGACCGGCTCGGCAATCAGGCCGTGATGGCCCGTGCGACGGCCCTTGAAGAAGGGGAAGGTCTTGACGAGTTGATAGTCGGCGTAACTGGCATTTTTGAGCAGGCGCCAGCCGCGCGGACGCTTTTTGTAACTGAGGGGTTGGCGCAGTTTGTCCTGCCAGGCGCGCAATCCGCCCGGCATGGGGAAGTGGACATGGAGCGAGTCGGCCAGCGAGTCGATGGCGCTCACGTAGGCCTTCCACTTGAAGCCCTCGGAGCCGAAGTCCATACGCAGGTCGTAGAACTGCATCGTAGTGGCCAGCACGGAGCCGTCGGAGGCGAGTATGTCGCCGCGCTCCGGTTGGATTATGGTCGACGAACGGCTCAGTTCCTTGTTGGCCAGCGAGTTCCAGTGGGGGGCGTCGACTACGGAGTTCTTGAAGCCGTTATATAAAATCCACCCTGACAGCAGGAGGAATCCTGCAATCACAATCAGGTAGCGGAGAAGCACGGCGGCGCGCTTGCTGTTCTTTTTCGGCTTAATGGGCTTCTTTTTCATCAGAGGGGAGGTGATAGGGCGGTTGGGTTTGAACTGAAAGGGGAATTCCGAGGGAGTCGAGGCGTTCGCGCATGGCGCTTTCGCGAATCCGGCTCATGTAGATTCCGCGAATACGGAAACTTTCCGTCTCGACCACTTCGAGGCGGGCGCGCAGGGTGCGAATCTGTTCCATCGAGCGCTGGCAACTGTAGCGATTGGTGATATAGACCAGGACCATGGCGATAATCGTGAAGATCTGGAGCCAATGGTTGATGAAGAATTGGCCCGAAATCAGGCGTCCCTGGACCATACGCCTGAAGATTGTGTCTTTTAGTTGGGGTTCGTTGCTCATAGCGTTAAGATTCAGAGTTTTACGGCTATACGGAGTTTGGCGCTGCGCGAGCGCGGGTTGCGTTCAACTTCCTCCTCGTCAGCAACTATCGGCTTGCTGTTGAGTGGCTTGAGGGGCGCGAGGTTGCGTCCGAAGAAGTCTTTTTGTTCGGCGCCGTCGAGGCTCCCGGTCTTCATGAAGTTCTTGACCAGGCGGTCTTCGAGCGAATGGTAGGTGATGATTGCAAGGCGTCCGCCGGGCGCGAGCGATTCGAGGGCCTGGTTAAGAAATTGGCGCAGGGCGCTGATTTCGTCGTTGACCTCAATGCGCAGGGCCTGGAAAATCTGGGCCAGTTCCTTCTTTTCGCTCTTGGGGGAAATCATCGGGCGGGCAATCTCGAGGAGGCGCTCAACCGTGTCGACCGGGCGCGAGGCGCGTTCGCGCACAATGGCGGCGGCCAGGCGGCGGGCCTGACGGAACTCGCCGTAGAGGTGGAAAATGTCGCTCAGGCGCTGTTCGCTCTCCTCGGCAAGGAGTTGGGCGGCACTGCGGCCTCCGCGGCGGTTCATACGCATATCCAGAGGCCCGTCGAAGCGGAAGGAGAAGCCGCGCTCGGGGTCGTCGAAATGGTGGAACGAGACGCCGAGGTCGGCGAGGATACCGTCAACGCGCCCCTTGACGCCATAGTAGCGCAGATATTGGGCGATGAAGCGGAAATTGCCGTGAATGGGGGTCAGGCGCGGGTCGGACCAGGCGTTGCCGAGGGCCTCTTCGTCGCGGTCGAAGACGTAGAGATGACCATTAGGGCCAAGCAGGTTGAAGATTGCACGCGAGTGGCCTCCGCCGCCAAAGGTGGCGTCGGCGTAGATACCGTCAGGGCGAATGTCAAGCCCTTCGATTACTTGGGGTAAGAGTGCGGGAATGTGATATACCGGGTCCATTATCTGAGGGTCCATAATTTGCCCTCAAAATTACAAAAAATCCCGCAATAATTTGCAATTTTAAACAGAATTATTTTTCAACAAACCGCAAAATCCTGAATTTCAGCCCCCTGCGGCATTTGCAAATGCAAAATCAGAGGATAATCGCCGCAGTCAGCGAGGCGGTTTGCGTCGAGGGGTCGTAGGCCGGGCAGAGAACCACCTGCTCACCCCGCTTGCGGTCGAGGCCGAGCCAGCGGCGATTGAAGGGGAGGAGCCATTCGCCGGCCCTCGCGCTGAGTATTCCGATTCCGGCGCCGGCAAGCACGTCGTTGAGCCAGTGGCGCCCGTTGAGTATGCGCATGACGCCTACGCCCGAGGCCACCGTATAGCCTGCCAGGCCGACCCAGGGCCCGTAGTCCTGGCGCAGGAGTTCGGCGCCGAGAAAGGCCGTGCCCGTATGGCCCGAAGGGAAGGAGTTGCGCCGGCCGTTGGGGCGCGGTTCGCAAACCGTATATTTGAGTGTGTTGGTCAGGGCGGCATAGATGATTACCGACGAGGCGCCGACGATAGCGCGGTCAACCAGCGGGCGGCGCGAGGGGACGCCGACGTAGTCCAGCCCGGCATAGCAGACCAGGGGGGCATACTGGAGGATGTCGTCGGCGGGTGAGCAGTTATGTACTCCTATTTCCGTATTTATCCATTTTCGGGCCTGAACGAAGGGCTTGACGCCGACTCCGAGGGCCCCTACCGTAATAAGCGCACCGGGCGCAATGAGTTGTTTGGGCTCAAAGCGCACGGTGTCGTTAGTGTATTCGTGGGCAAAAATAGATTGAACTGCCAACAGGAGGGTCAGTAGAACTATTTTTACCTTCATAGGCGGGTGATTTTGTTTTCGATGATGTAGAGGCCTGCCTTCGGGTTGTTGACCTTACGGCCCTGGAGGTCATAGATTTGCGATTTGCCGGAGAGGCTGATTTCGAGGATGCCGTCTTCGGTTTGGGTGACGGTCACGTCGCAGGTCGCGCTCAGGTCGGCATAGGTGGCGGTGATGACGGCCGAGCCGGGAGCGACGGCGGTCACGAGGCCTTCGGAGTCAACCGTGGCTACGGCTTCGTCGCTCGACGCCCAGGTGGGCACTTCGTCGGTCGCGGGCGAGCCTTCAACCGTGGCGGTAATCTTTTCGGTATCGCCAACTTCAAGGCTGATTGAGGTCTTGTCGAGGGTGAGGGTGGGGGGGATTACCTCGCCTTTTTCGATTACGGTGACGGTCATTTCGGCCGACTGGTCGGCGCAGGTAGCGGTAATGACAGCGGTGCCGACGGCAACGGCGGTCACGGTTCCTTCCTCATCGACCGTAGCAACCAGGGGGTTGCTCGAAGTCCAGGTGACGTCCTGAACCGTAGCATCCGAGGGGTTAACGGTAACCCGGACGTTCTTCGTGTCTCCTACGGTCATTTCGATGCTTTCGTCTTCGAGTTCGACGCTCGAAACGGGAATGTCCGGGTTCGGGTCGGTATAGTCAATCTGAATGATTTTGTCGACGGAGTTGATGTGGATAAACGGGTCGTCGAGTTCCTGCGAGTTCAGGGTGGTGAAACTCAATTGGTCGGGGGTAATCTCGGCGCCGGCGGTGAGGAAGAATTTGCCGCCGTTGAAGACCGTGGTGATGCCCTTGTTGGCGGGGTTGTCGAGGGTCACTTTAACATCAGTGCCGACCATAGTGGAGGCCACGGCAGTCAGGTCAACGGTCCAGATGTCATATTGAGCGAGGGTTTCTTCGTCAACGGGGCGTAGCGAAAAGGTATTGTTCGAACCGGAGGACTTGCCTACATAGGTATAGCCCTGAGGGTTAGGTGCGCTTTGGGGTAAATTGGCGGCGGGAGTGGCCGGAGGAGTGTAAGTGTTCCACTTTCCGACGGTGTAGAAGCCTGATTCCTGAAGAGCGATGGCGGGATTATCGTCTGAAACGGATTGGCGGTCAGAGGTGCAGTTTTCCTTGATTCCGTGGCCATTCAAGCCGGTAAAAGCGTGCTTTGAGCCGCTGACGGTCAGGTGAATAAACTCCTTTGCGGGAAATTCGGTCTGCTCCTGATCGTAGCGGAGGGCATAGAAGTTTGTGTTACTCTGCTTAAATTCCGGGTCGGCATTGATAATATGCTTGCCGGCGTCGGGGACATTGCCGGTCTCGATAGCCATACGGTACCAGCCGGTATGAAGCGGCTCAATCAGTTCGCCGAAATATTCCTCGAAGGTGAAGGTGGAGCCTTCGTCGCTAAGGATAGGGTAGGTATTGGCCGGATGCCAGTTAAGAACGGGAAAGGGCGCGTTTTGCGACTGATTCCACTGGGCGTTGCCTGCTTCGTCGGAGAAGATTACGAACGTGCCGGGTTCAACGTGGCTCAGGTCGAAGTCCCAGCCGCCGGCGGGAACGTTTTCGGTGGCGTTCATGCCGGTGTTGTTTTCCACGTCGTCGGCGTTGATATATTCGCCGAGCATGTTGACGATATTGTAGGTACCGTCCTCGCGGTCAATAAGTTTCCAGACGTCATGGCCAAACGTGAACTGAGGGTTGGGAGAGGAATCCACGCCCACGGCTTTGCCGTTTTCGGTGGTCAGGACGCGGTTGCCGCGCACCGAGCGGATAATGTACCAGTGGGTCTCTTCGTCGGTCGAGGCTGAGGGGAGCATCGAGCCGGTGATTTTATACATTGCGTCCTCAAGTTTCTCGGCGGCGGCGTTGGCCTGCGCGCGGGTCATGGTGTTCGAAATCTTTGAGGCTGCTTCGGCAATGTCCTTTTGGAATACGGCCTTGGCTTCGTCGCTGAGGTTTTCGCGGAACTTGATGGCCTCGGTAATCTTGTTGCCGACAATCGAGCGGATGTCGCGGCGGGCAATCAGGGCGTCAGCGTCGGCCACGGTTACGGGTTTCAGGTCCGGGTCGTTGAGCACTTCGGCGAGTTTCTCGGCAATCAGGGCGTAGCCGGGGCCGGAAACGTATGAGCCTTGCATGATGTACTTGGCGCGGTTGGCGGCCATAGGGGTGTAGATGTCAAGATAGGTGACTCCCTTGTCGGCGGCAGTGGTCTTAACGACGTTGTTATTGAAGTCGGCGTTGGCCTTGTCGGCATCGTTTGCTTCCGAACGGGGCGGGAGCGACATACAGATAATCTTCGCGCCGGGAGCCTGCGTCTTGGCTTCTTCAACGAGCAGGCCATAGTTAGTTGCGACCTTACCGCCTTCGCCATAGTTGATTACGATGGCCGAGGGTTTGGTAGTGCGTCCTTTAAGAGTCGCCTTGATTACGTCTTTGCCTTGAACCAGGTTGATACCGCCCGTGCTCCAGTGGGTACCGCGGTCTTTGGCCTTGGGCGAGCCGAGCAGTTCGTGCCATTCGCCGCCGTGAACGAGGTCGTCGCCGAAAATCAGGATGTCGCCTTCGTTAACGGGGAGGTAGGGGAACTGAGCCGTGCGCGAGGCGTCGGAGCCGGCGCCTTGGCCCTGATAGGAGGTAATTTCGTCGGGCATAGGGTAGACCGATTTGTAGCCTACCTTGTCTTCGATGAAGTGAGTCCAGGCGGAGTAGCCCTTGGTCTGAGGGTGAAGACCGTCGTTGGACCACATGTTGTCGCTCGGAATGTTCTTCATCGTCTCGGTCAGGTCAACATAGTTGACGCCGAGTTCGACGCAAAGTTCGGCGAGCAGGTCGTTGCAGTATTTCAGCGTGGCATTCTGGTTTTTGCGGGGCAGGATGCTCTGCATGTAGATTTCCGTCTCGGGCGATTCGAGTTGGATGCGCTCGAGGGTTGCGCGGATGTTGAGCACGGTTTCGCGGCCCTTTTCGAGCGAGCCGCCGGTCGAGATGTCGTTCGTGCCGATCATCAGGAAGAGTTTCTTCGGCTTGCCGTCGATATAACTTTCGAGGTTGTTGAGGATTTCGGAGGTAATGCCGCCCGAGTTGCCGCGGCCGGCAATTGCCTGCTGCGAACCGAAGGCTTCCCACCATTCGTGCATATTGGTGATTGAGTTGCCGACGAACATCACTTCGATGTTGTCCGACGGCGTGGCCTTGAGCGAACTGTAGCGGTGGTCGCGGAAGGCCCAGTCGGCATGGACTATGCCGACGGAGGCGAGCACGCTCAGGGCGAGGGTTGTAAGTTTCTTAAATTTCATGAGATATGATTAGGTTTACTTTTTGTTGACAACTACTTTTTTGCCGTTTTGGATGTAGACGCCGTTGGAGGGATTCTTGACGCGTCGGCCCTGGAGGTCATAGACCTTACGGTTGGCGTCGTTGGCGTTAATGGCGTTAATTGAGTCTTCAATCTTGGCGGTCACCGTCACGAGGCAGGAAGCGGAGGCGTCGCCGCAAGTTGCGGTAATCGAGGCGGTTCCGGCGGTCAGGGCGGTCACTACGCCTTCGGCGCTCACGGAGGCCACGAGCGGGTTGGAACTGCTCCATTCAATGGTCTTGTCGGTAGTGTCATCGGGGCTGACGGTGGCGGTCAGCGTGGCGGTGTCGCCTTCTTCGAGGGTGATTGCTTCGTCGCTGAGGGTGACGCTCTCGGCGTTAACCACCGGGGGCACGGGCGGTTCGATGGGCTCGGGCTTGTTGACGGTCACTTGGCAGGTTGCGCTGACTTCGCCGCAGGTAGCGGTGATGGTGGCCGAGCCTTCGCCGACGGCGGTCACTACGCCGTTTTCGTCAACGGTGGCGACTTCGGGGTCGGAGGTTGTCCAGACGACGGTCTTGTCGGTGGTGTTCTCAGGAGTAAAGGTGACGGTCAGAGTCACAGATTCGCCCTCTTCGAGGGTCTTTTCGGTGAAGTCAATGGTGACCTTATCGGCGTTAACCACCGGGGGCACGGGCTTGTTGACGGTCACTTGGCAGGTTGCGCTGACTTCGCCGCAGGTGGCGGTGATGGTGGCAGAGCCTTCGCCGACGGCGGTCACTACGCCGTTTTCGTCAACGGTGGCGACTTGGGCGTCAGAGGTTGTCCAGACAACGGTCTTGTCGGTGGTGTTCTCAGGAGTAACGGTGACGGTCAGAGTGACAGATT